>DATIWL010000151.1:0-14583 GCA_035519435.1 Terriglobales bacterium
CGCGCGCTGAAATTTTATTCATCGGTGCGAATTGATATCCGCCGCATTGCAGCAATCAAAGAAGGCGACCTGGTAGTCGGCTCGCGCACCAAAGTCAAAGTCGTGAAGAATAAAGTCGCCGCGCCATTCCGCGAGGCTGAGTTTGACATCCTCTACGGGGAAGGCATTTCGCGCGAAGGCGACCTACTCGATCTGGCGGTGAACCAGAACATTCTCGAGAAGTCGGGCGCGTGGTTCAGCTACAAGGGCGAGCGCATCGGCCAGGGACGCGAGAATGCCCGCAGCTTCCTGAAAGAAAACAAGGACACTCTGGCGAAGCTGGAAGGCGAGGTGAGGAAGGCGCTGGGGCTGACTCCGGCTGCAGCGCAGGCTCCGACGCCGGCTGCAGCACAGGCGACGGGTACAACCGGCCGTGTGGCGACCATGCCGAGTACGGCGGAAGCAGCGAAGAGCCCGGCGGCCAGAAGGTAGTAGGATCCATTAGAGCCGACAGACGGTTTGCGCTGAACTACAATCTTGCCGAGGCAACTGCGTGTCGGTTGGGTTCTATTTACTCGGCCGGTTTGAAACGGCACAGCTGCAACCCGACGATCTGCTTCGCCACCTGGAGAACTGGATCGAAAGGGAATCTTCCGACCTGTCGCCGATCACTAGACTGGGATTTGTTGATGAGAAACCTTGCCTATTCTCGCTCTTCCACCCCGCTGCAGAAGAGGTTGAGATTTGCCTCACCGATCCCGACCATGTCACGGTTTCCGCCAATACCTCGACCGTAGGGCCTGGTTATCACATTTTTCTTTGCGATCTGATTCGTCGTTGGAGCGACGACTTCTCCATCAAATGGATCGAATTCAGCGCCGATGACGACACTACTTTCGGAGATGAGGCGGATTACTTCTTCAGTCGTGACAAGCAGAAGGTTTACGACCAGATGGCGCATTGGCTCAGAACGTTGACTGGCAGTTTCTTCGATGGAACACTCGACCAAAATTCCAAAGACATCGCGCTCTGCATGCCGATGAATGTTCAATTCGAGGGCAACTCCCTTGCGATCACCCAACTAGGACCACGCGACAAGGATTGGCTCTTTCGACTGTCTAAAGGTCTCATTGCCGACCACGAGTTCTTCCCCTGGCACAACATCGGTCTCACTGCGGAGTACTACCTCGGCCGAGCCTTGGTCCACATGTGGTCGGATGTGCGCTGGAGACGGCCAGCAAACGATAACGAACGTCGTCTACTGAGGTCCGTGGTGACCTCTCTGGAGACTGCCTGCCGGATCAATCCTGACTTGGTTTTTCCATGGAACGACTGGAATGAACTGCTGGATTTCTTGGAAGAGAAGGGCTCGACATTCGATTTCGTTGGAGCAAGGGTATCCGGGCCAGGTCGTATCGGGTATCGCAGAAATCGGGTTCGAACATGTCTTCCCGGCAATTGGTGGATTGAAACTGAAGGATCGTTCAGCGAGTTCGAGTCCGATGAGACGGGCGCCCTCTGTTCTTTTGATCCTCCGCGGGAGATCTGGTTTACTGCCTATTCCTTTTCAGCAGACAACCCCAAGGAAAACTTTCGGCGGATACGCAACACAGCTTTGGGGGAGAAACATGAATTTACCCACGAGGATGACACCTACGTATCGGTTGCGGATATCAGTAAAAAGGTAAAGGAGGGCATGCCCTACTATGTGCTGCAATCGAGCTGCATAGGACTTCTACGCCGTTGCGTTTGTACGCTCGTTTTTGACAAGGCAGACGACCGAGAATGGGCTATCCGGGTGTGGAGGTCCCTAAAACCCAGCAAAGCAAAATAAGGGGGTGTACCAGCGCCCACCCTCGCTCGTCGTCCGAATCGAGAGGCAAGGATCACATGAATCTGCTACGGCGAAGTGGCTGCGGATCTGAGCAGGCCGATCGCCTAATCCGGATCGGCAAGGACTGCGCCGCTCACTTAAAAGAGTCCTATCGGTCCGCAGATCACGCGGACCTGCTCTACGATGAGGAAGGTCCGCCTCGCTAGTTGCCTTGGCGGAACGGGGCACTATTTTTTCCCCCGAAAGAACGCGTCAATCTGCTCGCGCAGCGCCTCGGGACATTCCATGTAGGGGAAGTGCCCGCAGCCCTTCAGGGTGACTATGTGGGCATTCGGAATCGCGTGCGCAATGTGCTCGGCGGTAGACGCCGGGATGAACTCGTGATCGCCCGAGATCACGAGCGTCGGAATCTTTAGACTCTTGATCTTCGGAATCAGATCGTAGGCGGGCGCCAGCCAGGTTTCGTCGTCGAGCCGCGCTTCGACGGCTCTCGCCTTCAGGACGCCTTCTTTCGTGAAGCTGGCGCTGAGGCGCGTCATGAATTTCTCGTAGTTCTCCGGCCGAGCGAATGCCGGTTTGAAATGGATTCGGTAATAGGCCGTGACCGCAGCGGGATCTCCTTCCTTGTACCCGGCAGTGGCCGCGATCTTCTTCTTGCCTTCAACCGCGTCGGCCCGATTTTCCAGCCACTCTTTGCGCAGTTGCTGGCAATCAGCCGCCGAAACAGGCGCGGGATTCATGAGAATCAGGCGCGATACATGTTGCGGGTAACGAAGGGCATATTCGAGCGCCAGTAGCGTTCCCCACGAGTGTCCCAGTAACACAACGGAATCGAGATGAAAGTACTGCCTGACCCTGTCGATATCTTCAATATCGGAAGCGAGAGTGACGTCTTCGGGCTTTACACCGGCCGCGGATCGGCCTCGGCCTCGCTGATCGTAGTAGATCAGGCGGAATGAATCGGAAAAACGGTCGAGGTCCGGCAGCAGATAACTGTGGTCGAAATCGGGTCCGCCATGAAGAACGATCACCGGGGTGCCATGCCCGATTTCTCGCGCATACAACTCTGCGCCGCCAACCGGGACGCGGGTTTCGTGCGGCACGGCGCTCCGCTCACTGTGCTGAGCAGGCTGCGAATTTGCAGGAAGTGCGGTTGCGATCGCGCACGCAAGGACGGCAATGACTAGCGTCGCTTTCATGGCGAACAAACCTACATCAACCGGATGGCTTGGCGCAATTTCTGACGGGAATTCCGGATGCAAGTTCGTGTGCCGGGGATGGAACCTCCCCACCCATCACGCCGATTTTACTAAGAGCTGATAGCTGAGAGCTGACAGCTCGTTTACAATCGTCCTGCCTAATCCGAGGGCCTCTTGATACGCATCAAAGCCATTTATCCCGGATCGTTCGATCCCCCCACCAACGGCCATCTTGACCTGATCGAGCGTGGCAGCAAGATCTTCGACGAACTCGTCGTCGCCATCCTGCGGAATCCGGAGAAAGACCCGCTGTTCAGCGTTTCGGACCGGCGCAGCATGCTGGAATCGATGACGGCGGGGTTCGATAACGTTTCGGTAGACACGTTCGACGGGCTGACCATCGACTACGCCCTGCGCGTTGAGGCTACCGCCATCCTGCGCGGCATCCGCGCCATCAGCGACTATGAATACGAGCTGCAGATGGCGCTCATGAACCGCAAGCTCCAGCCCGGTCTGGAGACGGTTTTCATGATGCCGGCAGAGAAATATTCCTACCTGAGTTCGCGGTTAGTGCGCGAGATCGCGCAGCTCGGCGGCAATATCGATTGCCTGGTGCCGGAGCTCGTAGCCCAGAAGCTTCGTGAGAAAATGGACCCAGCGCACAAGTTCGAGATCGCAGCCCAAGCCGACCGCGATTCGGAAAAGAAGACAAAGAAGTCCCGGTCCAGAAGGAAGAAATCATGAGTACCGTGCTCTCGCCTATGACTACCCCCGTCGTCCTGACGGAGCGCATCAACCGCATCGAGCCTTCGGCCACCATGGCCGCGGTGGCGGAAGCCGAAAAGCTGCGCCAGCAGGGCATTGACGTTGTCGACGTCACCGCCGGTGAGCCCCATTTCTCGACGCCGCAACACATCAAAGATGCTGCGATTGCAGCCATCAACGGCAACTTTTCGAAATACACCGCTGTCGGCGGCACGCTCGAGCTGAAAGATGCCATCCTCAAACGCCACGCGACCGATTTCGGCTCGGCCTACAAGCGCGAGGAAGTCTGCGCCGCGGTGGGCGGCAAACACGCTCTCTTCAACGTGATCTCGGTGCTGGTTGACCACGGCGACGAAGTCATTCTGCCGGTGCCGTATTGGGTGAGTTTCAAGGACATGGTCCGCTACGTAGGCGGCAAGTGCGTGTTGCTCAAAGCAGACGAGTCGCAGGGCTTCCGTGTCACCGCTCTTTCGATTGCGCGCCTGATCACGCCGAAAACGAAGCTCATCATTCTGAACTCGCCGTCGAATCCGTCGGGAGCGGTGATGAGCCCCGAGGACATGAAAGAAGTCATCGCCCTGGCACATGATCGCGGCATCTGGGTCATCTCCGACGAGTGCTATGTGTATCTGAATTACACGGGCAAGAATTTCTCCGTCGGATCGCTGACCGAATATCGTGACCGTTTCCTGGTGGTCGGATCTTTGTCGAAGACCTATGCCATGACCGGATGGCGGCTGGGATACACGCTTGGCTCGGCGGCGGTAGTCGGTGCCGTGACCAAGCTGCAGAGCCAGCAGACCTCGAATCCAACGTCGATTGTGCAGAAGGCGGCGGTGGCGGCGCTGAACGGCTCGCAGCAATGTGTGGCCGAGATGCGTGCTGAGTACATCAAGCTGCGCGACCACATCGTACAAGGCCTGCGCGCGATTCCCGGGATCAAGTGCACGATGCCGGCAGGTGCGTTCTATGTCTATCCGAACGTTTCGTCGTTTATCGGCAAGAGTGGGATCAAGGCCAGCACTGACATTGCCCATGGCCTGCTGCACAAGGCTCACGTCGCGACCGTAGCCGGTGAAGGCTTCGGCACGAGCGAACACGTACGCATCTCGTACGCGACCACGATGGAGAACCTGGATAAGGCGCTGGAGCGGATGAAGAAGTATTTCGGGGCGCTATGAAAGAATTTTTGCGACCCTCGGAGTCTGATAGGTAGAGGTTACGTTTTGAGGAGACTGCTTCTACTGCTTGGATTCGCTGGCGCCGCTTGGATGGTTTTTGTCCTCTCGTATGGGACTCCGCGTCTTGCCTACATCAGCAACTACCCCGGTTGCTATTCAGCACGCTGGGTCCGGTATCGGGGTATTGCTCCCTCTGAGTTAACAGTTCAACTTTTCAATGCCTGGTTGGTCTTTACTAGTGCACTGGAATGGATTGGTGTCGGATTGACTATCCGGGCAATCGCACGGCGCTTTTCAAGAGTCTGAGTCCGCCGCCTGCAAAACCGCTTGAACTAACGCTGTAGGCTACCATGTGACATTACACATTCAGCATGCCCCAACTCTACGCACTCCTGATGTCCCCGGCCTTCGACCCCCGCCCCTGGGGGACGCTCGATCTTTCGCCGATCTATCCGAATCACAAGTTCAACGAGAAGATCGGCGAGGCCTGGCTCACCGGCGATGACTGCGAGGTTCAGAACGGCTCGCTGGCGAAACGCACGCTTGCTGACCTGAGTAAAGAATTCGGCGCGGAACTGGTTGGCACGACTGCACGCGATCCACGCCGCTTCCCGCTGCTAACCAAATTCCTTTTTCCGGCCGACAAACTCTCTGTTCAGGTTCATCCTGACGACGCGACTGCGCAACGCTTCGGCGAGCCCTGGGGCAAGACGGAGTGCTGGTATGTCGTCCACGCCAAGCCGGGAGCGCAGATCGCGCTCGGCCTCAAGGCCGGTGTAACCTCCGCGCAACTCGAACAGGCGATCAGCGAGCAGCGCGCCGAAGACCTGCTCAACTGGGTCAACATCTACCAGGGCGAGATGATCTACGTCGCCGCCGGCACCGTGCACACGATGAGTGGCGGCTCGGTGCTGATGGAGACGCAGCAGCAATCCGACGCAACCTTTCGCCTCTACGACTACGGCCGCCCACGGGAACTGCACTTGGAGCGTGGCATGGCTTCGGTCAAGGAACGCACGCGCTCCGGCAAAGTCATCCGCCCAGCGCCGGTCACCATTGACAGCAAGAGCCGGCGCTCGGCGATGGTTTCGGCGCCCTACTTCACGGTAGAGCTGTTCGAGTTGAAAGCGCCGCACGAATTCTCGACTCGCGATGAATCGGGCAAGACATCGGCGCAGATACTGGTCGCGCTCGACGGCTGCGGCGTAGTGGAATGCGCGGGCCTCGATCCGGTGACTTTTGCCAAGGGCGATGCCGTCGTGATCCCCGCCGCGCTCGGGGAATTCACCGTCCGTCCGCAGTGGTCGTTGGAATTTCTTGCTGCCCGTGTTCCCGGGGAAGCGCTACCCGAGCCAGCTACACGTCTGTAGCCATGCAAGCCGCTTATCGCTGTCATCCTGAGCGAAACAGCATCTACAAGCGAAGCGAGGAGATGCCGTGGAGTCGAAGGACCCCTATCTAATGAGAATTTCTCGATCCGCTTCAGGGAGTTCTCCCTGTATCGATAGCACTCAAGACTTGTTCCTCCGTGTCTCTGTGACTCCGTGGTGAGAAATCGGTCCAAATGTTAGGCTTTCTATTTCGTGGCCCCGAACTTTTATCCCGTGATTCTGGCCGGAGGGCGCGGCACGCGCTTCTGGCCCCTGAGCCGCAAGCGGCGCGCCAAGCAACTGCTGGCGCTCGACGGCAAGCAGACCATGATCCAGCAGACCGTGACGCGTCTCACGCCGCTGGCGGCGCCGAAGAAGTTCTGGATCATCACCAACGATGACCTCCGGCCGGCGATCCTTCGCCAGTTGTCAAAGGTGAACCCGAAGCAGGTCGTGGCCGAACCGGTCGGCCGCAACACCGCCCCTGCCATCGGATTGGCGTCATTTTTATTGGCGCGGCATGAGCCCGATGCCGTACTTGGGCTGTTTCCATCCGATCATGTCATCGGCAATCCCGATCAATATCGCGAGACCCTTCGTCAGGGCATCGCGATTGCGGCGACAGGAGAGAACATCGTTGTCATCGGCGTTAAGCCGACCCGCATCGAGACCGGCTACGGCTACATCGAGGCCGGAGCGCCGGACGCCAATGGCTCCCTGCGTGTCCGCCGCTTCACGGAAAAGCCGGACACGGCCAAAGCCGCGCAATTTCTCGCGGCCGGAAATTACTACTGGAACAGCGGCATATTCCTCTGGCGCGCTTCGACGCTGGCCAATGCACTTCGTGAGCATCTTCCAAGTACGGCTGCGATTCTCGAGCAGATCGCGGCCAGCTACGGCACCGGCAAGTTCGCCGCGACGTTCCGCCGCGTCTATGCGAAGTGCCAGAACATCAGCATCGATTACGCCGTGCTTGAGCCCCGTTCTGAGAAAGGAGAAGGAGCGTCACGCATCTTCTGCCTGCCTTCGGATTTCGGCTGGAACGATCTGGGCTCTTGGACCTCGCTGCACGAGCACAGCGTGCGCGCCAGCAACCCTGCCGGCGGCAACCTCATTTCTTCTGCCGGAAGTTTCAGCCTGAACGCAAAGAACAACTATGTCCATGCGCCGGGCAAGTACGTTGCCGCGGTTGGAGTGAGCAATCTGATTGTCGTCGAAACCGACGATGCCCTGCTGATCACAACACTCGACCAGTCGCAGGATGTAGGAAAAGTAGTCAAGCATCTGGATGAGAAGAAGTTTAAGAAGCTGGTTTAGTCGTTGGTCGTGGCTCGAAGCTCGTAGCCACATGCGAACGACGATCAGCCAACAGCGACTTGCCAACGACTGCCGACCAACGACCCATGACCGACATCAAATTTGGCACCGACGGATGGCGCGGCTTCATCGCTGACGATTTCACTTTTGACAACGTGCGGCGCGTGGCAGGTGCCATTGCTTCATACGTTCTGAAGCACGAAGACGCGAGCCGCCGTGTCATCGTTGGCTACGACACGCGCTACGCCTCGGACCGCGCAGCCCGCATTGTCGCGCAGGTAGTCGCCGGAGCCGGCATTCCGGTGCTGCTTGCCAACGACTACACGCCCACTCCCGCCGTTTCCTACAACGTCAAGAAACTCGGCACAGCCGGCGGCGTGATGATTACTTCCAGTCACAATCCTTACAATTGGAACGGGGTGAAGTTCAAAGGCAAGTTCGGTGGGTCGGCCACGCCCGCGATGCTGAAGCTAATCGAGACCGAATTACATGCCGGTGCCATGCCAACCGGCACAGCGGCTAAGATCGAAGAAGTCGATCTCAAGCCCGCTTACGTGGACGCGGTCTGCCAGTTCGCCGACCTGCCGCTGATCCGCCGCGCGAATTTCAAGTTCGCCATCGATTCGATGTACGGTTCCGGACGCGGTGTCCTGCCCGGGATCTTCGACAAGAACGGCATTCAGTACGTCGCGATTCGCCAAGAAGCGAATCCGCTGTTTCCCGGCATCAACCCGGAGCCGATTCTGCCGCACGTCGCGATGCTGCAGCAGACAGTGACGAAAGAAAAGTGCCATGCCGGCCTTGCCACGGACGGCGATGCCGACCGCATCGGCGCCGTCGCGGAAGACGGAAGTTTTGTGGACGCGCACAAGTGTTTTGCTATTCTCGCCCACTGGCTGCTGGAGCGCAGGAAGTGGCCCGGCGACCTGGTGCGCGCGTTCAACACGACGCGCATGATCGACCGCATCGCGAAGAAGTACGGCCGGAAATTGCACGAGGTGTCGATCGGCTTTAAGTACGCCGCCGATGTCATGATGACCCACGAGGTCCTGATCGGCGGCGAGGAGTCGGGCGGCATCGGATATGGGCGATTCATCCCCGAACGCGACGGGGTTCTCAACGCTCTCCTGCTGGCGAACGTAATGGCGGAAGAAAGCAAGCCATTGGGTCAGCTGATCGGCGAACTGCAAAAGGAATATGGCGCGCACTACTACGGGCGCCGCGACCTGCACATCTCCGACGAACTCAAGAATGGGGCCGTCCGGCGCGCCGGCGACGCTGCCACCACAAAATTGGGAAACTACAGTATCCTTCGCAAAGAAAATCTGGACGGCGTGAAGTTCTTCCTCGACGCGCCGACGAACGGCAATGGCGCCGAAGCGTGGGTGCTGTTCCGGGCATCAGGGACTGAGCTGTTGCTCCGCGTCTATGCGGAGGCTGCAAGCCCGGAACTGGTGGAGGAGACCCTGGAAGCCGCCGAACGGTTCGTTCGGCAAGGCTAGGGGCTTTGGGCCTTAACTGACGACTGACTACCGACTCCTGACTACTGGTTCACGCACTTTCGCGTCTCGCCACCCGTCCGGACGCGATAGGATAATGACTGCACTCCAGGATGATCGCCGCCACCGAAAAAGTCGCCCTTCCGGCCGATTCCGCCGAATCGCGCCGCTACAACCGCATCAAGCGGTGGCTGGGGATTGCCGACTTTGGGGTGGGAATTCTGCTGCTGGTCATCCTTCTGGTCACCGACTGGACCGGAACTTTCCGCGATCTCGCGTATCGGGGCGCCGGGCAGAACTATTCCTTTGCCGTCTTCCTTTATGTGCTTCTGCTGATCGTGCTCAGCAAGATCATCGGAGCGCCGTTCGAATACTACGGCTTCCGGCTGGAGCACGAGTATCACCTGTCGAATCAGCGGATGCGTTCGTGGATCTGGGACGAATGCAAAGGACTGCTGGTTGGCCTGGTTCTGGCGACGGTGGTGGTCGAAATCCTGTACCTGCTGATCCGGCACGTGCAGCACTGGTGGCTGGTGGCGTGGGCAGTCTTCTTAGGGCTGTTCGTTCTGCTGGCGCAGCTGGCGCCGGTCGTGCTGTTTCCCATCTTTTACAAGTTCGAACCGATGGAGAACGAGGAACTCAGGAAGCGGCTCGTGCTGCTGAGCGAGCGGGCGGGCACGCGGGTGCGCGGCGTTTATAAATGGAAGCTTTCAGAAAAGAGCAAGAAAGCGAACGCCGCTCTGACGGGACTGGGATCGACGCGGCGCATCATCCTGGCCGATACACTCCTGGACAACTACAACAACGACGAGATCGAGGCTGTGCTGGCCCACGAGCTTGGACATCATGTTCACCGGCACATCCTGAAGAGCATCCTCGTGCAGGCAGGGATCACGCTGTTCGGGTTCTGGCTGGCGAGCGAGGTGCTGCGCTACGCAGTCGAGCGCTGGAACATGTTCGACACGCTGTCGGATTTCGCGAATCTGCCGCTGCTGGTGCTGGTCTCGACGGTGCTTTCCTTCCTTCTGATGCCGGCGCTGAACGCCTACTCGCGCTTCAATGAGCGCCAGGCCGACCGTTATTGCTTTTTGTCAGTGGGTACGGTGGAACCGTTTATTTCTGCCATGACCAAACTGGCCGATCAGAATCTCGCCGAAAAGACTCCTTCGCGATGGGTAGAGTGGTTCTTCCATTCGCATCCGGCAATCGCGAAGAGAATTGCGGCTGCCGAGGCGTGGGCGAAAACGCATTAGAGCCGCGAGCTGATGGCTCCTGGGTGCTTCCGACTTCCGAGAATTTTCTCGACGCGTCTAAGATCCTCTTCGGTATCGACACCGACCGTGTCGAATGGCGTTTCCGCGACGTGGATTGCCGTCCCGTTTTCGAGGAATCTCAGCTGCTCCAAGCGCTCGCTGCGCTCCAGGGACGACTCCGGCCACTTGACGAAATTATCGAGTGAAGTTTTGCGATACGCATAGAATCCAAGGTGCTTGAAATATTTCGGACCGGTACTGTCGCGATCGAAAGGAATCGTCGCCCGGGAAAAGTAGAGCGCCCGGCCGGTGGCGTCGGTGACGACCTTCACCGCGCTCGGGTTGTTGATGTCGATATCGGTGCACGCTGTCTTGAGCGTTCCGACCTGCACGTCGGGGGCGCGCATCACTTCGATCAGGCTGTCGATATGCTCGGGCCGCGTTAACGGTTCATCTCCCTGCACATTCAGATAGACGTCGGCTTGAACGGCGGACGAGACTTCGTGAACGCGCTCCGTGCCCGAACGGTGGGTAGTGGAAGTCATGCGGGCATCAAAGCCGCGCTGGCGGCAGTAGCCCAGAATCTCCTCGGAGTCAGTGGCGACGATGACTTCAGCCAGGGTCGTGCATTGTTTCACGCCCTGATAGACCCAGGCCAACAGAGGCTCACCAGCAATCTCGCGCAGCATCTTGCGCGGCAGGCGGGTGGATGCCAGGCGCGCCGGAATCACGGCGACAACTCTCATGCGCGGTAGTGTCGCACGCGGCCCCTGTGTTTGGCACGCTATTCCGCGTTTTTCCTGAGCCTGCTAGAATTTGTTGTGAGACGCGTCCACCCGCGTCTGCGGAATCCTGTGCCCGCGTCCGGATCCCCCGAAACAGTTTCCTCCGCGCAGTGCGAAGTGGCGGTGTAGCTCAGGTGGTTAGAGCGACGGTCTCATAATCCGTAGGTCGCTGGTTCGAGTCCAGCCGCCGCCACCAGATTCCCGAGGTCCCTCACTTTGTTCGGGATTTCGGCAGCGGGCTCCCGCTGCGCTCACGCCCGCTCGGCGCCTCAAGTTCGAGTCCAGCCGCCGCCACCAGATTCGACCTTCTACTGCACCGTCAGCGTTGTCGATCCTGAAATGCCGCTCAAGGTGGCGGTGAGAGTTGCGGGTCCGATTCCGCTCGAGTACGCCAGGCCGCCCGGATACACAACGGCGATCGTGGGGTCGGATGTGCTCCAGGTGACGTAGGGAGTCACATCCTGCGTTGTCGAGTCGCTGAAGGTTGCGACGACCGTCATCTGCTGCGGGAAGCCCAAATGGACGGCTCCGTTTGGCGGAGTGACGGTAAGAAACGCAGGCGTTGCGTCAGTGACGATGACATCGGCGGAACCGCTCACACCGCCAGCCGTCGCCGTGATGGTTACGTGCCCTGCGACGAGCCCGGTGACGCTACCCTGGTAGGGAATACCTGTCACCAGGCCCGGAATAGCGGGATCGTCGCTCACCGAGACTGCGGATGGATTTGAAGAGGTCCAGCGCGCGGATCCGGTCAAATCCGCACGGCTGCCGTCGGCGAAGGTTGCAAGGGCGACCAGCCCATAGGGCACCGCTTTAGCGAAGCTGATTGGAGGAACAGGGGTCTGCGGGTCGAGCGGCGGGCAATTGTTCAGAGGGTCGGAGACGGTCGCCGCACAAATGTCAATCTTGACGACGGCTCCCGGATTGACGACGACTGCGCTTGCTCCGGTCTGGAACCCGAAAGCCGCAACGACGCTGGTTTGCCCGGGGCTGCCGGCCAGCGCGAATCCAAAGGGGGTGACTTCGGCGACTGCGCCACTTGCCGAGTTCCAGTCTGCGGCAATCGTAAGATCCTGAGCCGTCCCATCGGAATACGTGCCGGTAGCGATCAACTGCTTACCGCCACCCAGCGTCACGCCGGTGTTTCCGGGAGTGACGCTGATTCCGCTCAGAGTTGCGGAGCTCACATTCAGAACAGCAGAGCCTGTCACTGCCTTGCCATGCCCATCGGAGAAGGTGGCCGAGACGTTAGCGGTCCCGGTGGCGTTCGCCGTCACCCACTCCTGAAGCCCCTTGGCGAAGGCTACCGTCGCAACGGCTGTGTTGTCGCTCGACCACGCGGCAGAATTGCTGAGGTCCTGCTGAAAATTGCCGGTACTGTCGTTGAAGATTGCCAGCGCCACGATGTTCTGGGTCGCACCGAGTCCGATCGTTGCCTGGTTGGGAGCCACGGCCAGCGACTGAATTGTGGCGTCAGAAATCTGCAGCGACGCGCTGCCAGTCTGGTTGCCGAGCTTGGCTGAGATCGTGGTAAGCCCAGGGCTTACGGAAGCGACGAACCCGTTGGAGCCTACGGTGGCGATTGCGGGATTCGAGGAAATCCACGCGATACCGGGAGTGCTGGTGACTTCAAGGGAGGAACCATCTTTCAGTACGGCGGCGGCACGCATTTGCAGGCGGGTGCCATTGGCGATCTTGGCCACCGGCAGGATGGCAACGCTCGCCACGGAACTGGCGTCGACGGAGGTGTTCGCGGTATCGGCAAATCCGCCGGCGCTCGCAGTAATCACGGCGTTTCCAATCCCCTTGCCGGTGACGAGCCCGGCTGATGTCACATGCGCAATCGAACGATCCGACGATGCCCAGGCAGCGGTTGCGGTGATGTCCTGAGTTGTGCCGTCATCGAACGCGCCAGTCGCCTTGAACTGCTGCGCGTTGGCCAGCGAAATCGTGGAGCCCTTGGGCGCGACCGCTACGGAGGTCAGGTTTGCATTGGTGACCGTGAGCGCTGCGGAACTGCTCAGGGCTCCAAGCGATGCCGTGATATCGGACGATCCTGAGGCAACTGCGAATGCCCGGCCCTGTGTTCCCGGCGAAGAACTGACCGTGGCTGTCGCTGGTTGCGAAGAACTCCAGCCGACGAGAGCGGTGACATCGGCCTGAGTGCCGTCGTTGTACTTACCTGCAGCGGTAAATTGCTGGGCGGTGTCCTTCGCGATCTGGGCGCTTGCCGGACTGACGGTGATGCTGGTCAGCTGCGGGACTACGGAGAGAACCGTCGAAGCCTGCAACGTCTTTTGTGTGGCCGGTTCGAAGATCTGTGCCGTGACGATGACCCGCCCGGAGCCGACTGCAGTAGCCGTGCCCTTGCTGTCAAGGGTGGCGACCTTGGTGTCGAGGCTTATCCAGGTCATCTGACTGGTGATGTCCTTGGGACTGCCAACGTTGTACTGGCCAATCACGACGAACTGTGTGGTCGCCGGCGATTGCGGAGCTACGGTGAGCGCAACCGTCGGATTGGCCGGCGTCATGGCAATCGACTTCAGAAAGATCGAGTTTCCCTGGCCGCCGCCAACCAACCCGTTTTTGCCGCCGCAACCGCAGAGAGCCACGAGAATCAAGGTGACTGCCGCGAAGGACCAATTTCTATGCATGAGGGCTCCCAAGACACTCTCAGACCTGTTTGTTGTTTCCATCTATTTCGCCGCCGGCCCGCCTTGGCGCCTACCGGCTGCGGGCTCATTGTCCGCGACTTTCGCTGCTGTCTTTAATTGCGTCTTGAGCCAGTCGAAAACTCGTCCGCCTGAGGCAACCGCGCCGTAGTACTCCGCGTTGCTTTCATAGTTATTCGCCTCTCCTGAAGCCGGAAGCACGGACGCCATGTGCTTCTTCGCCTGCTCTGGAGTGCTGTCGGAGTCCTCGGTAAGCTGCGTCAGCCGGATCCGCGGCGCCTTCACCTTCGGCAGAAGAACAACGGGATCAAAAGCCGCAATCTTGTTGAGAAATTCCGGTTTGACGTAGTCAGGCCGCTCCTCATCAGGGATGATGCCTGATTTCTCCATCCACACCGGCCAGTCACCCCAGGGATCAAGGAGATCGATCGCCTTGATGCGAGAGTCCACCGAAGAAGCCATAATCGCGATCGTGCCCCCCGCGCCGACGCCGAACATGCCGACGCGCTCCACATCCAGGTCGCCGCGTTGTGCGAGATAGTTCAAGATCATCTGGACGTCGTGCGCGGATGAAGCGAGGGACTCCTGCATTTCGCTGACGAACCACTCTTTCATGGGCCGTCCGTGGTAGCGCTGCCCAGTAAGGGCCGGCACAAAGCCAGCCGCAGCGTATCCGCCCGAAATTACGCGCTGGCACCAGCCGTCATCGAGATAGCGGTCGGTTTCTGA
>DATIWL010000152.1:0-40227 GCA_035519435.1 Terriglobales bacterium
CTTGATATGTGGACTTGCGGGCTGTGCGCTGCCTGGGAACAGCCCGGCGCGAAGCGCCGGGTCAGACTGGGCGTCGCGTGGAAGGCATCTTCTTCGAGACAGGTGGGACCGGAATATGAGCGCAGTCACGATTAGATGTGAGGCATGAACACATCAAACGTGAGCTAAGGCACAATGAGTATGTGATAAGCCTGGGCAGACCCAGTCAAAGGCCAGCAACCCTGCCCCGCACGACCGTGATCGAAGCCTTGGGGAGGACAAATACGGTCTCCGGGTCGGCTGCAACCAACGAAGCCGCGGGCGGCCCATCCGGGTCGGCGTGGCTGTTCGGTCCATCCTCCCGCCATATGTATTGTTCGCTGCCGAACGTAACTGTTGCGACTGGTCCAGCAAATGAAGCCTCCCGGCGGCGTCCCGTCTCGAAGACGATTCGTACCGAATGCGAACGGTTCTCATCGCGGTTCACCAGCATCAATGCCCAATTTCCATCCGGGCGGCGAAGCGTGTAGGAAGTGACCAACACATTCCCTTTTTCATCCTTGATGTCGGACGATGACGGGAACATCTCGTGGACGCCGGAGCGGTGCTGTGTCCATTCGTTGTTGATCATGTGGGCGGCAAAATATAGCGCGGTGTAGCCGGAAATGTTGTAGTCGCGGTCGGACACAAAGTTCGACCAGCTCGCCGTACCCAGGCAACTCGACTGCCTGCCCTGCGGCTGGATCGGCGAGTGGTGGTAAACCGCGCCTCCGCCCTCGAAGAAAGACCCAATGCTGTCGGCGAGCCACAGTCCGGAGAAAATCGTGCTCATCGGACCGGTCAGCTCTGCCGCCAGGTGGCTTTCGGTAACCATGAGTGGAACCTCCTTCGACACACCGTCATCTCGCCATACCTGCAGGATGTGCTTCATCAGCCGCGGCTCCACGTAAAGCGACTCCCACTTGATCTCGCAAGGCTCGTATGGGTAGTGCTCGAACGACACAAACGAGAGGTCGGTGAGGCGTCCGTGCGATTTCAGGTAGTCGACAAATCTCCCCATCCATGACATGCGGCCCTTGGCGTCAGGCCAGACCCGGATATCCTCATTCACGCCTTCAAAGATCGGCCCGCCCAGCTTGAGTTTCGGATCGACTTTGTGCAGGGCGTCGGCCCACTGGATGTAGAGGGCGGCATAGTCCTCCGGCATGGCATGCTTGCCATCCGGTTCCTCTCCCATTTCGATGTACGCGATCGGATAGCCGCGCTTCTCGACGTAAGCGATCTGGGCGGCGGCATCTTCGGGCGTGCCATACAGCATCGTAACTGGAATCATGGCCGGAAGGCCGTTAGTGATTCCGCTGGTGAAGAAAAGGTCGAAACCGGTGTGCTGATACTTGCCATCATCGCGAACATCGGCGGCGGAGTGCCAGGGATCAATCGAAGAAGCGCAGTACGTGGGCTGGGCGGCATTGGCCTCTTTCGCGAGGCTGACGAATTCGCCGCTGCCGTCGATGTTTCCTGCGTCGATGGATTGAATGGCGTAACCGACGCAATTACGGACGTCGTCGGATCCATGTAGATCGCAGGTGTTGGAGGATTCGGACATCAACACACGCAGAAACTGACTTGTGACCGGCGCATCGCTGAGCTTCAGCGTCGACATCCCCCCTTTGGCGTTCGTTACCAAGCCAGCCGGAAAGACATGCCAAGCGCCGTCAGGACCGCGGTCAAAATCGAGAGCGTCCTTCCCTTCCCAGTACTCCACCTGATAAGCGATCGCATACGGATTCTGCCAATCGATGCGGATCGCACTGACCGCCTTCGGCACTCGGAGGTCGACGACCACCCATTGCGGGTGCAAAGCGTCACTTTCGTGCGTAAACCGGGTGGTCAAATACGGATTGCTCTTCCAATAACTGAGACTCGGTGTCGGTACCGGAGAGTCGCCGCTGGTGGCAAATCCCCGGTGCGGTAAAGCGTAAGCCAGGATGTAGCGCGTCGGCTCTTTCAATTCTGTGCTGCCAGTGAAGTAGCCGCTGCGGCGGACCGGATCGCTCCATGTCCCGTTTTCCGTCCAATGCCATGCACCCATACGGAGCTCAGTATTGTTGCGATAGGTGATCGGGCCCCAACCAGCCGAAAGAGATTCCTGCACGATATGCGGGGAATGAACTTTGTCGATATCCGTTCGCGACAAGACATCCAGGGAACTGCCCAAAGCCTTATCCGGGTCGAAGGAATTCAGAATGTGCTTGGGGTTGGTATCGACGTGCACCGCGCCAACCGCGACTGGCTGTTCGGGAGTCTGTGCCCATGCAGGCTTCCCGGCAAAGGCGAGCGTAATGCCCGCGAGGACTACCATTGCCGTCCGCGTTACATTGTTTGACTTCTTCCGTTTCCGCCACCGATCAAGAAAGATCATTGTCGCCACCCAAAGACTGGCTGTGAGATATCCAGCGATCACGTCGCTGGGGTAATGTACGCCAAGGTAAATTCTGGAGAGTCCAATTGCGAAGACGAAGAGCGCCGCTGCGCTCCAGATTGCCGCGCGAAGCCAGATCGCCCGGACGCGACCCGCGATCAGCCCTGCCAGTACTCCATAAAAACAGAACGAGAATAGCGCATGGCCGCTGGGAAAGCTGTAGGTCCGCGGCAAAAGTCCAAAGAACGGCGTTGGACGCGCGCGATGAAAAGCCAACTTCAATGTCACGTCGAGCACTAACGCTCCGGCCAGGGTCACAACCAGCCACAGCGCTGCCCTTCCGCGCCGGAAATGCCAGAACAGGAGTAAAGCGAGAAGCGCAGCCAGCACCAGCCCATCGCCGCCCAGAAACGAAATCGCAAGCATGATTCGCGTCATAGCCGGCGAGGCGAAGGTGTGCACCGTGTTGCGCACGTTGAGATCGAAGGCCTGGATGCGTGCGTCCGACACGCTGTTTGCGATCCAAGCGAAGAAGAAGAGCGAAACGGCGGCCACGGCCAGACTTGCCAGTGCGACTGCTTCCTCAAAGATCGTTGGCTTCGAAAGCGGCTCGAGGTCGGGTTTTAGGTTGGTGTCGTCCATTCATTTCCGCCGGGCTGCTGTTGTCAGCGCCGGACGGTGTCGCTAAAGCGCCGGAGAAACAACCATCCCGGAGGCCCGAGGCATCCCTTCCCTATCGGCTCGAATAGGGGCCGTTCAGCGAACAGAATGAACTGGCCAATTCGCCTGAAGAAACGGCGCCTGGGGTTCCGGGCGCGAGTATATCGTGTCGGTGTCTAATTGCGATATGAGGTCCCAGTCCAGTTCGGCTGATCTGCGTACAATAGCTGGAGTTCGGAGTTGTTTCTTGTGAAGTGTATCGGACGATGGCCGAACCGGCCTGTCATACGCTGGCTACATCGGCCCGGCCGGATGGGGCACGCCGGCAAGCTTTCTGCAGTTCTTTCCCTGATCGCGGTTGCCGTTTGTCCGGGGTCCAGTCAGCTTGTTCCGCTGGAACGTCCCGCCAGCATTCGGGGTGTCGTCATCAACAGCGCTACTCACGAACCGGTCTTCAGGGCGCTGGTCGCTTCGCCAGACAGCCGATTCGCCACCTTCACCGATAGCCAGGGACGCTTCGAGTTTTCCATCCCACAGAAAGAGTCGTCGGAATCGGATTCGAGTGCTGCGCCAGTTCCTGACGCCCGGCTCGCTCCGCGCTTGATGGGAACCGTCCCCAACCTGTTGATGGCGCGCAAGCCCGGCTTCCTTCCCGATCCCAGCGGCTCCATGATCAACCTACAGTCCGGTGCAGGCAACAAGGAGTGGACCATTGCTCTCATACCCGAGTGTCTTATCGTAGGCAAGGTCACAGTCGCAAATTCCGAACCCCTTGATAATGTCCAACTCGAACTGTATCGGCGACTTGTGCAGGATGGGCGGGCCCGTTGGGTGTTCACCAAAGCTACGACCTCGCGCTCAGATGGCGAATTCCGATTTGCCGAACTCACTGCCGGCAGCTACAAGCTGCTGACACGAGAGTTGCTCGACCGCGATCGATTCACGGTCGCTGCAGGGGGGCCACTCTTTGGATATCCACCAGTCTATTACCCTGCCGCTCCGGGATTTGACGCCGCCGCCGAGCTCACGCTCTCACCCGGCGAGATCGAGCAGGCTGACGTGTCGCTCACCCGGCAGGCTTACTTCAACGTGAAGATCCCGGTTACCAATACACAACCGGGCATTGGACTCGGTGTCAGTGTCTTTGCTGCGGGACATCGTGGTCCCGGATACTCACTCGGATTCAACGGCCGCGATGAGGCCATAGAAGGCCTGCTGCCGAACGGAGCCTATACGGTCGAGGGCACCACCTATGGGACCGACAATGCTGTGGCTGCGGGGGTTACGACCCTGACGGTTCACGACGGAACCATCTCCGGTCCTGCAATGACGTTGCTGATGGGCAACTCGATTCCAGTCATCGTTAAAGAAGAATTCAGCGCTGTGCAAGAGCCCGAGCCTTTGTCCACTCCGACTTCCGGCGGGCGCCGTTTCCCCCTGACGGGACCAAGGCGGTACCTGAACCTCATCCTTGAGCCAGAAGATGACTTTGGCCGCGGGCGCCGCCCTGCCCTTCGCGCTCCGTCGGGCGCGAGCGACCAATCCCTTACGGTCGAGAATGTTCTCCCCGGCCGGTATTGGGTGCGCGTCAACAGCTCACGCGGTTACGTTGCATCGATGCGCTCGGGCAGTATCGACCTCCTCCATCAACCACTGACCGTGGCAGAGGGCGGATCGCCGGTGCCGATCGAAATCACCATGCGCGACGGAACCGCAGAAATTGACGGGATGGTCGAGGGCCTTCCCTCGCAGGGAATGATGGCTGGAAGCATCGACGAAGGTGGTTTCACGGCGGCGGCCAAGCCGGTCGTGACGCCGTCGACCCCGGCTCACGTGTATTGTATTCCTTTATCCGACAGCAGCGGCGCCTTCACGGAGATCTGGGTCGCCCCCGATGGCAGTTTTCATTCTCCGCCCCTTCCGCCGGGCGCGTATCGAGTGCTGGCATTCTCCAGTTCGCAGTCGGACCTCGAGTACCGAAATCCGGAAGCAATGCGTGCCTATGAATCGAAAGGACCCGTGGTCCGGCTGTCCGCAGGCCAGAGCGAGAGTGTCCGTGTGCAGCTGATCACTACAGAATGACGATGACTGGAATCCTGCAACTACGCTCCGCGGCCTGCATATTCGCTGCCCTTGCGATGGCACGCCCAGGGTTCGCACAAGCGCCCACGCTGGCGTCCTCTCAAAAGACGACCGGCATGTATCGTATTGCGGGAACTGTTGTCGACGCCAAGACCGGCTTTCCCCTTGCCCGCGCCCGCGTCACCATCACGGAGGCCCGCAACGAGCGCAACGTGCAGGCCGCCATGAGTTCCGAAGACGGCCATTTCGAGTTTCACGCCGCCGTCGGCAAATTCTCCTTGCAGGCATTCAAGCGCGGCTACATCCTTTCGGCCTACAACCAGCATGAACAGTTTTGGACCGGCATCGTTACGGGCGCCGGAATTGATATCGAGAACCTGATTCTGCGCGTCACCCCCGCCGCGTTAGTGACCGGGAGAATCCTCGACGAAAATGGCGATCCGGTTCGCGAAGCCTCAGTGACTTTGTACCGGGAGGACCGTTTCACCGGAGTCAGCCGGATCCTTCGCTTTCGTACGGCACAGACCGACGACCAGGGCGTGTACGAGGTTCCGGAACTCGATGCTGGAACCTACTTTGTTTCCGCGCAGGCACATCCGTGGTACGCGGTTCATCCACCTTCAGTGCGCGAGGCGATTCAGGTGGATCCATCGCTTGACGTGGCCTATCCAGTCACCTACTACGGCGATGTTTCGGAAGCGGACCAGGCGACGCCTATTCCAGTTCGCGGGGGCGATCGCGTGCAGGCCGACATTCATCTTAATCCGCTGCCTGCGCTCCATCTCCTCTTCCATGTCGCTGACGAAGGAACTCGTGGGATGGTGCCTCCCGATCTTGAGCGCCCCGCGTTCGACGATACCGAAGGAGTGCCAAATCGGGGTGTGCAACAGGTACAGCCGGGACTATACGAAATTACTGGAATTCCTGCCGGAAGGTATCTGGTGCGCATGCCGGACTCCGACGGCGAACTGCAAGCTCCCATGGCCGTCGACCTCTCCAGCAGCCAGGAGTTGGCGGGCGCCTCTGGCAACTCCACCGGCAAGGTGAAGTTCAAAATTCAGGTAGCCGGAGCAGCGACGCTCCCGCGGAACATTCAGATCGGAATGCGGAATCGCAAGGGCCGTGTCAATTCCGTCCAGGTGGATGAAAAAGGAGAAGCAGAGGTAGCCGATCTTTTGGCCGATAAGTACCTGGTCGTGGCAGGTTCACCCAACGAAATGTATTCCGTCAGCCGGATGGCTTCCGAGAGCGGTCCGATCGAAGGGCGCACCTTGAACATTACTTCCAGCGCTTCCATCTCTGTGTCGGTCACACTGACGCGGGGATCCGTTCGCATCGACGGATTTGCCAAGCGATCGGGCAAGGCAGCGCCGGGAGCAATGATGGTTCTTGCGCCGAAGGATCCCGAGTCCAATCCCGACCTTTTCCGCCGCGACCAGAGCGATCTGGACGGGAGCTTTTCGTTCTTCAATGTGCCGCCGGGCTCGTACAACGTAGTTGCCATCCAGGATGGCTGGGACCTGGATTGGTCCAAGCCCGCCGTTCTCGCCCACTACAGCCGCCACGCAGTACCCCTCGTCGTCCTTCCTCAAGCTAAAGGAGTGCAGCGGCTGACGAGTCCAGTCGAAGTCGAGTCACGATAGCTGTTGAGTGGGTGATGTTGCCAAATGGGGTTTCAACGAGCGGCAGGGTCGGGCGCCATCGACAAATCCGGCTGGCGCCTCTCTCCACGCAGCCAGAGCCGCAGCCGGTCAATATAGATGTAGACCACTGGCGTGGTGAAGAGCGTCAGCGCCTGACTGACGATGAGGCCGCCGACAATCGTAATGCCCAGTGGACGCCGCAATTCGGAACCCGTGCCCGTGCCGAGCGCCAGCGGCAATCCTCCCAGCAACGCGGCCATTGTCGTCATCATGATGGGACGGAAGCGCAGGATGCAGGCTTCGTAAATCGCGTCGGTGGACGACTTGCCATGCTTGCGCTCGGTCTCCAGGGCAAAGTCGATCATCATGATGGCGTTCTTCTTCACCAGCCCGATCAGCAGAATGATGCCGATTAGGCCGATGACATTGAGCTCATTGCCAGAGATCAGCAAAGCTAACAAGGCTCCAACGCCGGCGGAAGGCAAGGTTGACAGAATCGTAATGGGATGCGCATAGCTCTCGTACAGGATCCCGAGAACGATATACACGGTCAACAGGGCGGTGAGAATTAGAATCGGCTCGCTCGAAAGAGAATCCTGGAACGCCGCCGCTGTGCCCTGGAAACTCGCATGCATCGTGACCGGAAAATTGATGCTGCGCTCCGCGTCTTCGATCACTCTGGTTGCCTCGCCCAGCGAGATCCCCGGCGCGAGATTGAACGACAGCGTCACCGAGGGGTACTGTCCCTGGTGGCTGACGGCCAGTGCCGTGTTCGATGGTCCGAAATGCGCAAACGACGAGAGCGGCACAGCCGTGCCATTCTTCGCGCGAACGTAAATGTCGTGCAGCGCATCGGGGTTGCGGGCAAAGTCGGGAGCAACCTCCATCACCACGTGATACTGATTGAGCTGCCGGTACATGATCGAGACCTGGCGCTGTCCGAAGGCGTCGTAGAGTGCGTTGTCGATGTCTGCGGCGGCAACGCCAAGCCGTGCAGCGGTGTCGCGATCGATTACGACGCTCGTCTGCAGGCCCTTGTCCTGCTGGTCCGTATTCACATCGCGCAATTGCGGAAGCGAACGCAGCTTTTGAAGGAGCCGGGGCGCCCAGTCGTTCAGTTGCTGCAGATCTTCTCCCTGTAACGTGTATTGGTATTGAGCCTGGCTCTGCCGCCCGCCGATCGTCAGATCTTGCGCCGACTGCATATACAAAGTTGCACCCGGAACCACTGCGAGTTTGCCGCGCAGCCGGCCGATGACCTGGTCCGCAGAAATCTTCCGCTCCGACAGCGGTTTCAGCGTAATGAACATACGCCCTGAGTTGTACGCCGTGTTACCTCCTGTGAACGCCACCACTGTATTCACCGCGGGATCTTTTATGACGATGTCGACAAACTGCTTCATCTTTGTGCGCATCGCGTCGAAGGAAATATCCTGCGCTGCTTGTACTGATCCCACGACGCGGCCAGTGTCCTGCTGAGGAAAGAATCCCTTCGGGACAATGATGTACAGGCAAACGCTCACAATTGCTGTGGCGATCGTAACCATCAGGGTCAGAAACTGATGGCGCAACACCCACTTCAGCCTGTGCCTGTATGTCCCCTGCATGAGCTCAAAAACACGTTCGCTGAAGCGATAAACGCGGTTGTGTTTCTTCTCGTTGAGAGGGCGCAGTAACTTTGCGCACATGGTCGGAGTCGTCGTCAGCGATACGAGCAGACTCACGCCAATTGCAATACTCAGGACCACCGCGAACTCGCGGAACAAGCGCCCTACGATCCCGCCCATCAGCAGAATCGGAATGAAAACGGCGACAAGCGATGTGCTCATCGACAGCACCGTGAAGCCGATCTCCTTCGCCCCGCGATAGGCCGCCTGGAACGGCGTCATTCCCTGTTCAATAAAGCGTGTGATGTTCTCCAGGACCACGATGGCATCGTCGACAACAAACCCGGTGGAGATCGCCAGCGCCATCAACGAGAGGTTGTCGAGGCTGTACCCGAGCAGGTACATCACGCCGAATGTCCCGACGAGAGACAGCGGAACTGCAATGCTGGGAATGATTGTCGCGCGGAACGTTCGCAGAAAGGCAAAGACGACGAGCACAACCAGGATCACCGAGATGACGAGCGTTCGCTCGATATCGGCAACCGAGGCGCGTACCGTCGTTGTCCGGTCGAGCACGACCTGCAAGTCGATCGCAGGTGAGATCGAAATCTTGAGTTGTGGGAGCGCATTCAGCACGTGGTCCACGGTGGCGATGATGTTCGCTCCCGGCTGGCGGAACACAATGACCAGAACGGCAGGTTTGCCGTTCGCCAGTCCCGCCACGTGCATGTCTTCGACCGAGTCCTGGACATCGGCCACATCCGAGAGCCTCACCGGCGCCCCATTCTTGTAAGAGACGATCAGATTCTTGTATTGCTCCGCGCGGAAGATCTGATCGTTAGCGTGCAGCGCCCAGGCATTCACCGGACCGGAGAATTCGCCCTTCGGACGGTTTGCGTTTGCCAGACCCAACGCCGTTCGAACCGTGTCGAGTCCCACGCCAAGCTTGTTCAACAGCGTCGGGTTCACTTCCGCACGCACCGCCGGTCGCGCACCGCCGCCCACGAACACCTGGCCGACACCTTCCACCTGCGCCAACCTCTGCGCCAGGATCGAGTCGGCGGCGTCGTACATGCGTGGAAGTGTGATCGTGTCCGAAGTCAATGCCAGGATCAGAATCGGGGCATCGGCCGGGTTCACCTTGCGATAGCCGGGATTGCCCGGCAGGTTGGCGGGGAGCTGGCTGCGCGCAGCATTGATCGCCGCCTGCACATCGCGTCCCGCAGCATCGATGTTCCGGTTGAGGTCGAACTGCAAAACGATATTGGTCGACCCGAGCTGGCTGGTCGACGTCATCTGGTTGATGCCGGCAATGCGTCCAAATTGTCGTTCGAGCGGAGTCGCCACTGCCGAAGCCATCGTCTCCGGACTCGCTCCCGGCAGACCCGCCGATACTGAAATGACAGGAAACTCGACCTGTGGCAGTGGCGCGACCGGTAGGAAGTTGAACGCCAGCGCCCCCGACAGCAACAGCGCAGCGGCCAGTAGCGAAGTGCCGACTGGGCGCCGAATGAATGGACCAGACACATTCATCGCTAGTCCCCGGAGCCTTCGCCCTGCGGTTGCTCAAGCGGATTGCCGATCCGGTAATGCGAGAAGCGGTGTGCCAACCGATCAAACCACAGATACACAACCGGCGTGGTGTACAGCGTAAGCAGTTGGCTCAATAGCAGCCCACCGACGATCGTGATTCCCAGGGGGTGCCTCAGTTCGGACCCGGTGCCGCGGCCCAGCGCCAGAGGTAGTCCACCGAACAACGCCGCCATGGTCGTCATCATGATCGGACGGAAACGCAGCAGGCTCGCCTGATAAATGGCTTCTTCGGGCGCCTTGCCGTCGACACGCTCGGCTTCGAGCGCGAAGTCGATCATCATGATGGCGTTCTTTTTGACGATACCGATCAGCAGGATGATGCCGATCAGTGCTACCACGCCCAGATCGTTGCCTGTAATAAGCAGCGCAAGTATGGCGCCGACACCTGCTGAGGGCAGTGTCGAGAGAATCGTGATCGGGTGGATATAGCTCTCATACAACACACCCAGCACGATGTAGACGGTAATAATCGCCGCCAGAATCAGCCACGGCTCTGACGACAGCGAGTTGTGGAACGCCGCCGCAGTTCCCTGAAAACTGGTGTTGATGCTGCGCGGCAAGCCGATCTCCTGCTCGGCTTGTTCGATCGCTTTCGTCGCTTCGCCGAGAGAAACTCCGGGCGCCAGGTTGAATGACAGCGTCACCACCGGGAACTGCCCCTGGTGATTGATGGCTAACGGCGCGCTTTGTTGCTCGAAGTGCGAGAACGACGCGAGGGGCACCTGCTCTCCCGTGCCCGATTTCACGTAGATGTGCTTCAGCATATCGGGGCTGGCCTGGAAATCCGGATCGACCTCCAACACGACGTGATACTGATTGAGCTGCGTGAACATCGTCGAGACCTGCCGCTGTCCGAACGCGTCGTAGAGAGTGTCGTCGATTGCCTGGGGCAGAATTCCCAGACGCGATGCCGTATCGCGGTCGATCACCAGATTCACTTCCAGCCCGTTGTTCTGCTGATCGCTGGCCACGTCGCGCAGTTCCGGCGCAGCCTGCAGTTTCTGCAGCAGCCGCGTCGACCATTCCCCGAGTTCGCGCGCATCTGCATCTTCCATCGAGTACTGATACTGCGTGCGGCTGACTTTGCTCTCGACAGTCAGGTCCTGCACCGGCTGCATGTAGAGCGTGATGCCGTCGACTTTCGCAAGTTCCCGCTGCAGCTCGCGGATGATTTCTGACGCTGTTGCCTTCCGGTCATCGCGCGGTTTGAGGTTGATCTGGATGCGCCCGCTATTCGGTGTGAGGTTCGTGCCATCTACGCCGATGAACGATGCCAGCGACTCCACATTCGAATCTTTAAGAATGATCTCGGCCAAGGCTTGCTGTTTCTGCGACATCGCAGAGAACGAGATGTTCTGCGCCGCTTCTGAGATACCCATGATTACGCCCGTGTCCTGCACGGGAAAGAAGCCCTTGGGTACGTAAACGTAGAGAAAGAGCGTCGCGACCAGAGTCGTCACCGTGACCAGAAGTGTTGCGGTCTGATGCTGCAGCACCCACTTCAATGTGCGGCCGTAAAACGCAATCACGCGGTTGAAGTAGTCTTCCGAAACGCGATAGAAACGCGACTGTTGTTCCTTTCCTTTTTGCTTCAGCAACAGCGCGCACATCATTGGCGTAAGCGTGAGCGAAACGAAGGCAGAGACGAGAATCGTCACCGCCAGCGTGACGGCAAACTCGCGGAACAACCGGCCGACGACATCACCCATGAACAACAGAGGGATCAGCACCGCGATCAGCGATACCGTCAGCGACACGATCGTGAAGCCGATCTGCCCGGCTCCTTTTAATGCTGCCTGCAGCGGGGACTCGCCCTCCTCGAGAAAACGGTCGATGTTCTCGATCATCACGATGGCGTCGTCCACCACGAAGCCGGTGGAAATGGTCAACGCCATCAATGTGAGGTTGTTCAGGCTGTAGCCGAGCAAGTACATCACGCCAAACGTTCCGATCAGCGAGAGCGGCACGGCGACGCTTGGAATGACAGTCGCAGAGAGGTTCCGCAGAAACAGGAAGATCACCATCACGACCAGCGCGACGGTAAGCATCAACTCAAACTGGACATCTCTCACCGACGCGCGAATGGTCTGCGTACGGTCGATGAGGATCTGCACCTTGACGGACGCCGGCAGTGATGCCTGCAGTTGCGGCAGGACGTTCTTGATGCGGTCGGCAACGCTGATGATGTTAGCGCCGGGTTGCCGCTGGATGTTCAACAGCACCGCTGGTGTCGTGTTCACCCACGCCGCCTGCTTCACATTCTCGGTGGCATCAATCGCCGTCGCAACATCCGACAGGCGGACAGGCGCTCCGTTCCTGTAAGCAACAATGACCGCGCTGAACTGCTGGCTGGAGAGCAGCTGATCGTTGGCGCCGATCGTAAATGACTGCCGCGGCCCGTCAATGACTCCTTTGGCCTGATCGACGTTCGCTGCCGCCAGCGCCGCGCGCAGATCTTCGAGGCTGAGTCCGTACGACGCTAACGCTGTCGGATTCGCCTGCACCCGTACCGCAGGCTTCTGCCCGCCGCTGATCGAAACCAGGCCGACACCCGGTAACTGCGAGATCTTCTGCGCCAGAGCAGTTTCGGCCACATCCTCGATCTTTGACAACGGCAGTGATGAGGAAGTGAGCGCTAGCGTGAGGATCGGCGCATCTGCCGGATTCACTTTGCTGTAAATCGGCGGGTTCGGCAGATCACGAGGCAGATAGGTGGCAGCCGAGTTGATTGCCGCCTGCACCTGCTGCTCTTCGACGTCAATGTTCTGGTCGAGCCCGAACTGCAATGTGATGACCGAACTGCCGAAGGAACTCGTTGAGGTCATCTGGCTCAGTCCGGGCACCTGCCCAAACTGGCGTTCGAGGGGGGCCGTGACCGACGAAGCCATGACAGCCGGCGCCGCGCCCGGGTAGAACGTCATCACCTGGATTGTGGGGTAGTCCACTTCAGGCAGAGCAGAGACTGGCAGCTGACGATAAGACACGATCCCGACCAGCAGCACTGCGACCATCAGCAGCGAAGTGGCGACCGGCCGGAGAATGAAAAGGCGAGAAGGATTCATGATGCCGGCGCTGCCGCCGCGGGTTGACCTGCATTGGAATTACGCGACGAGCCGCGCGGCTCAACATGCGCGCCGTTCTGAAGTTTGTCCTGGCCATCGGTCACCACCGATTCGCCCGCTTGCAGTCCGCTTCCAATCGCCGACAGATTCCCTTCCGCAAGGGCTACGGTCACCGGTCGCACTTCCGCTGTCTTGTCAGGCTTGACGACATAGACAAATGTTCCCTGTGGCCCTCGCTGCACCGCGGCGCTCTGGATCACGATGCTGCCCTTGCGCACGTCGAGGAGCAGGCGAACGTTAACGAACTGGTTTGGCCAGAGCATGCCATCCCGGTTGTCGAACGTGGCCTTCAGCCTTCCCGTGCCGGTCTGCGGATCAATCTGGTTGTCGATCGTCAGAAGCTTTCCGGACGCCAGCTTCTCCTGGTTGTCGCGGTCGTAAGCATCCACCTCCAGCGTCCCGCGCTTCATGTAGCGAGCGACCTCCGGAAGGCTGTCTTCCGGCAAGGTAAAGATCACCGAGATGGGTTGCAACTGCGTGATGACAAGCATCGGGCTCGCGTCGCCGGCATGTACGATGTTGCCGACGTCAACCAGCCGCAGCCCGATTCGTCCATCGATCGAAGCGGTGATATGGCAATAGTCGATCTGGAGTTTGGCGTTGTCGATGGCAGCCTGGTCGGCGCGAACCGCGCCCTCCAGTTGATCGGCTGTGGCTCTTTGTGTGTCCACCTGTTGTTGCGAGACCGCGCCCGACTCTTTCAGCAGGTCGCGGAAGCGCTGGTAGTTGAGCTGGGCATCACGCAACTGCGCCTGATCGCGAAAACGGTTTGCCTGCGCCTGGGATAGCTGCACCTCGTAAGGGCGAGGATCGATCAATGCCAGCAGATCGCCCTTCTTGACCTGCTGGCCTTCACGGAAATTCACCTGGACCAGTTGCCCGTCGATGCGGCTCTTCACGCTCACCGTGTTGAAAGCGGTTACCGAACCCAGCCCCGACAGATAAACGGGCAGATCCTGCTTTACCACTGCAGCAACCGTAACGGGTACGGCGCGCGGAGCGGCCGCCATGGCCTTCTTGTCGGAATCGGAGTTACTCGAACAACCGATGAACAACAAAAACAGGCCCGCCATTGAGAGGCTGCCAGCTGCACGTACTCGCATAAGCTTTCCTCGATCAGACCCAGTGGCGCGGATCAGCGAATTCAAGAGTCCCCGCCCTCGCTCGCAAGAGCCCAAAGGTATTGGAAGTCCATCTTCAATCAAGTGATGGCTGGCGTAAAACAAAAGATCGTAAAGGTTTGTAAATCACACATTCTGCTTGGGAAAGTCTTTTGCGCAGCCGTGACGGCTGGGCCCGGCTGATCGCCGGCACGGAGGTGCCTATGCGGACGCCATCCTATTTGTAATCAATGACCACGGCGATGAGCAGCATGAGCAATGCCGTAGGAAAGTAGACGAGCACCGCGAATTTGGCTGTGTAGCGGATGTACTTGAAGAATTTCACCCCGGCCATGGAACATACCGTGAAAGCAATGCCGTCCCATGGCATCCAGAAATTGAACGCCCCGGTGGCGAATTGGAATGACAGAACGACAATCTGCTTGGAGAAATGCAGCACATCTGCCAGGGGCGCAAGAATCGGCATCACCGTAGCCGCCGTGCCGGATGCGCTGCCCAGCAGTGCAGCCGTCAACGCGCTGATGCCGAACATGACGTAGGCGATGACAACCTTCGGTACTTTGACAAGATAAGCGGCAAAATAATTCAGGATCGTGTCCAGGATGCGGGCGTCGTTCAGGATGAAATAGAGGATTTGCGCCGCGCTCATCATCACAACCGCGATGACAACGCTCTTCATCCCTTCGATATTCTTCTCGATCATTGTTTTCGTTTGCAGTCCGCCCGCCACCGGGATAATGATGCCCATCCACAGGAACAGCGAGCCGATTTCCCTGAATCCCCAGCCGTGGACCATGAGCCCATACATGAGAATGCCAAAGCCGACGGCCAGCAGCACGAGTACCAGGATGCGGCGGCCCGTCAACGCGTAGTCCTCGGGAGATGTTGCTTCCACGCGAAGGCGCGTCCGGTTTTCGACGTCTTCCTCGCGAGAAAGCGACCTCGTTGGATCTTTGTGGACCCGGTGTGCATAGCGCATGATCGCAATGCTGGTAATGGACATGAATACCAGAAAGCTGACGACGCGAAACCACGATCCGGTGTAGAGCGGTACGTTGGCGATTGCCTGCCCAATGGCAACGTTATAAGGATTCGTAATCCCGCAAGCGAATCCGATGGCGATACCCCAATAAAGGATGAAGACAGCGACCATGGAATCGAATCCCATGGCGAGCATGAGCGGCGTGAGAACGAGGATGAATGGGATGCCTTCTTCGTACATCCCGAAGGTCGCGCCGCAGAGTCCGATGGTAAACACGATCAAGGGAATGAAGACGATTCCGAGCCGTCCGGCCTTCGCGATGAGCGCGTGAATCCCTGCGCTGATCGCGCCCGTTGCGATGATGGCCGTCATCGCACCTGCCGACAACATGATCACGAACGACCGCTCGGCGCCTTCTACCGCCCCGCGCATGAATACGGTCCACAACTGGAAGAAACCCTGCGGGTAGGACTGTGTGTGATGGAACGATCCGGGCACGACGATGTCGCGCATCCGGCCCATGACCATGACAGAACGGCGCTCGAACTCACCCCCGGGAATGATGTAGGTCAGAATCGAGAACCCGACGCACATCAGGAAGACGATGACCAGTGGATTGATGTTGCTCATGAAGTCGAAGAAACGTTGGCGGAAGGTGGGCATGGGCTCCCCATCGTTCAACTGCGAAGATCAGAACAAACAGCGCCGAACTGTACTTCCTTAAGCTTCGTAAAACACTTTCGTTTTCACTTCCGGCAGAAGCTGTTGCACCCGGCGAATGGCTGCGGCGGCGCGCTCACAGTCATACGCTGTCAACACGGCGCTTGCGGCAGTAGGGTCTAAAGTTGCGGCCCGCGCTTCTACTTCCGGCAGCGACGCAAAGGTTTCGGCTTCAAATTCTTGCCAGGTAGAAGTGACCGTCTCGATGCACCTGCTGTAGCCGTAGTCGGCAAGCTTCGCCAGTTCAGTAAACAGCCAGTAAGCCGATGCGGGATCATACGAGCCTGAGGCATACGCGAAGTGTGGCTCGACTGCGTTGATCCCCAGGTGAAACGGGACATAGGCACTCGTCAGCGATGTAGACATGCCGCACCACATCCGGATACCGATTTGCGGCGACAGGTTGCGGCTAAGTTCGACAATGGCACTCGCCTCCGTATTCATCCGGGCAATCGTCCGCACACCCGTGCGAAACGGAGAGCCGTTTTCTCCTGCTTTGAACTGCGGCCTGCCCTCGAAAGTGTCGCGCATGAATCGCATCAACTCGGGGACACCCACCTTGCCTAGAGATGAGTAGCGGCTTTCGAGCACCGCATGACGGTCACAGTTGTAGCTATCGCACTGGTTCGCGGGATCCCCATAAATAGCGGCGAAGTCGAAGGGGCCGTCCGTGTACCAACCCTGGCCGCGGGCATAGTCCACGAGGGTTGTGGGATACATGAAGTTCTCATGATCGTTGAATTCGATAACGCCTATGCGGTAACAATTGGCCCGCATGGTGATTTCATCCGGCCCGACTTTTTTGGCGGCCCATTGGCCGCCGCGCGCCAGTTCAATCCACCAGGCGTCATCGGGATCGGCGACGGCCAGCATCGTGCCGGAGTCACAGCTCAATCCGTACTTGCTGCACAGCTCGCCGATCAACGCGGCACCTTCACGAGCGCAACGAGCCCTCTCTAATACCAATTGCGTGAATTCCGTCCAAATGACGCCGCCCGGAACTACGTCGTAGGCCCGCGCCTCCGGAATTCCCTTCATCAGCGCCAGATTGTTCGTGACCATGACGCCGTGTTCGTTGACTCCACAGGTGTGCTCGCCGGGATAGTGCTTCTTGTCGAAGATCTTCGTCGCCAGGTAGCGCGGCAGCTCTGGTGGCTGTGGCAACGCTCCCCCGGAATGAAGTGGATACTGCTCTCCCGCAGAGGGTGCCCGCCGCGGACTGACCTCAATCTTGTGTGCTGAATTCCGCCCCAGTTCTTCGCTGTGCGCCATGAGCACCGAGCCGGTCGCACTGCGGTTCTTACCCACGACAATTGTCGTGCACATGAATCGGCTCCGGAAACATTTTCAGACGCCAAAGAAAGCGTCCAAAAGCTTCAAGTAAGTGGCGACGCGCTCGGTCAGCGGCGGTTCGTTCTCCGCGTGCAGTATGTTCTCTGCTGTAATCACCGGGCAGCAGCCGCGCAGTTTGTAGAAAAGTTCATCGATCGAGCCATCCTCAGTGTTGACGATGATTCCGCCGACAAGCTTTTCTCCAAAGCGAGTGATGCCATCCCGGATCAGCGGCAAAGACGCCGTCTGAAGAAACACCACAACGCGCTTGGAGATGGGATGGCTCAGGCAGTCCTGGCCGGATATATAAAGATAGGAGCCCCAGCCCTCGAGGTGATAGTCCGGGGCTTCATAAACCGGGTCCTCGTGAAGGTCGAGCACCGCCGCACCCGGATTGATGGTGATCTTGTTTAGGACGAATTCGGTGATGGCCGCAGCTTCCGGAGAAGCCGCGGTTGGAATACGCCCCAGACAGTGGTCGCTGTCGGAAACGCTTTGCCCATTCGGAGCGTAACGGATGTGGTGGAAATATCCCCAGGGATTCAGCAGCGGCATGAGGAGAATCTTCCGTTCGCGGCCGAGATCTCTCAGTTTTTCCGCATAGGTTGAGTTTGCGATCGCTCCCGCGGGTTCGCGGCCGTGGATTCCACCGATCAGGACATAGTCAACCAGGTTGGAATTGAAATAAGCGTAAATCGGAAGCACCTCGCCGTCGGCAGCAGTTTGCCTGGTGATTTCCACCCTTTGCCAGCTCGCCGCAAGCAGTTGGTCGCACTTGCCGTAAATGTCGGCTATGGCAGGTCGTCCGTCACGAATTGGCGGGACGGAAGAAAAGTTCGTGTTCATACGGATACGTGACGGCGCGGGTAGGACTACTTCCGCCGATTTGTCGGATGACATCGCATCATTTCAGCCAGAAAGGCGTCAGTGATTGCAGTCACGCGTGGTTGTGCATCATCACCGGGAAGCATCCCACCTGCCTTGCGCGCGTAGAACTTCAATCTCCCGCTTAGCCAGCTCAAACAGACGGACGTAGTCCGCTTTGGCGGCTCGGTTGAGGGGCATCCCTCCCGGCTCCAGCAGCACGTAATGCCGGGGGCGCATATACGAAGCAAGCGCGCGCGCGTGCTTCTCAAGTATCGGAACTGAGAGTTCCACGCCGGGCTTTTTCTCCACGAAAGCCACAATCGCCTCCGAGAGCATGGCATGCTCGACGCCGGCCACGGCACACGAAGCGACTTTGTCGGAGAGGGCGCAAATGTGGCCCTCAACATCGGCAGGAAACACCTGATAGCCCGACGGTTTGATCACCCACTTCGCGCGTCCCGATAGATGAAGACCATCCGCGTTTCTGAACCCAAGGTCGCCGGTATAAAGAAACCCGTCTTTGGAAATTGCGTTGGCCGTGGCCTCGGGATCGTTGAGATACCCCAGGAACGTCTGTGGGCCGCGGAAGCAAATGTGGCCCGTCTCACCGACGGGCAGTTCTTCGCCTGCAAAACCATCCGCTTGCATCTTCTGGCGGATCGAAACCGGATAAACCGGCATGTCGGAGCCCAGGCTGACGGCGCACTTTCGTGCTGTCTCCCTGGGTTGTAACTCGTAGGTACAGAAGCCGGCGGTTTCGGTGAGTCCAAGGCCGGTGCCGACCCAAGGAGCCATGGCTGACATCTTCGCGACGAATGGTTCGGAAACTCGCTGGCCTCCATAAGCCACGAACTTCAAGCTGGACAAATCGAACTCGTCGTATCCCTTCAGCCGCCATTCGAATTCGAACATCGCGGGAATCTGCCCCACGATCTCCACCTGGTAGTCCTGAATCGCTTTGAGAGACCGCAGCGGATCAAAGCTCCCGAGAATGACCGCCGTTCCTCCTCCAAACAACGTTCCCATCAGAAGCTCAGTTTGGCAGCCGACATGGGAAGGAGGCAGATTCACCAGCGTCCTCATGCCGGAGTCTCCACCGAAGAAAGCCTGGCTGATGCACATGTTCTGGCAGGTGATATTGCGGTGCGACAGAAGAGCCGGTTTGGGCGAGCCTGTCGAACCGGTGGTAAAAATGATCAGCGCGGGATCGTTCTCGTTCACATCAGCGGTTACACGCGTTCCACTCTCGGCCAGCTTCGCAGCTCGCGCAAACAGAGCTGACGCCGAAATCGCTCCCGGGGCCATCTCTTCTTCTGAAGAGAACTGGATTCTGTGCTGCGCGAACGGACATTCGTCCTCGACCGCTTTACTCAGTTCGCGAAAATCTCCAAGCGGGGTGGGTCCGGGGAAAGCAACGGCCCTGGGCTGAACTTGCCGAATGCTGCGAATCATCTCCGTTCGAGACAGCCGAAGATCCAGCGGTGCGAAGATCACTCCGAGTCGGAAGCAGGCGTACTCCAGAATGATGTGTTCCATCGTCAGCGGCAACGCGCTGATGATTCGATCGCCCTTCCGATATCCAAGTTCAACGAGTAAGGCCGCAAAGGCGGTGGTTGCCAATTCCAACTCACGCCAGGTCGTGTGCCGACCGGTATCGGCGCTGATGATCGCCACGTTACCGGGCTGTTCCCTGGCCCATTTTTCAACTACGGCTTGAAGAAGATGGCGGTCGTCAAAGCGGAGGTCAAAATCGTGTTCTGAAAGTTGAGGGACGGAACCAAGTCGAGTCGCGTGGCCCGGCTGATTCCGGATGTGGTTGCTTCCGCCCATAGCAGTGAAGTGTTCTGGGAATCGGTATCGCTATGATTCCGCAATCGCCCGCCCAAACACCGAATGAGCCGAGCGGATGGGCATTATACTCCCGCAGATGCGCGGGCGCGTTCCTGTTTTTCTTTGGTCGCTTGGCGCGCTTCGTTGCCGGCTTCCTGCGTCTGGTCACGCATGCCGAAGCGAATGCCGATCTTCTTGAGAACATCGTAAGGAGGAATGCCGCCGGCAAAAATCCATGCGAAGTCGTTGGGTAATTCGCGGAGTGTGCCCCTGACATCCAGTACGACCGATTCGGGCTTGAACTCTCTCGGGTTGGTCTCGAACAGAACTTCGACCTTCCCGTTCTTCACGCAATCTTCGATGCGCTTCGCATTGCGGTCCTTGATCCGGCTGAACTGCGCGCCACGATAACAAAGCGTCACTTTGTTCCCGGACTGGTTCCCCAGACCCATAGCAGCTTCGACGGCGCTGTCTCCACCGCCGACTACGAGAATCTTCTTATTGACGTAGTGGTCGGCCTCAATCAGCCGGTACATGACTTTGGAAAGCTCTTCGCCAGGGACCCCGAGCTTGCGTGGCGTTCCGGTCTTGCCGAGGGCAAGGATCACGGAGCGCGCACGATATTCATTGTTGGCCGACTTCACCGAAAAGACGCCATCTGCACCCTTCGCGATGTTCTCAACTTTTTCCTGGGTCACACAGTTGAAATCGGCGCGATTGAGCACCATGTCCCAGAATGCCAGGAGATTTTCTTTGGAGAGCTCCGTCTTCTTGAACTTGCCGTACATCGGGAATTCGACCGGGCTGGTCATCACGAGTTTTTGCCGCGGATACTTCGCTACCGTGCCGCCGACTTCGTCCTGCTCAAGCGTTACGTAGTTGAGTTTGCGCTCGATGGCCCGCAAGGAGGCGCTGATGCCGGCTGGACCTGCACCGACGATGAGCACATCGTAGACGCCCGCAGCCGCCGGGATCGGCTTGACTCCGCGCCGACGCACGATGTGATCGACGCAGTCGCGCCCCTGATTGACCGCGTTCTTGATCAGGGCAAGTCCACCAAGTTCACCAATAATAAAGAGGTTTTCGATGCTGGTTTCGTATTCGGGTGTCATGAAGGGCATGTCGGAGCTCATGCTGGGTGTCGCCATGACCATGGTGATGGCACCGACCGGGCAGGCTTCGGCACAAAGACTGTGGCCGATGCACTTGTGGCCATTCACAATCGCGGCCTTGCCCGCGAGCATGGCCAGCACATCGCCTTCGGGACACACGGTGGTGCAGGTGGCGCAGCCGATACAGTAATTCGTGTCAATGTGCGGATGCTGTGAACGCGGTCCCTCGGAAAAGAGCTTGCCCTTCTCGGCTGCCTTGTGCGCTAGTTCGTCTCGCTTCTTCAGGCTCTTCAGATAGCCACGCAGAAAGAAGATCGAGAGGATGGCTGCAATCAGGATTGGTAGCAGAGTTTCCATGGTTATCGGAAGTACCCCATCATGAAAACAACAACGATGTGAACGAGCGCCAGGACTGCAAATGTGTAGCTGAACGGCTTGTGGGCCACGTGCCAGAGGTGGAAGACCTGCTGGGTGCGCGAAAGAAAGAGGATGTGCTTGGCGAGATTGGCTTCTTCTCGTGCGACAGCGATCGCGCGTTCCAGTTCACGGTGGCGTGTGGGAAGCAGCCCAAAGAATGTGGTCAGGTACTCGGCGCCGCTGAGCGCGCGACGGCGAAGGCGCGCGATCCGGAATGGCCGCGCGAGATCAAGCAGGAACATGTACCCCAGGGCGGCTGGAGCCGGCAGCCAATCCACTGTCTCCCGCGCCGGCAGGCGGAGGGCGGTCCGCACATCAGCTTCCTTCAATAGTTTCTGTCCGGCGAGTTGTTGAGCGAGTTTTTCCTGCAGCTCCTGAATTTCCTTGCGCGAGAGCTCCGCGGCGTTGACGCGGCGCGGAATCTGTCCGTATAGGTAGCGGCCCACGATACCGCTGAGAGAAACACCCACCATGATCCAGAAAGCGATACCGGCAAACCCATGGAACTTGAACGAGGAATGCAAGGCAATTACAAACGGGGCGGATAAACCAAGCAGAACATGAAAGTCGAGCCAGTGACGCGAGAGTCCCTGACGCCCGAGCCACGCCCAGCGCTTGCGCAGAGGATAGAGGAAGATCGCCAGGAACATCCCGAAACCAAGCATGCCGAGTTTGATCCCGATGCGCCCGCTGGGCTTGAGGAGAGCGTGCTTCGCCATAAACGGGCGATCATTTGCCCCGGCAGTGTAGTAATCGAAGCCGTAGGCCGCGATGCCAACGATCAGAGCGAAGGCAAGGACATACGCGACTAATAAGCGAAACCGATGGCCTGCGTCAGGATTGCTGGCGGCAGCAGTCAGCGAGACTGGAATGGGACTGGGTGCGGTGGCTGTGCTCATTTTTGGGCGACGTGCTCCTCAGTGGTCACGGAGAATTGTTTGTACGTACTAAATCTGTGCGTGTTGCGCCAGTGCTGCTTGGGCGTCTCGACTTCGACGACTGCTTCCGTCGGGAACCAGTACACGGGTTGATCTTTCGCAAACGCGACAGGCGCAAATTCGACGGAAGATTGCAGTGTCTTCATGCCGATATCCTCGAGCGTGGCTCCAATGCCCGCATCGAGTCTGAGGATGTTTCCGTTCTCAGGATCGACCCACGCGGTGCCGGATAGTTCCAACGGATACTCACGCCCGCGCAGCGCCAGGGCCGCAATCGACCGGGTACCGTGAATGTGCTGGAACTGGATCTTGCGAGCGTGGTGGCCGTCAACCAGTTCCGTGCCGGCGTCAGTGAACTCGAAATTACTGATATAAGTCGGGTGGAATACAAGAAACAGCGTGGCGAATCCATTGCTCAGAAGCATCGAAATGTCCTGACGGCGGTTAACCTTCGCTTCCTTCACCGGCAGGCGCGACTCGTTGAGGGTGACATCGCCTCCGGCATTCGTGAGGATCACGAGATAGTCGAACGTGGATTGCTGTTCGATCTCGACTTTGCCATTGGGGCGGAGCTTCTGCTGCGTGACCTGCTCAATGCACTTTACATTCGAGAACTCGTCGACAAATTCGGAGACCTTCTGCGACGTCCGGTCCAGGATCTTATCCAGTGGTTCCCCGCCCGTCTGGGGGACCGCGAGTGTGGCGCTAACGAGGAGGAGAACCAGCGGATTGCACTTGGGGATGAGTCTCAGCATCATTGCCCCCTGTGCCCGTGACGGTTATCGAAGCGATAGCCGAATGTAAACATCCACTGGTCATAGTTCATCTGATTGCCACGGTTGATTGTGCCGCCTGCTTGTAAGAAGAAGTTCCGGCCGACAGTGGTTTCAATCTCGGCATTGATGAAGCGGGAGTTTGTCGCGCTCGTCAACGACGAAGCGAAATTCTGTTGGCCAAACATGGCATGGAGCTGCATTGTCTCACCCAAATTTTTGGAGACCGAAAACGCTTTGTAGGTGCCACTGCCGAAGGCGCTGCTGAAGCGGGAGTAGCGGGCATCGGCATGCAGGTGAACCCAGGGCAACCGCCCGAAAGTCACGCCATACATCTGGTTCAGCGAATTGTTCTTGTCCCCGGTACGGTTGCTCAACCCGAAATCGCCGCTGACCCAAACCTGCTTGTAGACTTCGACTCGTGTTCCAGCACTAAATCCCTGAAAGAGATATTTGTCGAGCATGCCCGTACCAATCAGTGTGGGATCGAAGGTCGGCAGGTCGCGGAAGTAGGTGTGATTGAAGCTGAACTCAACGCGGGCGTGCGGTTGCACACGCAAAGTCAGAAAGCTTCGCCCGATTCCGAATCCGGTACCTGGCTGGTAAGCGGTCACGGGAGGAGTGTCGTTAGTCTGGTAGGAGTAGCCGGGCGCGCTGTCGAGCTGAGCAGCCTGGTAGATCGAAAAGATGCGTTTGAAGAAGATTCCGTTTTCAGCGAAGACAAAGGGACGATCGATACTCCACTTATCCATCTTGATCCCGCCGCCGAACGTAGATGTGTAGTGGAGATCGTCGTAACTGCCGCCATCGAAGTTCACAAATCCGCCGCCGATCTCGCGATTGGGATCGTAGCTGTAAGAGGTGGGATCAGGGGTTGATCCCATGAAGATTCCGGCCGTCGTTCCATGCGACAACTTCCGCCCAAGATACCCGCCGTCGATGGTATCGAGACTTGTCGCCCAAGGGAGGTACATCCGGCCAAAACCTGCTACCCAAGAGGAGTTCGGATTGTCGTAGCTGGTATAGATGTGGTACGTACGATTGATCAGGTCCTGCAGAGTCTGCTGGCCGCCGCTCGTCGAATTGAGGCGTCCGCGCCAGTAACCGCTCACGTTCCAGTACGTGCCGTTGATCCGGGTGATGTCGGCGCGCAGCACGATGCCAAGGTTCGTACTCTGGATTCCCGAGCCGTCATGATTGGCGGTGCCGATGTAGTCGAAGCCGATGCGTCCGCGGGCGCGATTGACAGAAGGCAGCGGCGGCTTGGGCACTTCGGCACGCGCTTCGTCGTCGAGCGTGTCGTCTTCCGTGAAACTCACGACCGCCGGATACTTCCTCGTAGCACTCAGGGCGTTTTTCTCGACCAACGCTTCCTGATCGGCCGACGAAAGATATGCCAGATCCCCTACTTTGATAGGACGCCTCGGCGTGTGAACTTCCGTGACTGACGAGGTCTCTGCGACCGACAGAATTTCTAATTCTGCCACATCGCCGGCTGCATTGGAGTCGGAGCCTTCCGCAGCAACCGCGCCGGAGTTCGGCAGATTGCGCACAACCAGCTTCATTCCTTCCGCCAGGCCGGCCGCGCGACCTCCGTCGAGATACGCGGCATCCTGGACGACGTACTTCACGCGGAAGGCGGTACGAAGGTCGGAGCCTCCGCTCGAATTCATCGTTGTGGCGTGACCCTGGCCCGATCCCTCTGTCGATTCCTGAGGCGCCGGAGAAGCGACCACAGTATCGGTACTTGGCACCGCCGGTGGAACCGGTGTAACTGCTGTCTCAGCCGGCTGCGGTGCGATTTCAGCCTGCGCAGGCTCGGGGCGGTCCGTCGCCGCTGCCTGGATAGCGGCCGTTGTTTCAATCTTCTTCGGGACTTCTATCGCGTTCTCTGGGGCCGGCACTGGCTTTTCGGCGACCGTATTTGCTTCTCGTGGACCGGATGCCATGGGGGGCGCGGCCGGCGACTGCGTCACGGCTGTGTCCAAACCGTTGGGTTTTGGAGTGCCGGAAACCGGGGGAACCACGCCTGCTCCGGGCGAGCCCGCGGAAGGAAATACTGTGCCTTGCTGAAGACTTGCCGTATTGGGATGGCGCGCTGATGGCTGTTCTGACGAGGAGGTTACGTTTGCTGTAGATGCAGCCGGCGAATTCGACGTCGGAAAAGCGATCGGCGAACCTGACGGGGGCGGCGTCAGTAATGTGCCATCGACATTGGACTGGTTGCCCGGCTGCCCGGCGCTCGAATCGTCTCCCCGTCCGATCGAACTGATCAGAGGTCGAGATGCGGCGGCAGCGGGCGGGGTGCGGCGCTTGGCCGAAAGACTGATCGGGGCTTCAACGATCAGGGTAATTCTGGAACCTTCGGTTAGAATTTTGTAGGTATGCGGCTGGTCGAGATCGATGACGAGATGAGTTTCCGGGGGATCGGGCCGATTCAGGCCGAAACGTACTGAGCGCACTCCGAGTTTCCCTACGGAGATGCGCTGTTGCTTGACCGACGCCGCCGCTCCCGGAAGTTTTACGACGATTCGGTCGGGGTGCCCGGTGACTTGCACCTGCGGTGCAACTGGCATGCTCAGCGTGACTTCCACGCGTATCTCATCCCGGGCCGGAAGGACCTCAACCTTACGCACCTCACTGGAAACTGCGTCGGCGGCTCCCGACGGCAATGCCATCAGGACCAGAATCGATCCCAGATAAATCCACCGCTTCATTTCTCCTCTTCATGTCTTGCTTGTTTCGGATGACCCCACAGGCTTGCTTGTCAATCCAGCACGCCGGCTTCCGTTAGCCCCCGCCCCCGTTCTTGTGGCACTGATAACAATTCACGCTGTTGTACACGTAGCCACGGACGCCGTTGTGCTTCGGGTCGGTCTGGGACTTCGTGTGACAGTTCGTACAGGTGAACACAGTGAAGTCGTTCGGGTTTGTATGGCACGTCGTGCACACGCCGTTGGCGCCGCCATGGTTCATCGGGAACCAGGTGTGATTGAACTTGCCGTCAGCCCACTTGATCGTGTCATGACAGGTTTCACACGTGGTCGGGAAGCCGGCGGCGATGTGGTTCGGGTTGGTTGCGTTCTGATAGTCCGTTTTGTGACAGCCGTAGCACGCGGTTGGCAGCGTGGTGTAGTTGTTGTTGACGTGGCAGTCGGCGCAAACGCGCGGCGGTACTGTGTGGGATCCCGTCAGCGGGAACCCGGTTTTGCTATGGTCAAACGTCGCGTCAGTCCACTTCACCGTGTCGTGACAGACCTCACACGTCTGTGGGAACCCGGCCGATACGTGATTCGGACTCGTCGTGTTATTGAAATCGTTCAAGTGACACGTGACGCACGCCGTCTGTGTCAGCTTGTAGTTGTTGCCGACGTGACAGTCGGTGCAAGCACGCGGCGGCACCGTATGCGAGCCGGTTAGAGCCCATCCGGTCGTTGAGTGATCGAACTTGCCGTTGTTCCAGTTAACGGTGTCGTGACACGTCTCACAGGTCGTCGGGAAGTTGGCGGTGATGTGGTCGACGGGCGACTTCGCGTTGTTGTAGTCCTGCTGGTGGCAGCTGACGCACGTCGTCTGCGTAATGCTGTAGTTACTGCCAACGTGACAATCGGTACAGGCGCGTGGCGGTACTGTATGCGAGCCGGTTAGGGCCCATCCGGTCGTGGAGTGATCGAACTTGCCATTGTTCCAGCTGACGGTGTCGTGGCAGGTCTCGCAGGTCGTCGCGAACTTCGCCGCGATGTGATCGACAGGCGATTTGGCGTTGTTGTAATCCTGCTGGTGGCAACTGACGCACGCGGTCTGCGTGATGGTGTAGTTGTTATTAATGTGACAGTCAGCGCATTGACGCGGCGGTACCGTGTGTGAACCAGTCAGCGGGAATCCCGACTTGGAATGATCGAAACTCGCCGGCTGCCACGCCGTCGTGGTGTGACAGGTCTCACAGGTTTGAGGGAAGCCCGCACCGACGTGATCGGGGTTCTTGGCGCCCTGAAAATCGTTCAAATGGCACGACACGCATGCGGTCTGCGTGATCGTGTAGTTATTCCCGACGTGGCAGTCGGTGCACTGGCGGGGCGGCACGGTGTGGGCGCCAGTCAGAGGAAAGCCCGTCTTGCTGTGGTCGTAGTTCGCCGGTTGCCACGCGGTGGTTGAGTGGCAGACATCGCAGGTCTGCGGAATGCCCTGCTGCGTGTGGTTCGGATTATTCGTGCTCTGGTAGTCGTTCAGGTGGCACGAGACGCATGCCGTCTGCGTGAGTGTGTAATTGTTCCCGACATGGCAATCGGAACACTGGCGGGGCGGCACCATGTGTGCGCCAGTCAAGGGGAATCCGGACTTGCTGTGATCGAAGTTTGCGGGAGACCAGGCCACGGTCGTGTGGCAGGCTTCGCAGCTCTGCGAAAATCCCTGCTGCGCATGGTTGGGGTTGGTTGTGTTCTGGAAATCTTTTAAGTGACAACCGACGCAGGCGGTCTGCTGCAGGCTGTAGTTGTTGTTGACGTGACAGTCTTCGCACTGGCGGGGTGGGACCGCATGGCCACCGGTCAGAGGAAATCCAGTCAGGCTGTGATCAAACTTGGCGTTAAGCCAGGTGTCGACGGTGTGGCATCCCTCGCACGTGGTCGCGAACCTTCCTGCGGCATGGTTCGGATTCGCGGCTGCTGCGTAGTCCTTCTGATGGCAGCTGTAGCACGCGGTGGACAGCCCTTTGAACTGACCCACCGCTCCACTCTTGTGGCAGTCCTCGCAACCCAGGGCCGCGTGCGCACCGGTCAGCGGGAACCGGTTCATGTGCTCTTTGATCTGCTGCAACGAGACGTTCCATCCGCGGACGGTGTGGCACGATTCGCAGGCAGCACCCATCTGGCCCTTGTGGATGTCGGCGTGGCAGTCGGCGCACTTGTTGCCGACGTTGGAGAACACCATCTTCGTATGACAGGCGGTGCAGGAGACTCCCTCGTGCATGCCTCGCAGCGGATAGCGGGTCTGGCTATGATCAAACTCAGGTATCGCTCGGATCGGCTTCCAGCCATAGACGGTGTGGCAGTTCTGACAAGGGAGATTGAGGCTACCGTGAGGGCTGCGAGTATTTTGCGCGGGGGGGCGCGTTGTGCCCCAAGCCAGCGGGAGCAGCAACAATAACAACATCAACCTAGTGGTCAGACGTGGAACCAAGCACTCCCGCCTTAAACAGAAGCGTCAACCCCGACGAACCTTTAGTGGAAAAGGTTCTCACCCCAGTGCAATCTGCGATCCATAGAGGATAGTGTCGGCCCTTAAGAGTGACTACGTTACGGCAGTGAATGTTCCCTGGTACAGAGACCTGCTCAGCTCGCTAGACCGCACCTGTGTTGTAGAACTCAACGGTAAGTTATTCCCTGTCTCGCGCAGAATTTACGGATTTCATGCCGTGTCCAACTGAATTTGTACGGGCCGCTACGAGTTTCAGAGGCTGGTGTCAGACCGAGTTGCAGGACGCATTTGATCAATTCCCAGACTGGAATTTGGCGTCCGTACCGTGGCAATCCTTGCAGTCTTTCGGTGTGGGCTTGTAGTAAAGGACCTGCTTCCCTTCAAACTCACGAAATAGTTTATGGCAGTCGCCACAGCGAACATTTCTATGGGCCCCCGCCAGAGAGAACTGCGTTCGTTTGTCGTGGTCGAACGTCGAGGGTTTCCACTTGGCGCTGTTGTGGCAGTCGGCGCAGGCAGTCACATTGTCCTTGGCGAACTGTCGGCCGTGCGGATCGGCATGGCATTCCTCGCACTTGAGCGGCGCGTCGGTGAAGTTGGCGTCGATCAGTTTGGTGCTGAGGTTTGCCGGCTTATGGCAATCGATGCAGGCCACGGCGCGATGCGCGCCGATGAGCGCAAATTTCGTTTTCGCGTGATCGAAACGGATCAGATCCTTCCAGCCTTTCGTAGAGTGGCAGGCCTCGCAGCCGATCGGCGTTCCGTCTGTTCGAAGCGCTTTCATCCGCTCGGCAAATTGATTGTTGTGCGGATCTTTGTGGCACGTGGTGCATGCCTGCTCCTTGAAATGGAAAACGGCCGTCGTTCCGTAGTGCGACGGTTCGGGAACGGCCACATTCTGCACCGCAGCCGATGCCGGGAACAGGACCGCAGTGGCAAAGGCCGAGGCAGGTTTGTGGCACTCGCTACACAGGACGGCAAGGTGCCCGTTGTTGAGTGGAAAGCGCGTCTGCTTATGTTTGGAGAGAGAGAACGTGGACGGCTTGAATCCTTCGACCGAGTGACACTGCTCGCACTGGTTGAGCCAGGGCGCGGCGGCGAACTGTGTCTGATGCTCATCGCGATGACAATCCAAGCACCGCCCACACTTGATCGCATATAGCGTGTCTTTGCCTTTAGGGAGGTGACATTGCGCGCACTCGAGTTTGGCGTGCTTGCCCTCCAGCGCATACTGCGTCGAGGCGTGCGCCTTCACATCAAACTTCGACGGCTTCCAACCATTGACGTCGTGGCATGACTCGCAGGCGCCGCGATCGGCGCGTTTGGCGAATTGACCGTTGTGCTGGTCCTTGTGGCAATTCGTGCAATTGGCGAACTGTAGAGGCTTTTTGAAATCGCCGTTTTGGTGACAAGCGGTACACTCCACAGCCTTATGCTTGCCTTCGAGCGGGTACTTCGTTTTTGAGTGATCAAAATTCTCGTTCAGACCTTGCGTGACCCGCTTCCAGCCTAGGGTCGTATGGCACGTGGCGCAGGTTTGCGTAAAGCTGCCATGATGCGGGTCCTTGTGGCAGTCGTCGCATTTTCCGAAAGGAATGCCCTGGTAGCGCGGCTGATTGCCAGGACCAGGGGTATGGCATCTTTCGCACTTGACTTGCTGGTGCTGGCCTGTGAGGGAGTAGCGTGTCTTCGAGTGGTCGAAGGTTGCAGTAACGTTCTTCCAATCGTCGAAGTTATGACAGGTTTCGCACTTGGCGCCGAGGCGTCCCTGATGGAAGTCTTTGTGGCAAGTCGCACACGTTTGGGGGATTCCAATAAGCGTGCGGCTGAGGTCCTTGATCTCGATCAGGGCACGCGCTTCAGCCGGAATATGTTCGGGCGTGTGGCACTTCCTGCAATCCACACCTGCATGCTTTCCTTCAAGAGCGTATCCGGTCTGTTTGTGATCGAAAGTCCTGGTATCCCATTTGATTAGCGGGAAGTCGACGCCGTTATGTTCCGAATGGCAGTTGACGCAACCCTGGCTCGATCCGGGCTGCAGACCATAAGAGGAATGTAGTCCTTTGTGTGCATTCAGCCGGGACGCGATCTCAGTGTGGCAGTCGAGACACTTGAAAACGGGTTCACCGCCAAGCTTATGACATGTCGTGCAACGGGTAGCGCCTTCGAGGTCTTTGTGAGCGCGCGCCAGCGGACCAGGCGAGATTTGTGTAACCCCATACGATGAAAGAAAGGCCAGGGCCAGAACTAGGACACCGTTGCGCCAGGACATGGATGTCCAGCGGCGAGCACGCGAGGAACCACTCTTCTCGGACAGTCCCAAGTGAGTGCCGGCCAAGCCTGCCTCGCCAAGCGAAATGGAAAGAAGCCGCGGCAAGTTGCTACGTTTCGCTATCCTCAGATGTACTTGGGTTTTGCGTTTTGCGGAAGTTACTCGGGAACTACGACCTTGGGACCAAAACCCATTTCAGTACGGTCTAAAACGGGAATGACGCCGCTAATGATGGGCTTAATGAAGCAGAATTGGCGGAAGCGTGTGCGAGTCGAACGCACCATTGACGGTTATAACCGCCAATCGCCGGTTTTGAAGACCGGGACGATCACCGGACCGCATGCGCTCCCGCTTATGCAACAGCATTCTAATCGGTTTGGATTGACACGTCCGTCCCGATTCCGTCACAACGTGGCAGCTTTGGAAGTGCAGCGCCCCGTCTCGCAGCCGCATGGATCGATGCAGCCCATTGCACGGCCCCATTCCCCTGCTCGCGTCAGCGAACAAAACGAACTTCTGCCGGCGCGTCCCGGACGCCCCTTGATTCAAACGGTGAACATGTAGTCGTATCGGAACTCAGAGTCGACGACCGCGCGCTCTTGATTCAGTTCCTTGTGCCTAAAGCAACTCTTGAGCTTCAATCCACAGCCTGTCGCGAGCTCAACGAACCTGTCGTGAGGCATGTGAAAAACACCAGCCGAATTCAGAACAATTTGCTGCTGCCCAAAAACGGCCTTCCACCAGAGACGGATCATCCCCAAAAAAGAACGTAACCCATTTCGCGTCAGCAAATGCCACAGATAGGCAAGCATTGAGCTTCCCCGGTACATCCCGTAATGCTTATATTCGTCGACCTCAGGGATCTCTCCCACCAGAATCGTCGCACCCGGACGCGCAATCCTCGCGATTTCACGGAGGGCAGCCTTCACTCGCTCTTCAGAAGGCAGGTACAGCAAGACTGCGTTGCAGACGATCTTGTTTGCGGCGGCCGATTCCAGCGGAATACACCCGACATCTGCGACAGTGATCGACAGGCCAGGGAACGCGGCGTCGAGCTTTTCTTTCTCCTCGCTGGTGCTCACGATTCCAACTGATTTTGCAGTCCGTCCTGCACTCATGCGCAGCAGCGCAGCGTCGCCACAGCCGATGTCCACCAGAAAGTCACCTGGCTCGACTTGCAGGATCTCGAGAATCCTGCGATTCACAAATTCTGTGACGTGTTTCTTGTTGGGCCGCGCCGCGAGCTCGTGGATATCTGCCGCCCGCGCTCTCAAGCGGTATGCGTCGCAATAATTGTCCACCCGCAGTACCGGCATCGAGTTCTGACCTTCCAACACAGCCTATTGCCGCGCGCGTGCTTTGGTCGTTGCCAGCTCAGGCCGTTGTTCTATCGGCAAAAGTATCTCACGCGACTTTGTCGTAGTAGCACGGATTCGAGCAATCGTATCGAGCGCGTCTATAGCGGACCCGCCGTTCGTCTGCGCGGAAGCGAGCTGCAAGGCATCGACTAGCTCTCTGCCGCGCTCCATGCGATAGCGCATGGCCAGGATCGGAATGAATCGCTTTCTCCAGCAGATCTCGGGCGGCAAACCCGTCATGCGTGCGCAGCTTCGCAAGTCCGCCGAAAGGGCAGCCTCGCGTCAATCAGGATCAAGCGGTCTATCAGGGCCGCAGTTCGCCTTCATCGACCGCGACGTCTTCTGAAAATGGCGCTTGGCACAGGGCGGGCGGACTGAACACGGGCGCAGCGCCCGTGCACAGTCCCATCATCTCGAAACCAGCTGTTACTCCGGCTGGGCAACCACACGCAGATAGGGTTTCAGCGTCTTCCAGCCCTGCGGGAACTTGGCTCTCGCTTGCTCGTCAGAAACGGCGGGCGGAATGATCACATCTTCGCCCGGCTTCCAGTTCACCGGCGTCGCGACATTGTGTTTTGCGGTCAGTTGCATCGAATCGAGCACGCGCAGCACTTCGTCGAAGTTGCGACCGGTACTCATCGGATAGCTCAACATCAGTTTGATCTTCTTGTCCGGCCCGATCACGAACACCGTCCGCACGGTAGCATTGTCCGCCGCCGTACGGCCCGCGCAGGTCTCCCCTGCCTCGGCGGGCAGCATGTCGTAGAGTTTGGCAACATTAAGGTCGGTGTCTCCGATCATCGGATAGTTCACCTTGTGGCCCTGGGTCTCCTCGATATCGGCAGCCCACTTGCCATGATTGGTAACCGGATCCACGCTGAGACCGATGATCTTGGTGTTGCGCTTCGCGAATTCTTGCTGTAACCCGGCCATGTATCCGAGTTCGGTGGTGCATACCGGCGTAAAGTCCTTGGGATGTGAAAAGAGAATGGCCCAGCCGTTGCCGATCCACTGGTGGAAGTCGATCTTCCCTTGCGTGGTTTCAGCCGTGAAGTTAGGAGCTTCGGAATTGATGCGCAATGACATGTGATGTTCTCCCCTAGTGCGATGAAATTCCTCAGGATGGCAGGCGCCGGCCCCAATCCGTAATCCCTACTAAACTTGTAGGGAATAAGATATCCAACGCCTCCGCGGTGGTCAACCGCGTGGAAATGTTTTGTGCTGCCAATATGTTATCGCAAGGCTCTCGAACTATGCCAAGCCCGGTAGAATTTCTGGCATGACTTCTTCGTCACGAAAGCTCGCGATGGTGCAGGTGGATGTGTTCACCGATCGCGCTCTCACCGGCAATGCGCTTGCCGTTTTCCTCGACGGCCGCGGACTCAGTACGGATCAGATGCAGGCTCTCGCGCGGGAGATGAACCTTTCCGAGACCACGTTCATCCTGCCGTCCGATCCAGCCGCGGAAACAGAGCGCGGCGTTCGCGTTCGCATTTTTACCGTCAAGGAAGAACTCCCCTTCGCCGGCCATCCCACGCTCGGGACGGCGTATGTCCTGCATCGCTTCGGCGGCGAGAGAGAGATTCGCCTCGACCTCAACGTGGGCACGGTGCCGGTCCGCTTCGAGTGCCAGCCCGGCCAGTCTCCGTTTGGAGAAATGACGCAGAAGAATCCGGAGTTTGGAAGCACGCATTCCATCGATACGATTGCCGCTTTCACGAACCTAGAGCCGGCGGATTTTGACTCTGCGTTACCGATCCAGAATGTCTCAACCGGACTGGTCTACACTGTCACCGCCATCCGTTCGTTGGAGAAGCTTCGTAACCTCCGCATCGATCTGCCCAGGGCGAGCGAATACCTCGAGCGAACGGGCGGCCGTTTCTTCTACTTCGTCTCTCGTGAAACGGTTGATCCGAAAGCTCGGCTCCACGCCCGCATGCTGTTCTACAACGGCGAGGATCCCGCAACCGGCTCGGCTGCCGGATGTTGCGCTTCCTGGGCGGTCGCTCACGGGGTCGCAGCCAGCAATGAGCGCATTTTGATCGAGCAAGGAGTCGAAATGCACCGCCCCAGCCGCATTTTCGTGCGCGCCACCAGGCAGGATAACCAGATAATCAATGTGCGTGTCGGTGGAAATTGTGTGGAAGTTCTCCGCGGCGAGGTCACGCTCGCGGGCTGACTCGCGAATCACCGCTGCAGTTGCGGCTCTTCGCTGACTGCACGAGGTTGCCATACACGCGAGTGCCATTGGCATGCGCGGCACTTTACGCGCGCGCCGATTCCTTTTAGCATGCAGTTCGCTCTCATTCTCTAAAGAAAAAGTTTTCGAGTACAGACTCCCGAGTTCCCCAATGAAGCCGAAGAAGACAATCCTTTGCGTCGACGATAATGAACAAGCGCTTTCCATCCGCAAGATCCTGCTCGAGACCCGCGGCTATCGCGTCGTCGCCTGCAGCAACGGACAGCAGGCGCTGGAAGCCTTCCAACGCGGAGGCATCGACCTGGTATTGACAGATCTGGTGATGCCGGGTGTCGACGGCTCGCAATTGATCCAGGAAATTAAGGAAGTTTCTCCCCAGACGCCTGCCGTGCTCATTTCGGGGCGTGTCAAGATCTATGAGCGCGACACGTTGGCCGACGTTTTCCTGCCCAAGGGAATGTACGAACCGGTCGACTTGCTGGAACGCATCCGGCTTTTGCTCGTGCGCAAGCGTGGACCCAAGCGGCATCACGAGTCTGCGGCGCGCGCAACTGCGCAGGCAGGAGCCGCCTGAGCGTCCGCCTGAAGCACAGGTTCACAACAGCTCTGAGTGCTGTGCCTCCACCGCGCCGCCTGCTCCGCTGTGATATCGTTGCAGTTGGATGAGCGTCTTCATCGAGGCGAAAGAACTGCGCAAGACCTATCGCGTGGGCAGGGTGGATGTGCCGGCCCTGCGTGGAATCTCCTTCGAAGTCCACCGCGGCGAGTTTGTGACCGTAGTAGGTCCCTCGGGTAGCGGCAAGTCAACGCTCTTTTATCTGCTGGGCGGGCTGACCCGCACCGACGCCGGCAGCGTCACGATCGACGGAACTGATTTTTCGACTCTCTCCGACAGCGAGCGCACCAAGCTGCGGAAGAGCAAGATCGGATTCGTCTTCCAGAAATTCAACCTGCTCCCGACCCTGAGCGCACGGGAGAATATAGAGATCGCCGCCGACATCGCCGGCCGCGCGAGACCCGACGTCGACTTCCTGCACAAAATCACAGGCATGCTCGGCATCGATCGCCGGCTCGACCACCGCCCTTCCGAACTCTCCGGAGGCGAGCAGCAGCGGGTGGCACTCGCGCGCGCCCTCATCAACCGGCCCGCGATCGTGCTTGCCGACGAACCCACGGGCAATCTCGATTCCAAGAACTCCGCCATCGTGCTCAACATGCTGCGTCAGTCCAACAAGGAACTGGGACAGACCGTGCTGATGATCACACATAACCCGGAAGCCGCCGATTACGGCGACCGCGTCATTCACATGCGCGACGGACAGATCGTAGGACCCGACCAGGACCCGCAGTGGTCGCCCCATCATGCTGCCGAAGAAGCGCGGCCCTAGACGCGCTCCGGAGTCAGGCTCGAATTCTCCCGGTTTACTAACTGAGACACTACCCTGCCGCGGTCCGCATTGACTCCAGGCGGCTTCTGAGGTTGGATGGAAGCGTGACCTCGGAGCCTTTCATTCCCGATGTCCAACCGCGGCGTTTCGATTGGCTTGACGCCGTCTGGCTGGTCTTGCTGGTAGGGCTGGCGCTGCTGCCGCCGCGTACTGAATTACACAAGCAGCTCATCCTGATCGCTTTTGGAATTGCGCAGCTGGTCGAGGGTCGTCTAATCCGTCGTCTTCCCGGCGAAGGTCCCATCCTCGCCGTCATCACCAAAATCGTGCTTGCAGCCGTATTGATCAATCACACCAGCGTTGAAGGCGAGCCCGGAATCAACAGCTGGTACTATCCGATCTACTACCTTCCGGTGGCGACCGCGGCGCTCTACTTCAAACCCCTGGCAACGCTGGCTTGGACGGCCCTGGCCTCGGCAACGTATTGTGCCTATCTTTATCCTGCATCCAAGGACTTTGAAATCACCCCGTCCAGCATTGCACAACTGATGTTGCGGGTGATGTTTTTCTTCCTGGCGGCGATGCTGGTAAACCGGTTTGCCCAGGAAAGCCGCCGGCAAACGCGCCTTTACCAGGACCTGGCGGAAGAACTCGCAGAAACGAACCGCCAACTGAAACTAGCCCAGGAAGAAGCGCGGCGCTCCGAGCGGCTGGCGGCGTTGGGGCAACTCTCAGCGGGCTTGGCACACGAGATCCGCAATCCGCTTGGCGTCATCAAGGGTTCCGCAGAGATGTTGAATCAGAAACTGCAGGGCTCCGATGAACTCTCCCGTGAACTCGCTGGATACATTTCCAGCGAAGTCAACCGGCTTAGTGCCCTGGTCACGCAGTTTCTGAGTTTTGCCCGACCACTTCAGGCGAACCCGCACGCCGCAGATTTGACAACCCTGCTGGATCGCGTGCTAAAGAATGTCGCCGATCACTGGAAGGGCCAGCCGGTCCAGGTGGAGCGTGACTATGCTCCAGGTCTGCCGCAGCTTCCGCTCGATGAAAGCCTGTGCGAGCAGGCCTTCGTCAACCTGGTGCAGAACGCCTACGAAGCGATGGAAGAACATGGAGGAAGGTTGCGCCTCGAGGCCAAACCCGCGATGCAGGGCAGTCGGAGAGGCATCGCTGTACGCATCACCGACAGCGGACCGGGCATTTCCGATGACATGCGGGAACAGATTTTCAACCCTTTTGTTACCACGAAGAAGACCGGTGTCGGGCTGGGGCTATCGATTGTCTCGAAGATCATTGACGGCCACAATGGTTCGATCCGTCTCGAGAAGAGTCCGCAAGGCGGTGCTTCGTTCATTATTTTCCTTCCGTTGGAGGAAACCCTGGAGCCGCAATCCACGTCGGAGGCCCCGGCAACATAGCCCATCCCTATGGCGACCATCCTCATTGTCGAAGACGAAGCCAAGATGCGGCGTCTGCTTGAACTGAATCTCGGCGAGGACGGGTTCAAGACCCTCTCCGCGGGCGACGCCGAAACCGGCCTCAAGATGCTGGCATCGGAGGCCGTCGATCTCGTAATCACCGATCTCAAGCTGCCGGGCAAAAGCGGCCTTGAGCTTCTCCAGGCTATCAAGCAACAGGACGAGACACTTCCCGTTGTCGTCATGACCGCATTCGGCTCTGTCGAAACGGCCGTGGACGCCATGAAGAACGGCGCGAGCGACTACGTCTTGAAGCCCTTCTCGCTGACGGAAATGCGGATGGTCGTGCACAAAGAGCTCGACGTCTCACGCCTGCGCGAAGAGAACCGGTCGCTGCGCGAAGCGCTGGGGGAGAAGTACAGCCATCCCAACATCATTGCGGGTGGTCCGAAGATGCAGGAGGTGCTCGCGAAGGTCGAACGCGTGGCGCCCACGAATTCCACCGTCCTTCTCGGCGGTGAAAGCGGAGTCGGTAAGGACTTGATCGGGCGTGCCATTCACGAGAAATCCCGGCGCGCCTCAGGACCATTCATCAAGATCAACAGCACGGCGATTCCCGAAAATCTGCTGGAGAGCGAACTGTTCGGCTACGAGAAAGGTGCGTTCACGGGCGCCAACACTAGCAAGCCAGGAAAATTCGAACTCGCCGACAAAGGCACGATGTTTCTCGACGAAATTGGCGACGTGCCTCCCGCCACCCAGGTGAAGCTTCTGCGTGTGCTGCAGGAGCGGGAATTCGAGCGTCTGGGAGGGACTCGAACAATTAAAGTCGATGTACGCCTGATCGCCGCGACCAACCGCGACCTGCGCGCTGCCCTGGAAGATGGAACATTCCGTGAAGACCTCTATTACCGTTTGAATGTCGTCCCAATCGATATCCCGCCGCTGCGCGAACACAAAGAGGATATCCCGGATCTGGTCAGCCTGTTCCTCCGGCGGTTTTCCAGCGAGTCCGGACGGCAGGTGACCGGGATCTCGCGCGAGGCCATGAACCTGTTGCTGAGCCACCACTGGCCGGGAAACATTCGAGAGCTGCAAAACATTATCGAGCGCGCCTGTGCTCTGGCGAAAACGAGCAAATTAGAAGCCGAAGACATTCACTTCGACACGCCGCGAAGCCGTACCACCGGCACCAGCAACCATTTCCTGCCTGAGGGCATGACGCTTGACCAGTGGGAAGACGAGATGATCCGAGAGGCCTTGAAACGCGCCAACGGAAACAAGTCGCAGGCGGCGCGCCTGCTTGGACTCTCCCGGAACGCGTTGCGCTACCGCTTGTCGAAGATCGGGATCGCCGACGAACCCGAAGGCGAATGAGCTCGCTGCCCACCGTGTCGGCCCCGCTGTTCTGCTAAGATGCGGAACGGTCGCGGGGATAAGTCCGGGGGCGGGCTTGGCTGATTCATCAAATTCGGAGCGGCGGATCCTCGTCAAGCGCGTTTTTGACGAAACGGTCGCTCTTCCTCCCGCCGAGCGTACTGCCTATCTCGGACGCACCTGCGCTGGCGATTCCGCCCTCAAACGCGACGTGGAGTCACTGCTCGCAAGCTCTCAGACAATCGACAGCAGCATCGCGACCACCGCTCCGCTCAACCAGCCTTTGACTGCGCCCAGTTCGTCCACCCGCCTCGGCAGCCGGGTTGGAGTGTATGAGATCGTCGCCGAAATCGGCAGTGGCGGCATGGGCGACGTCTATCGCGCCGCGCGTGCCGACGGCCAGTTTGAAAAAGAAGTCGCCATCAAGCTCGTGCGGCACGGAATGAACCTCCGCGTTGTGCTCGACCGGTTTCGCATGGAGCGCCAGATTCTGGCAGGGCTTGACCATCCGAATATTGCACGACTGCTCGATGGTGGCACCACGGCGGACGGACTTCCTTACCTGGTGATGGAACTTGTCGCCGGCGTCCCTATCGACAGCTACTGCGACCAGCGCCGCCTCAACATCGCCCAGCGCCTGCGCCTGTTTGAAAAAGTGTGCGCCGCCGTGCAATACGCCCACCAGCGTCTGGTCATCCATCGTGACATCAAGCCCAACAACATTCTCGTCGGCGAAGACGGCGCTCCCAAGCTGCTCGATTTCGGAATTGCCAAACTACTTGACCCGGCCGCGAGCGCCGACGCGGTAACACTGCAGGCAATGACTCCCGAATACGCCAGTCCCGAACAGATCCGCGGCGAATCCATCACCACCGCCACTGACGTATATTCGCTCGGCGTACTGCTTTACCAGTTGCTCACCGGGCGCTCGCCATATGCCAGCGACACGCGATCGCCGCATGGACTGGCCAATGCGATCTGCGAGATCGAGCCGCCCCTGCCCAGCGAACGCGTGCTGCGAACAGAGAAATTCGAAGGCAGACCGGAACTTTCGCCCGAGGCGCTCAGCACGCCGCGCGAGGGCTCTCCCGCAAAATTGCAGCGGCGGCTCGCCGGCGATCTCGACACCATCGTTCTTAAGGCACTGCGCAAGGAACCGGAGCGCCGCTATCACTCGGTCGAACAGTTTGCCGACGATGTGGTCCGGCATCTCGAAGGCCAGCCAGTCATCGCGCGCAAGGACTCCTGGAGCTACCGCGCCGGGAAGTTTGTGCGGCGGCATCGCGTGGCCGCGGCCGCCGTCTCATTCGCGGGCGTAGTGTTGGTGGCAGGCGTGTTGGCGGTGCTGCGGGAAAATCGCGTCGCCCGTGTCAACCGCGAACGCGCCGAACGGCGATTCAATCAAGTCCGGCAATTGGCGAATTCGTTCCTGTTTGACTTCCACGACGCCATCCAACACCTGCCCGGTTCAACGCCGGCGCGGGAATTGGTTGTCAAACGAGCGCTCGAGTACCTGGACAGCCTCGCAGCGGAAGCGGCCAACGACCCACAACTGCAACGGGAACTCGCCGGCGCGTATGACAAAGTTGCCAACGTGCAGGGAGCTCCCTACCGCAGCAATCTCGGCAATTACCCTGGCGCTCTCGCCAGCTATCGCAAAGCGATTGCCATCCGGGAACAACTGGCGCAATCGAGCTCCGAGGAAAAATTGCACACGGAAATTGGCCGCGATTACGGCGAGGTTGGAGACCTGCTGAAGGTCACCGGCGATCTTGACGGTTCGATCAAGAGTTACGAGAAGGCGCTCGCGATCCT
>DATIWL010000153.1:0-15390 GCA_035519435.1 Terriglobales bacterium
GTATTTTCGGCGGCTCAAACTTCAACCTTCCAATACTTCCGCATCGGCAACGCGCAGGATGTCACCACCAAGGCTACCGCAGGCTATGCGCTGATGGGTGGCGGCAGCGATCTCGACGAAGCCTTTCGTTTTCTGTGTGAGAAGGGCAAGGGCGGTGATTTCGTGGTGCTGCGGGCGGCGGGAGACGACGACTACAACTCCTACGTCAACGGACTTTGCAAGGCGAACTCGGTTGCCACGCTGATTATTCCCAGCCGCGAGGCAGCGGGCGATCCGAAAGTTGTGGAGATCATCCAGCATGCCGAGGCGGTATTCATCGCCGGCGGCGACCAGGCGCGCTATATCAACTGGTGGATGGGGACATCGGTGCAGGATGCTTTGAAGGCGCACATTTCCGCGGGTAGGGCGATCGGGGGAACCAGTGCCGGGCTGGCGGTGCTGGGGCAGTACATTTACTCGGCGCAGGGCGATGCCCCCGATGATGATGACCTGGCGTCGAGCCAGACGCTAGCGAATCCCTACTTTGCGCGGGTCACGGTGCGGCGCGACTTCCTCAACATCGATCTGCTGCAAAACACCCTGACCGACACTCATTTTGCGAAGCGTGATCGCATGGGACGCTCGCTGACGTTTCTGGCACGCATCATGAAAGATGGCTGGTCGCCGGGCCCGCGCGAGATTGCGGTCGACGAGAAGAGCGCCGTGCTGGTGGAACCGAACGGCAAGGCGCGCGTGATCGGAGCAGGCAAGGGCGCTTATTTCATCTCCGTGCGGATCGGGCCGGACGTCTGTCAGCCGAACACGCCGCTGACTTTTCGGGATATCACGGTATACCGGGGGCCGACGGGAGCGGAATTCAACCTGCGAGACTGGAGCGGGAAGCGCGGCGCCTCCTACAAATTGTCGGTGGTGGAGGGCAAAATCCAAAGCACGCAGGCGGACGAGAAAGTGTACTGAACGATCAGCAGAATCAATGGCGCAGGGCGAGGATAATTCTTGACGCGCGGGGGCGGCTCTGACAAACTTGCCCGCTATCTGGGGAATCCAGGTTCAGCATGTCTGGCGAAGCCAAGTCGGCCCACTGTTCTTCCTACTCCTCTCCCCTGATTGACGTGGGCAAGCTGGCTTCCGGGCTGTGATCCTGCCCGGCCCGACCGGGCCGGTTGCCGTCAGGCGTAGAAAACGAATTTAAGACCGACCGCCTTATCCCTGTTAAAGGAGGCTTTCATGAGTTCTCGCCGCTGCTCCCGCCGTCTTACACGAATCGCCGTATGGGCAAGCTTGTGTCTGCTTGTCTTGGTAGCCAATCTTGGGCTGGCTCAAACCCAGGGGCGTATTACTGGACGCGTGACGGATGCCAGCGGCGCGGTGATTGTGAGCGCTCAGGTCACGATTCAGAATGTCGGGAAAGGCGTGAAACGGGTTCTCGAGACCAACAGTACCGGCGACTACGTTGCCCCGAATCTTGAACCCGGCTTCTATACGATGTCGGTGGAAGCGCCGAACTTCAAGAAGGCGGTACGGGACCGCGTCCAGATCGAGGTCGGCAAGGATCTCAAGATCGACTTCCAACTGACACCAGGCGCCACCAGCGAGATCGTGGACGTGAAGGACGAAGCTCCACTCGTGGATGCCACAACCACCACGCTCCAGGGCGTACTGTCGAACAAGGCCATTAACGAACTACCCTTGCAGGGGCGCGATTTTCAGAATCTGCTGGCGCTTCATCCCGGAGTTCAGCGCGACCCCGGCGGAGGATTTCACTCCGTAACTTCCAATGGACTTCGCCCGGATGACAACAACTTCGTCATCGACGGAGCCACCGACAACGATGCCTACTGGGGGGAGACGGTAGTCAACGACGCCGGGATTTCGGGTACGCCTGCGAGTAATTTGCCGCTCGACGCCATTCAGGAATTCAACACTCAGGAAGACCCACAGGCCGATTTCGGAGAAAAGCCCGGGGTGATCGTAAACATCGGAATCAAGTCGGGCACGGATCAGCTTCACGGCACGGCGTACTACTTTCACCGCAACGCCGCCACCGACGCCCGGAACTACTTCAATCCAAGCCCGCAACCGGTGGCCGACTTGCTGCTGCACCAGTTTGGCGGTTCGATCGGTGGCCCGATCCTGAAGCAGAAATGGTTTTACTTCGCAAACTATGAAGGTGTGCGGTCGAAGGTGGGCAATCCCTATAACGCGTACACGCCCGTGACGGTGCACCTGCCGGAAGGCTTCGATTTTGACGATCCCTGGCGGATGAGCATTCCCGACGCGCTCACCGATCTCGGGTGCGATACCGATCCTTCCAACTGCAGTCAGCTCAGCCTCGGCCTTCTCCAGTACTTTCCCGACAATCCGGGCTTCACGGCCGATCCTAACGACCCCACGATCATCAACTTCAACTTCAATAACGTAAACCGTGCCGACAACCTGGTTTTCAAGAGCGACTATCACCTCAGCGAGCATCACGTTCTTACGGGCAGGTTCATTTATGCGAACACGACTGAAGTCGAGGAAGACGCGGTCCCGGTGAGAAAGGAGTGGCTGTCAACAGCATCTCCTGTCACGCAAGTGTTCGGAGTGGATTGGGTGTGGACTCCAAACTCACGCTGGATCAATACGACCCGCTTCAGTTTCAACCGCTTCAACGAAAGCATCACGTCGGTGGACGGGAACGTCAATCCGACGCAATATGGCCTGCAAACGGGAATCACGGACCCGCGACTGTTTGGCTTCCCGAGAATTAACGCGAGTACATCTTATTTCGACTACCTCGGTGGAAATTCGAGCTGGCCGACAGCCACTTCGCCCAGCCACACGGAAAACTACTCCGACACTGTCGCTTACACCGTAGGAAAGCACGCCCTGCGCTTTGGCGGCGACTTCAGCCATGGCGGTGTGGACTACTACCGGGCCGGCAACGGGCGCGGACGCATCGACTTTCACTACCTGGAAGACTTCCTTCAGGGTAATGTGCGGGCATGGCGCCTGTTGTATGGAGACCCTTCACGGAATCTGGCACAGAATTCATTCGGCTTATTTGTCCAGGACGACTTCCGCGCAACCCAGCGCCTGACGCTGAATCTCGGTTTGAGGTACGACGTGACGCGTCCGATTACCGATTCGCATAATCGGCTGGCGAACTATGTGCCGTCACAGGGAATTGTGCAAGTTGGCTATGGCATCAGCGAGCCTTACCAGACGAACCTGAAGAACTTTTCGCCGCGTTTGGGTGTGGCATGGGATGTTTTCGGCAAGGGCAAAACGATCCTGCGGTCGGGCTTCGGAATGATCTACGTTCAACCCTCGATTCGCACCTTCGCTTTCAGCGGCGGCGGCCTCAACCTGAACCCAAGCGCTCTGATCCCAGGGGGCAAGGGGACAATGAACGCATTCCTGGTGAGTCCTGGCACGAACAATCTGACGGATTTGATCGACTGGAGTCCGGATCCGGAAAGTGGAGCTATCTTCCCCATTCACGATTCGACGCTCTCGAGCTGCGATGCATCAAGTCCTTGTGACTTCTTTGCCGTGGATCAGCACCTGAAAACGCCGTACGTGTTGAACTGGAATCTGAATGTGCAGCAGGAGATCATGCGAGATACCATGCTGCAGGTCGCGTATGTCGCGAACCATGGAGTCCGCCTCTACAGCACGATTGACCTGAACCAGGTAGACACCTCAATCGACGATGGCTCGGAGCAGTTGGGGCGGCCGATGACGGCGAGCTGTCCGGAGCCCGTTGGGCTCGGGATCGGCAACGCTCCTTGCTATCCGTACATTTCCTTCCTGAATTATCTGGGAAACAAGTCAACCTCCACCTATCACAGCTTGCAGACCACGCTCACGCATCGCTATTCCAACGGGCTGTATCTCCTTGCGGGATATACCTACGGGCACGCGATCGATACCGCGGGAAACACAAACAATCTGGGGTACGTCCCCCAGAACAGCTTGGATTATGCTGCGGAAAAGGCCAGCGGGGACTACGATATCCGCCACCGGTTTACTCTCTCCGCAACTTACGATTTGCCTTCCCGCAAAGGCTGGGGGCAGATGCTGGAGGGCTGGCAGGTCACCAGTATCGTGCAATGGCAGACTGGTTATCCGATCCTTCTTTACGACAACAGTAACGATCTGACCGGAACCAACGAAGGCCCCGGTAATGGAAACAATGATCGCTGGAATATCCAGGGAAATCCCAACAACTTGAGATGGTCCGCCAAAGCGCCGATTCCATACTATGAAGTGGAGTACGACGACGACGGAAATGTCATCTCTCGACCCGATGTCTGTACCTCGGTCGCGCCGCCTGGGCCCCTGCAAGATGCGCTGGACTACGTGGGCGGCTGCTATGCGCAGAACGGGGTAATTATCTACCCGAACGCCTTTTACACCTTTGGAAACATGGGGAGGAACATTTTACGTGGCCCCGGCTTTGTGAATTGGGACGCTTCGGTCAGCAAAGTGTGGCGCTTGACGGAAAGACTCAAGCTGCAGCTCCGCGGCGAAATGTTCAATGTGGCCAACCACGCGAACTTCGCTTCGGGTTCCGTGGGAGGAGATCTGACCTCGCCGGATAGTTTCGGACGCGCCAATGCTACTCCCGACGTACAGGTTGCGAATCCCGTGATCGGTTCCGGCGGCTCCCGCCACATCCAGGTAGGTGTGAAAATCATCTGGTAATACGCGTCTTCCTGTAAAAGGGCTCTCCGGGAAGAGGTTTGCTAGAATTTAGAAGCGGATGGCAGCCTCTTCCCAACTTGTTCAAATTGCGCTCGGACCGCTTCCGCGTGTTCCCAAGCCGGACTGGCTCAAAGCCAAGGCGCCGGTTGGCGATAACTTCCACAATTTGAAGAAACTGGCGCGCGAGCTCGGGCTGCATACTGTCTGCGAGTCGGCGCAATGTCCGAACATCGGCGAATGCTGGAACCACCGCACGGCAACGTTCATGCTGCTGGGGGACATCTGCACGCGGCGCTGCGGTTTTTGCGCCGTACCGAAGGGGCGTCCGGAGCCAATCGATTGGGACGAGCCACGGCGGGTTGCCGAGGCAGTTGCTACGCTTGGGATCAAACATGCGGTCGTCACCAGCGTGAACCGCGATGATGACAACGTGGGCGGCGCGCAAATCTTTGCCGACACCATTCGCCTGATTCGCGAGCTTGTGCCGGATTGCCGAGTGGAAGTTCTGATCCCCGACTTCCAGGGACTGGAAGAACCGTTACGCATTGTCCTTGAAGCCAAGCCCGACGTGCTCAATCACAATACTGAAACCGTGCCACGGCTCTATCGCGCTGTGCGTTCAGGAGCGCGCTACCAACGCACCCTCGATCTGCTCGAAAATTCGAAGAAGTGGGATCCGGCGACGGTTACGAAGAGCGGAGTGATGGTCGGTTTAGGAGAAACGGTGGAGGAATTGGTCGACGTTTTCCGCGACTTGGGTTCGCGCGGTGTGGATATTCTTACCGTCGGCCAATATCTGCGGCCGTCGCGCGATCACTTACCCATGACTCGCTTCTATACTCCTGCGGAATTTTCCTTCCTGAAAGACGAAGCCCTGAAGTTTGGATTCAAGCACGTCGAGTCGGGGCCGCTGGTGAGGTCCAGTTATCACGCGCACGAGCAAGCGGATGTTGCGGCGCGATAGTGGGTTGTCGGGCAATCGTGGTGGGCCGTCTGTTCTTCATCCTTCTCATTGCTTTTCTGGAGTCTGCAACCGGGCGGACAGGCATGTCTGCTCTACACAGACAGGGGTTGAATGAATAATCTCGAGTTCAGCCTGCTGGTCGGAGCCTGCTCTCTCGTCGCGGGGTTTCTCGGCGCTCTCACGGGTTTGGGCGGTGGCGTTGTACTGGTTCCCCTTTTGACGGTTTTGTTTCACGTCGACATCCGCTATGCGATTGGAGCCTCCCTCGTATCCGTGATCGCGACGTCTTCCGGTGCGGCAGCCGCTTATGTCAAAGAAGGCTTCACCAACATTCGAATAGGGATGTTCCTTGAGATCGCAACTACTTTGGGCGCTCTCCTCGGAGCCTATGTGGCACTCATGGTCCCGACGCCCGCGATCGCGATCATTTTCGGGATGATGATGTTGTATTCGGCGTATCTGTCGGGACGCCCGCAGCCGATCGTTCCGGTCGACGACCATCCGGACCCTCTGGCGACGCGCCTGCGGATGAATGGGACGTATCCGTCGCTTGATGGCCCACGGGCCTACTACGTTCACCGCGTCCCGGCAGGCTTCGGCCTGATGTTCGGCGCGGGCACTCTTTCCGGCTTGCTGGGAATCGGTTCGGGCGCGGTGAAAGTTCTGGCCATGGACCAGGCGATGAAGATTCCGTTCAAGGTCTCGACGACTACGAGCAACCTGATGATCGGCGTGACTGCTGCGGCCAGCGCAGGCGTGTATATGCGGCGGGGGTATGTGGACCCGGCTTTGGCCATGCCGGTCATGTTGGGCGTGCTGATCGGATCGCTCGTGGGAACCAGAGTATTGGCGCGAACGCGGACGCGCTGGCTGCGCCTGGTCTTCAGCGTGGTGATCGTGCTTCTGGGCATGGAGATGCTCTACAAGGGAATCTGGGGGCGGATCTGATGGCGCGCAGCGAATGGACAGACCGCCGGGTGGAAACGATTGTCGGTAACCTGCTGCGCGCTGGCGTGATCGTGTCGGCGCTGGTTGTCCTGGCCGGCGGCGCAGTCTTCCTGATCCGGCATGGATTCGAGCCGGCGAACTATCGTGTTTTTCGCGGAGAACCGTCGGAACTGAAGCACATTCGCGGAGTACTGCGTGGAATTGCTGGCCTGCACGGAAGAGCATTCATCCAGCTGGGCCTGCTGTTGCTTATCGCCACGCCCATCGCTCGAGTGGCACTGGCGCTATTCGGCTTTGCCGAGGAGAGAGACCGCATGTATGTAGGCTTCACCGCGGCCGTGCTGGTGGTTCTGTTGTACAGCCTATTGGGATCGGCCTAGCGGTTCTTCCTAGCGAGTTCCTACTCCTGCGGCGCTCCGCTGCTCCATCGGGACAAACGAACGCACTTCCTGTCCGACCCAGACCTGGCGCGGGCGGGCGATCTTCTGCTCCGGATCGGTGAGCATCTCCTGCCACTGCGCCAGCCAGCCGGCCGCTCGCGGGATGGCGAAAAGCACGGTAAACATTTCGGGCTTGAAACCCATCGCCTGGTACATGATTCCCGAGTAGAAGTCCACGTTCGGATACAGCTTCCGCGTTACGAAATAATCGTCCTCGAGCGCAATGCGTTCCAGTTCGAGGGCGATCTCGATCTTGGTGTTGCGTCCGGTGACTTCGAAGACGCGGTCGGCGGCCCACTTGATGATCTTGGCCCGCGGATCGTAATTCTTGTAGACGCGATGCCCGAAGCCCATCAGCTTGCCCTTGCCTTCCTTGATCTTCTTGATGTAGGCGGGAACGTTGTCCTTGGTGCCAATCTCGTCGAGCATGCGCAGGACTTCTTCATTGGCGCCGCCGTGCAGCGGACCTGAGAGCGCAGCAGCGGCCGACGCGGTGGCGAGATAAGGATCGGTGTGCGCGCTGCCGACGCAACGCATCGTGTTGGTGCTGCAGTTCTGCTCGTGGTCGGCGTGGAGCACGAAGAGGATATCGAGCGCGCGCGCGATCACGGGGTTCGCGGCATACTTGGGCTCGACCATCTTCCACAACATGTTCATGAAATTTTCGGTGTAGGTCAGATCGTTGTCGGGATAGACATACGGAAACCCAACCATGTGCCGGTATGACATCGCGGCAATAGATGGCATCTTGCCGATGAGGCGCTTGATCTGGAGCAGGCGGCTGGCGGGATCGTGAATGTTGCGCGAGTCGGGATAGACGTTCGACAGCGCGGCAACGGTCGAGACCAGCATCACCATGGGGTGGGCGTTGTAGCGGTAGCCCTCCATGAACTTCTTGGTCGTCTCGTGGAGCATGGTGTGATGGGTAATCTCGTAAACCCAGTCCTTGAGCTGTGCCGCGGTCGGCAGTTCTCCGAACAAGATCAGATAGGTGACTTCGAGGAAGGTGCAGTGTTCTGCCAGAACTTCAATGGGATAACCGCGATAGCGCAGGATGCCGCGGTCACCGTCGATATAGGTGATGGCGCTGCGGCAGGAGGCGGTATTCATGAAGGCCGGATCGTAGGTCATCAGGCCGAAGTCTTCGGGGCCCGTCTTGATCTTGCGCAGATCCATGGCGCGGATGGTGCCGTTCTCGACCGGCAGCGTGTAGGTCTGGCCGGTGCGATTGTCGGTGATGGTCAGCGTATCCTGCGGCATGAAACCCTCCTGGAAACGGTCGCCGGACGAAACTCAAGGTCCGAACAGGCATAGCCCAACGGCTGCGGCGCGGAGCCGTCGCTCTCCCGCACTGACCTTAGCGACCGGCGCACATCCGCGCGGTGAGCCATATCACAGCGTCATGTTCATTTTAACCCTGCCAACTTTTCGTCAGGCACGATCACGGAGCGAGGGTATGGGCGGTCGGGGGGACTGGTCGCCCGGCGCATCCTGATAGACAATGCTGCGCATGCGATCCACACGTCGCCGGTTTCTACAGGCTCTGGCCGCCGCGGTAGCCAGCACGGCGCTGCCGGCGTGGGCCGCCGGGCGTCTCCCCATCGCTTTCTCGACACTCGGATGCCCGGCCTGGGAATGGCGCAAGATTCTCGACTATGCGGCGGCGTCGGGGTTCGCGGCAATCGAGCTGCGTGGACTGGAAGGCAACCTGGACCTGCCAACACATCCTGTCTTTGCCGCTTCGCGTATGGCGCAGACTCGGCGCGAGATTGAGGATCACGGCTTGCGAATTGCGTGCGTCAGCAGCTCCGCGCACATGGATTTGCCGCCGGGGCCGAAGCGTGCGGAGCAGTTGTCGGATGGACGGCGGTTCATCGATCTGGCGGAGGCCCTGGGTGCGCCGTGTGTTCGGGTCTTCGCCACCGGCGGTGGAGAGAAGACGGCAGCGCCCGACGATGAACTCAAAGACCGAGTTGCTTCGGGGCTCAAGGAACTGGGCGAGTACGCGGCGGGTCACAAAGTCACGGTGCTGATCGAATCGCACGATCAGTTCGTTACGTCTGCGATCTTGGGCGACGTCTTTCGACGCGCAGATTCTGAACATGTCGGACTGCTGTGGGATGCGCACCATACCTTCGCCAGCGGTAAGGAAGAACCGGAGTTTACGGTGGGTCAGCTGGGAAAGTGGATTCGGCATACACATCTGAAGGACTCGGTTCCGTCCGGCGGAGATCGCAAGTACGTGTTGACCGGGCGCGGGGACGTGCCAGTGAAGAGGCAGGTCGCGGCGCTGCAGAAGATTGGGTACAAGGGCTTCTATTGCTTCGAGTGGGAGAAGGTGTGGCATCCGGATCTGGAGGATCCGGAGATGGCAATTGCGGATTACGCGAAGGTCATGGCGGAGTATCTGAGAGAAGAGTAGGACGATCACCTGGTCTCAGCGACTTGTATTGCCACAGGATCAATTCGCGCCCATGGAATTCACTTTTGGTCTGATGATACTGTGCCCTTTCTTTTGGCAGGGCTGTCGGAAAATCGAAAATTCCTCAAGACAAGCTGCACAATCGGATGCGGCCATGATTCGAAACTGGAGAGGCGCGGCTCTATCGGCACGACGCTAGTCTTTAGTATGCCCTCTCTCTTCGGTACAGTCATAAGGGCCTCGTAAGAGAGTCTACGGTCCGTTTTGTTTTGAACTGTCAGCATCATCATGAAGATTCCATCCCCGGCCTTTTCCTGGGTGAATCCAAACTGCACATCAGCTTTGGCGATGTCTGGTTGATACGCAATGGTGAGGAATTCACCCTTGTTATCAGTCAAATTGATGCCGAAATGGTCGCCGAGAAAGAGGTAAATGTCGTTCTCAGCTACGTAGGGAACCTTGTCAAAGTGCTGCTCGTAGTAATGATCTTTGTCAACGCGCAGCTTCAACGTGAAGGGTTCACGGAATGTCAGTGCAGGCGCTTCTTTGGAGGAGTTGTCCTGAGCCAATAGCGCGCACGAGAGGAAAGGCAGAACTAACAGCCACAGAGGCATTCTCATACTAACCTTAATAGAACGGATCCATTCTATTGCGGCACTGCTCTCCGTTCTCAATAAAACCCACAACGAGTAGAGATCGGGATGGGCGCTCGCCGCTATGCTACTTCACGCGTACTCGCCCTTCTTCATCTCTCCCATCAGGTAGTCGCAGGAGCGGACGCACAAAGCCATGATGGTCAGGGTCGGGTTCTGGCAGGGGTTGGAAGTGAAGCCGGAAGCGTCCATCACGAAGAGATTCTTGACGTGGTGCGACTGCTGGAACTGATTCAGTACTGACTTTTTCGGATCGCTGCCCATACGCGCGATGCCGGCTTCATGCAGAGCCCAGCGCGGAGCAGAGGGATTCGCGTACGTCTGGATGTTCTTTGCGCCAGCGGCTTCGAGCAGTTCTCCGGCGGTGTCGCCCATGTCCTGGATCATGGCTCGTTCATTGTCGCCGTCGGACATGTGGATCTTGAGAACGGGGATTCCGTAAATATCTTTTACGTTCGGATCGATCTCGACGAAGTTATCCCAGCGCGGCAGCACTTCGCCGAAGCCGGTAATGCCGAGTGTTGCGCGGGGTTCGAGCAGCGCTTTTTTATAGGTGGCGCCAAAGCCGGGCGCGTCCCAGTTGAAGTCGAGGCTCGAATCGCCTTCGTAGCCGTAGCCGCGCAGAAACTTCTTATACGGTGGCTGGCCTTTGAGATTGCGGAAGCGGGCGACGTAGATGCCGACCGGTTTGATCGGGCCGCCGCGGGAAGGCTTTTGCCCAAAAGCAGGAAACTCTCCACTGCCGCCTCCGCTGCGGACGTGCGCGGTCAGATAGTGGCCGAGGACGCCGCTGGAGTTACCGAGACCGTTGGGATTCTGTGTGTTGGCCGAGTTGAGCAAGATGCGGACCGATTCCTGGGCCTGTGCGCACAGAATCACAACTCGTGCGTGGATTTCGTGCGGCTGGCGCGTATTGCGGTGGATGTAGAGAACGCCGCGCGCACGGTTGCGTTCTGAATCCATCAGGACCTTATAGGCCATGGCGTTTGAGATGAGCGTGCAGTTGCCGGTGGCCAGCGCGTCAGCCACCGTGGTGAACGCTGAGTTGAAGTACGAGTGCGTCATGCAACCGCGCTCGCAAGGGCCGCAATAGTGGCAAGGTCCGCGTCCATTGAGGGGGCGAGTGAGGTTGGCGGATCGGGCGAGGGTGGCGGTCAGGCCGAGCTTTTCCTTGATGCGGTCGCGAAACAGGGTCTCCTGGCAGGTCAGCGGCATGGGCGGCTGGAACTGGCCGTCGGGCAAGTGTTCCAGCCCTTCCGCCATCCCAGTCACGCCGACGTATTTTTCGACCAGATCGTAGTAGGGAGCGATATCGCTGTAGTTGAGCGGCCAATCCTCACCGTAGCCGTCGAGCGAAGCGGATTTGAAATCGGCGTCGCTAAAGCGCAGGCTGACACGTCCCCAGACGTTGGTGCGGCCGCCAGTGATGCGCAGGCGTCCCATCCAGTTAAAGGGCTTGTCGGCAGGGGTCGTATACGGCTCTTCAAGATCGTTGAGAAACCAGCCGGAAGTGTACTCGTTGCAGACGTCAAACTTGGATTGGATTGGCCGCGTCTTGCGCACGATCTCTGGCGCCATGTTGCGATACTTCAGTTCGAAAGCGGGCTTGTGTTCGGAGAAATTGCGGTCCGACTGCGGGCGCCCGGCCTCGAGCAGCGCGACTTTCACGCCGGCCTCGGCAAGACGCTTGCAGGCCCAGCCGCCCGAGGCGCCGGAACCGACTACAAGGACGTCAAAGGTTGGTGGGACTTTCGTGGGCATGCAATCAGGGACAATTGAGTACAGTCGGATCGAATGGTACCATCGGCGCGGACGGTAGCGAATGCACGAGCGAAAATTAACCCGGCGTGAAGCTGTCGCGAAGCTGTTCGCCGGATTGGCAACTGGAGGGGCGTGGCCCCTCATCGCGTCGGCGCACCCGCTTCATGAGCACCTGAAAAATGCCGCGCTGCTGGACCGCGCCGACGACGCAGACAGGGCGAACGGGTGGAAGCCTCTCTTCTTGGACGCGAAGCAGAACGACGCCCTCGTGGCCCTCGCCGAAACCATGGTTCCCGGGTCCACCAAGGCGCGGGTCAACCGCTTTATCGATTTGTTGCTGAGCGTGGATACTCGAGAACATCAGAGGCAATTCCTGGAATCGCTGGCCGCGGTCGAGGCTGCGGCGAAGAAACGCTTCGGACGCGGTTTTCCGGCATTGTCTGAAGATGAACGAGATGCACTCCTCACCGGCATTTTGCAGAACGAGTCTCAGCGCCCTCACTTTGGGAACCTCAAAGAGTGGATTGCCGGAGCCTATTACTCCTCAGAAGAAGGTATGCGCGAACTGGGGTGGGATGGGAATCGTGCCTTCGCGAAATTTCCGGGGTGCGCGCATGGAGAAGGGGCGCACGCGCGTCGAGACTGAGGCGCACATTTTTGTGGTAGCCGCAGCGCCGCTCCGGATTGGGATCCGCTCAGGCCCTGGCCAGTGCGGTCAACAGGATGACGACGAGCCCGACCAGCAGCGGGCGAGGCAGCCGCCTGAGCAGCTGATAGAAGATATAAGTCATCGATTCGAACCTCCGCGGATTCCGCGAACGAATCGGTAGGCCCAGCGCATAGCGCTTTCAGACTATTGGCAATCCCAGGGCCCGTATGTAGGTTGTCTAAACGCCTGCATTCTAGGCAAAGACCCTGGACGGAGCAAGACGAAAATATGACCTGGATTCGCACCATTCCCCTTTCGGAAGCGAGTGAGGAATTGCGCAAGGCAGTGGAAGGTGAACAGTCGTTCTACCCGCAGGAGTACGCGATCCCTGTGCATCCGTCGGAAGGGGGCGGATCGGACATCGTGGCTTCGCACACACTCATCCCGCAGGCGCTGTACCACGCATTTGCCACCTTCGGCTCGCTGATGTCGCCGGACCTCCCGCTGGAGCGGCGGCATCACGAGATGATCGCGACCATGGTTTCGGTCACCAACCGATGCGTGTATTGAATCGAATCGCACGCAGAGTTTCTGCGTAGGGTGACGTTAGACAAAGAGATGGTGGCTGCGCTGGAAAAGGACTACACGACTGCGCCGATCACGCCGCAAGAACGCGTCATGCTGGACTACGTCGTGAAACTCACCAAAGATGCGACCAGGGTCTGGAAAGACGATCACGAGCGGCTGCGCGCCGCCGGATTCGAAGATAAAGCCATTCTGCAAATTACGCTGATTGCCGCCTGGTTCAACTACATCAACCGCGTAGCGGATGCGTTGGGGGTGGGGAGAGAATAGGTCCTCTCCCCGTACGGGCTGAGACATCTTTTCTATCCCGTGATCCTCACGCGGCGAATTGCTGTGGGATGCGTCGCGGCGTCAAAAACGCAAGGACGGCGGCGACAAGCAGCAGCGCCAGAACATCTCCCCAAAGATGCCCCATGTTCATCGGGTTCACCAGGGATTGCGCGGCCATGATGCCGCCATGCACTACGCTGGACCACACCGTAAACCAGATGAGGCTCAGGTTCGCGAGCGGATTCCGGCTGGCAACGATCAAAAACACGCCTAACGTCGCGTACACGCCAAGAATCATCTGCAAATAGTCCGAGTGGCCGGTGTGCCACGCCCAGCCGGAAGGCCAGAGAATCGTGAGGGGATAGATTCCCACCACGAAGATCAGACCCACCAGCAGCAATGCAATCCGCAAATACTTCGTATTTGCAGCTTCAACCATGTTGATCTCCTTTGATATTGGCGGGGCATCGCCTGCCCGATGCCGGTTTAGCCCTGGTCGTAGAACTTCAACGCCATGGCGCCATGCGTCGCTGCTCCCCCGGCGCGCAAGGCGGCGGCGATCAGCGAGCTTTCGGTGATCTCCTGGCGAGACGCTCCGGCACCTTTCGCAGCCTTGGTGTGCACCTCGATGCAGTAGGGACATTGCGTCGTGCAAGCCACCGCCAGAGCAACCAGCTCACGATACTTTCTGGGAATGGCGCCGTCTTCGCGGCCGACAATCTTGTCGAGGCCAAACCAGGCATTGAACTCCGTGGGCGCAAGCTTGCTCATTTCCTTGAGCAGCCTCAGGTCCGCGGCATCATGGTAGTGTTCACTCATTGAAACGATCCTCCTCTGGCAGGCCGGCATGTCGGGTCCGCCGCTTATGACTTCTGGAGAATAGACGTGGAAGGGACTTGCAACAAGATGGCAGATTTGCCATTCTAGATAGGTGATTAGGCCATATTGGAATTTTGGTCGGGAGGATGGCACGATGACCGAGGTCACGATTCTGTTTCTCGATGGGACTTTCTCGTCCACGGCTACGGGTCCGATGGAGGTATTCCGCCATGCCGGCATGCTCTGGAACTTTCTCACGGGAACCCCCCAGACTCCTTATTTTCACGTCACAACAGCTTCGGTCGATGGACGTGCCGTGTCATGCGATGGACAGATTCAAATCAAACCCGACAAGGCGATCGGCGAAATTCGCAAAACCGATGTCATCTTCATCCCCACCACCGGCCTCAATTTTGACAACGTCGCCGAGCACTATGCACCCGTGGTTCCGTGGCTGAGGCGTTGGCACAAGCGCGGAGCAGCCATCGCCAGCGTATGTTCGGGCGTTGGCCTGGTCGCAGCGACGGGTTTGCTGGACGGCAAGCGTGCCACTACCCACTGGGGGCTGGCGGAGTTGTTTCGGGAGAAATATCCGAATGTGAAGTGGATGCCCGAGTTGATGGTGACGGAAGACCGAGGCTTTTACTGCGGCGGGGGCGTGCACGCGGCCATGGATTTAAGCCTGCATCTGGTGGAGAAGTTCTGCGGCCACGAGGTAGCGCTGCAAAGCGCCAAGGCAATGCTCATCGAGACGCCGCGTTCGTGGCAGGCTGGATTCGCCATTGTCCCGCTCAAAACCGAGCATAGCGACGAGGCCATTTCGGGCGCGCAAGAATGGCTGCATGAGAATTTCTCGCGGACGTTTCCGCTGGCAGCGACGGCCCGGCGAGTGGGGATGAGCCTGCGGAATTTCGTTCGCCGCTTCAAGGAAGCAACCGGCGACAGCCCATTGATCTATCTGCAGAAACTTCGGATCGCGGCTGCGAAACGTCTGCTGGAGAGTGATCACCGCAGCATGCAGGAGATCAGCGACGCGGTCGGATACACGGATGTCGCTTTCTTCCGCAATCTGTTCCAGAGGCACACGGGAGTTTCTCCGAGCGCTTACCGGCGGCGGTTCGGAGTGCAAGACCCAGTGTCCTGAATGGATGGGACACCGAGGGCTGCCGCTGGAATGACGATGTGCG
>DATIWL010000154.1:0-17937 GCA_035519435.1 Terriglobales bacterium
CCTCACGTCGTTTGTGCCGTTGATGGTTTTGAACTTGCCGGAGGATGTAATCGAGTAGGCGGTCCACGGTGGATTAAAGCCGCAGGTCGTGCCGTAGAAACTTCCGTTCTTGCCCTGGACGAGTCCCGGGCGCGGCTCCGATCCATCGGTTCCCGCAAAGCTGTGCAGAGTGGTCAACACACCTGCGGGCGTGATCTTGAAGACGGTGCCCAGATTGTTGGCGCCCCCAAATCTCGTTGTGCCATAGAAGTTGCCATCGGTGCCGAGCACCAACCCGCCGTCGGGGTTCTGACCGTCGGCGCCTGAGAAGTTATGGAGCGTCGTAATCGAACCCGACGGCGTCATTTTGAATACCGTTCCCATACCTGATGTGCCGCCACTGTCCAGGGTGCCGTACAGATTTCCGTCGCGGCCCTGGGCGAGAATTTCGGGATAGGTGGGCTGGCATCCCTCCGCGGTGCAATCGAAGTCATGCAGATCGGTGTAGGTCTGAGACCACAGGGCCGTCGGCGCCATGCTCAGGGCAAGACAGAGGCAAATGAAAACGGGAAATAGCGGACGGCGGGACATGACTCCTCCTGGGCGGATGGGGAATCCAGCCGAAGCCGGGCAACTGCCCTTACCTGTACATGTGGAAACCGCAGGAAAAATGGCTCACGAAGAATCGCTGCCAGTTTCTACTGTTGTGGCGAGGGGGTGCTGGCGGGAGCGGTGGAGGGAGTGGGGGGATCTGCAATGGCCGGTTTGGCCGCCGTTTTCGTATCGGTTGGACCCGATGTCATCGCAGTCTCCGGGTTGAGCAGGTGATCGTGATTCGGCCCCAGCCCGAGCTTAATCAGCGCCCGGGAATCGGGAACCGTCTTGTTCTGCCATCCGTGATCGGCCTGGTATCGGCGCATCGCGGCTTGCGTGGCGTCGTCCCATTTGCCGGACGGCTTGCCGTCGAGATAGTGTTCGCGGATGAGCGCTTCCTGGATCTGCAGCGTGCGCTCGGAGTCAATCGCCTTCTGTCCGCGAGCCCTGGAACTTTTCTTGCTCTTCTTGGAATGCTTCTTCTTCGGCGTGGAAGAAGACCCCTTCGACGACGTTTTCGAGGACGTGGATCCTGACGCTTTCTTCGCGTTCTGGGCGGAGACGACGGTCGTTGCCAGCAAAACACAGATGATCGCGGTGAGCAAGCTTCGAATTGGACGATTCCACGGCATTAAAAAGAAAACCGGCGAGACCGGCTTCCATATGTTCCCCGAAGTGGGGAGGAAGCGCCAGTCTCGCCGATGGATGTTACCGTTACGGAAGTGTACCGGCCAGGAAAATCGTTCCATCCTGGGCTCGGGCACCCCGCGGCCGGACGAGGAAGACCACGTCCTGCCCGCTCTTCAGCCCGGACTCGATCTTCGTAAAGTCCTCAGGCGTGTTGACGGGCTGCTTGTTCACTTCAAGAACAACGTCGCCCCGGTTCAGGCCGACATCTTCTGCGAACGATCCCGCCTTCACATCGCGGACCACCACACCCTTACCGGCGGTGATATTGAGCCGATCCGCAAGATCCGGAGTGATGCTCTGCACCGTCAGCCCGAACTTGCTGGCTTTCGGTTCCTCGCCGCCCTGATTCTCGTCCTCCTCGCCCAGGCGCGACGCAAAGAGCTTCGAGCGATCGGCGATGATCACGGTGGCGTCCTGCTTTTTGCCGTTGCGGACGTAGGTCACAGCCGCCTTCGATCCCGGCTTGCGGGCGGCGATGTCTGCCACCAACTCATCACCGCTCTTCAGTTCTTTGCCATCGACGGCGGTGATGGTGTCACCGATCTTCAAGCCCGCCTGTTCCGCCGGGCTTCCTGCGACGACGTTCGATACGGTGACTCCCGACCCGTAAATGCGTGCAATCGCCGGATTCGGCTGCGCGGCAAACTCGATGCCGATCGATCCACGTGCCACACGATGGTCCGGTCCGATGAGCTGGTTGTACACCTGCGCCACGGTATTGGAAGGCATGGCGAAGCCGACGCCCGCATAGGAACTGGTTTCGGTGAGGATGGCGGTATTGATGCCGACCACCTCCCCAGCCATGTTGACCAGCGGTCCCCCCGAGTTACCGGGATTGATGGCGGCGTCGGTTTGGATGAAGGACTGGAACTGCCGGTTCGGAACGATGTTGCGACCCTTGGCGGACACGATACCAGCGGTCACCGTTTCCTGCAGTCCGAACGGGCTTCCGATCGCGAGCACCCAGTCCCCGACCTGCAAGCCCTCGGAATTGCCGAGTTTGGCCGCCGGGAGCGGTTTCTCCACATCGATCTTAATGACGGCCAGATCTGTTTCAGTGTCGGCGCCGATCACTTTGGCGTCGTGGCCGGGGCTGCCCGCAGGTTCATCTTGCAGCTTCACGCGGATGCGGTCGGCTTTGTCGATCACGTGCCGGTTGGTGACGATGTAGCCCTTTGAATCCACAATGACGCCGGATCCGAGGGAGCGCTGCCGAATCGGAGCGCTGTCGCCGCCCTGGCCACCGAAGAACCGGTCAAAGAAATCCTGGAAACCGTTGTTGTCGTCATCTCCGCCACCCTGGTCGGGCCGCGAGCGACGGCGCTGCGGACTCTTGACGGTGGACTCGGTGTTGATGTTGACAACGCTCGGTTCGAGCTGCTTGGCGATCTGGGCAAACTGATTCGAAAGCTGTTGTGGAGCCGGGATGGTCAGCGGAGTCGCATCCGACGATTTCTGACCTTCCTTGCCTTTTACACCGTACGAAATGATGGTGCCGATGAGGATTCCGACGGCCAGAGTCGCAAGAATCGTGAAGGTGTACGCCCAGCCCTTTGCCTTGAGGCGTACCCAAAGGGCGCTTGCGCGCGAATCCATTTCTTTCCTCCTGAAAATACGTACCTTACGCATTATACCTTTGTGCAGATGCCCACCCACGGGGGGGCCCATGCCCACTTCATCATAGATTAGACGCAGAAAGCCCAGGTTGCGTTAACCAGGTAAAGCCGAAATGGAAGAGCAAAGCCTGGAAATCAGAACTTCGCTGCCAGGATCGCCAGAAACAGCCCGGTGTAGGCAGCAATAATGAGCAGGACCAACAGCGCTCCCACACTCACGGCATTGAGAATGCCGAAAGGCTTCTGCACTGCCCCCAAGGCCAGCTTCCAGAGTCCGCAGCTGCTGAGCAAGGCCAGAACGGGCAAAACTGCAACGGCAATCGCCCGCGCGTGCGGGAATCCTGGCACAACGAGAAGGAACATCACAGCCGGCAGAAAACCAAGAGCTGGAATGATGGCGAGTGGAGCGCCGATATAGAACGCGCGTTCCCGTTCTCTCCAGTCCATGGAAATCCAGCGTCGAGCCGTGAGCTGCGAGCAAAATGGCCTGCCTTCGAGACTCTGCCCATGCAGCGCGCGGCCGCTCCTTACTACTTCTGTCCTGTTTCATACACCGTGCGTCCGCCGACTACGGTTCGCAGCACGTTCGTCTCGAGAATCTTGGCGGGCGGAACGGAGGTGATGTCACGATCAAGAACCACGAAGTCCGCAAGCATGCCCGGCTCCAGTCTGCCCTTCTGTTTCTCGGCAAACTCGGCAAACGCAGAGCCCGTGGTATAGGCTGCAATCGCCTGCTCAATCGTAATCTTCTGCTCGGGATAATAGGTTTTCTTTCCGTTTTCGCTCTGGCGGGTCACGGCGGCATAGAGGCCGCGGAACGGGGAAATCGACTCGACCGGATAGTCGGTTCCGAACGCCAGCGCGACACCATGTTTCAGGAACTCGGCCCAGGCGTAGGAATGAGCTGCCCGCTTCGGACCCAGCCGCGATTCGGCCCAGTTCATGTCTGTCAGGAGATGACTCGGCTGCATCGAAGCAATGACCTTGAGCTCTTTGAATCGCAGGATCTGCTGCGGAACCGTGACCTGGGCGTGCTCGATCCGAAGCCGGTAGTCCTTGCCGCCATCGGCGGCTTGCACTGTGCCTTCCCTGGCAGCCTTTTCCGCCTCGGCAAAAGCATCGAGCGCTCTTTGGACGCCCTGGTCTCCGATGGCATGAAATCCAACCTGAAATCCGGCGAGCACTCGCTCCCGCGTCATCGCGTTCAGGCGCTCCGGATTGTATTGCGGCAGGCCGGAGTTTTTTGGATCATCGGCATAGGGCTCCGATAGAGCCGCGGTCTTCGATCCCAGGGAGCCGTCCATGAAGCCCTTGAGCATGCCAGTGTGCAGCATGTTGTCGGACGAGGGGTGAGCCGCACGTTTCTTGTCCAGGTTCTCGACCGAATCGTCAAACGGCAGCCACTCGGAAATGCGAGCCGTCAGCTTGCCCACCTTCTCCAGTTCCTCGTAGACCTGGAAGTCTTCCCACGCCGAGTTGTCCTGCGCCGAGGTGACACCGTGCCTGGCAAGATCCGCGAGAACCAGCTCGATGGCGGTTCGGCGTTGTTCGTGAGTAGGCTGCGGAATCACCGCCACGACCGCGTCGCGAGCGGTCTCGCGCAGCACACCGTTGGGCGTTCCACCTTCGTCGCGATCGATCTTTCCGCCTTCCGGATCCCGCGTGGCCACGGTGATACTGGCCAGTTGCAGGGCGCGCGTGTTGGCGACCGCGATGTGACCGTCCACGCGGACCAGATATATCGGATGCCCGTTCGCGACCTCGTCAAGATCCCAGCGCGAGGGCAGGACTTTGACCGGCCATGAGGTTTCGTCCCAACCGGCACCAACCACCCATTCCCCAGGAGCGGCCTTCTCCACCTTGTCGCGAACGCGTTCGCGGAATTCGTCGAGCGTCTTGCAGCCCACGAGGTTCACGCTGAGCTTCTCGCGGCCGGCGCCAGCGAGGTGTACGTGGGCATCGTTGAAGCCAGGCATCACGAAGTGCCCACCCAGATCGACCATGCTTGTGTCAGGTCCCCTGGTTCTCAGGACCTCGTCGCGGGTTCCGACCGCCAGGATGCGGTCGCCCTTGATGGCAATTGCCTCGGCGCGCTTGCCGGCTCCCATCGCCATGGAGTCGGCCGCTCCGGTGTACACATTTCCGTGAGTGAAGATGACGTCGGCTTTGGTCTTTGAGGCGTCTTGCGCGAGACCGCCGACCGTGAACAAGAGGAAGATAAAGAGTGCGGTTCGCATTATTCTCCAATTCCGGCCAGTGCCAGCATTGTAAGCAGAATGCGCTTGAGTCCGAGGTCCCGTCCGTTACAGTCGAACCATTCCTGTAACGTGTGAGCGCCGCCGCCGGATCCGCCACCGCCGATCGCGATAGCTTCGCGCCCGAGCGAAAGCGGCACATTGGCGTCGGTGGAGGCGCGTTGCACCTGCGCCGCATTGCCCAGATGTGCGTCGACTGCCCGGACGACCTTCAGGATGCGCGCATCCGGAGCCAATTCGCCCGCGGGACGATTTCCAATCTCTACCACTTCTCTCTGCACGGGATGCGCTTTCCGCCCGGCGCGCAGGGCACCGGCCTCGTTCTCCGAAGCGACGGCCCGGTCCAGCGCAGCACGCAGACTCCGCTCCAGGCGGTCGATCTCGGCCATAGAGGTGGAGCGCAGGTCAACGCGCATGCTGGCCGACTCGGGAATCGAATTCACCGAAGTGCCCCCGCGAATCACTCCGACGTTGAACGTAGTCTTGGGAGAGGAGGGTACCGGGGTCTGGCTGAACTCCTCAATCGTGCGCGCAAGAACAATGATCGGATTGGGCGCGCCGAAATCGCTCCATGAATGCCCTCCCGGGCCACGGACAATCACTTCGAAACGGCGGCTGCCGAGCGCTTCGGCCACGATCGTGTCCGCGCCGGCGCCATCGACAACGATGTTGTAGGCGATGCCCTCGAACCATTTTGTGGCGGAAAAGACGTGGCGCATTCCGCGAAGATCGCCCTCGCCTTCCTCACCGACATTCCCAATGAAAACAAACGGCAGGGCGTGCGCAATCGGGACAGCCTGCAGCGCGGCGGCGACGGCGAGCATTGCGACGATCCCCGCTCCGTTATCGGATACACCGGGACCGTAAAGCCGCGTTCCCTGCTGGCGAATGTTCAGGGGCGTTGCTGCCGGAAACACGGTGTCGATGTGAGCGCTGAGCGCAATGTGGCGGCTGCCGTATCCCGGATGGACACCGAAGACGTTGCCAACGTCATCAATGTGCACAGCGCGGAGCCCGATTTCGCGAAAGCGATCGGCAAGCCAGGCGCCTCGTGCCGCCTCTCCAAATGGAGGCGATGCGATGCGAGCCACTTCCATTTGCCAGGCCGCCAGCTTCACTTCATGGGACCGGAACCACTCACAGGCAGCCTGGACCGCGGGCTGGAGGGCGAGGCGAGCCACCTCCTGCTGCAGACCCGGATAGAGATCAGATGCTGTCCCTTGCGCGCTCACGATCGGCCCCGGCGCATATCTTACAACGATCGAGATTTTGATAAACTGGACCCGTCGAATCGTCCGGCCCTGTCCCATCTCCCGCCTGAGGAGGTCCCCATGAAAACTGGACTCAAGATTATCGGTATCGTAGTGGCGGTTCTCATCATTCTTGTCATCGCGCTGCCATTCCTCGTCAATGTAAACAGCTTTCGCCCGCAGATCGAGTCTCGACTGACGGCGGCCTTGGGACGAGAGGTCAAGGTGGGCAACCTCAGCTTGAGCCTGCTCTCAGGAGGCGTCCGCGCTGACGATCTCACCATCGCCGACGATCCCAAGTTCAGCCCCGCTCCTTTCATCAAGGCCAAATCTCTCCAAGTCGGGGTCGAACTGATTCCGCTGATCTTCAGCAAGCAACTGAATGTCACCGAGATCGTCATCGATCAGCCTGAAATCGCGCTTCTGCGCAACCAGGCCGGCGTATGGAACTTTTCCTCGCTGGGCGGGGGGACCGAAAAGAAGCCGGCGGCGGAGCCATCGTCCGGACCGTCGCATTTCAGCGTGGGCAAACTGGAGTTGAGCGACGGGAAGATCGCGTTCGGTTCGATCCCCTCGAAGCGCAAGCCGGTGGTTTACGACAAAGTCAACATCGCCGTGAAGAACCTGTCGCCCACCAGCGCCTTCCCAGTCACGGCTTCGGTCCGACTGCCCGGCGGCGGCAGTGTGAAACTCGACGGCACGCTCGGACCCATCAATTCCAGCGATGTGTCGCTCTCGCCTCTGCAGGCGAAGCTGGGAATCGAAAAGCTTGATCTCTCTCAATCTGCGCTGGTCGATCCCGAGCTTGGCATCACAGGATCGGCGGACTTCGACGGCACCATCAACTCCGACGGCCGCATCGCCAAGACCAGCGGCACGCTGAAAGGTTCAAACCTGAAACTCGTGCCCAAAGGCGCCCCCTCGGGGCGTCCGATCGAAGTGCAGTACGCCCTCGAGCACAATCTGGCGACGCAGTCGGGGCGGCTGTCGCAAGGGGACATCGCGATCGGCAAAGCGCAGGCGAAACTCACCGGCACTTACGAAACCCATGGTGACACGACTTCAGTCCGCACCAAGCTGGTCGGCACGAACATGCCAGTGGACGAGTTGCAGGCTGCGCTCCCGGCCGTGGGAGTCATTCTGCCGCCCGGCTCGCAGCTGAAGGGCGGAAGTCTCTCGCTGGACCTCGATTCGATCGGGCCGCTGGACAAGCTGGTCACGACGGGCACGGTGAAACTGAACAGCACCCAACTGGCAGGGTTCAACCTGGGAACGAAGCTCTCAGCCATCTCGGCGCTTTCCGGCAAGCAGACCGGCAACGACACGAGCATTCAGAACCTGAGCTCCGACGTGCGCGTTGCGCCCGAAGGCACGCGTCTCGACAAGATCAGCCTGGTCATCCCGGCGCTCGGTAACGTCGCAGGAGCCGGGACGGTCAGTCCGGGCGGGGCGTTGAATTTCAATATGTCGGCCAGCCTTACCGGAGGCGCCGTGACGGGCCTCACGCAGATCGCCGGACTGGGCAGCAAAGGCGCGAGCAACATTCCTTTCCTCGTTCAGGGAACGACCGCCAATCCAACCTTCGTTCCCGACGTAAGGGGAATCGTAGGCAGCCAGCTGAAAGGCCTCCTGGGCAATCAGAGCGGGGATCAGAACAGCAATCCTCTGGGAGGACTGACCGGGCTCTTCGGGAAAAAGAAGAAGCCCCATTGAGTGCATCGCTGGAGTCAACGCCACCAACGGCCGGCACCGCGACTCATCGCATCTAACCGGGTTATGAGGCATATGGAGCACTTGCGGTAGGTAGGCAAGCTGCAGACGGAGCGGTGCTTCCTATGGTTGTTTTTCAACGGGACGATTCCCGGCGTTCCGGGCCGCCAAAACGGGTCCGGACATCTCGGTTCCGATCCGAGCACCTGAGCCGCAAGGCGACATCGGTCGCGCAGTGGATGATCGGGCGAGAAGGAGGGACCATGAGAACCATTCTTCAAGTGCTGCTGCTCGCGATTGCAGCGTTGGTTGCAGTTGCACCGGCATCAGCGCAAGTGGGCGTAATGATCACATTCGGTCCGCCCGCGTTGCCTATTTACGAGCAGCCCGCTTGTCCGGCAGAGAACTACATCTGGGTTCCGGGCTATTGGGCGTTCGACTACGACTACGACGACTACTACTGGGTCCCGGGCACGTGGGTGCTGGCGCCCGAACGGGGTCTGTTGTGGACGCCGGGATACTGGGCATGGACCGGAGACCGATTCTTCTTCCATGAAGGGTACTGGGCACGCGAAGTCGGGTTTTACGGAGGCATTTACTACGGCTTCGGATATTTCGGCAACGGCTATGTCGGCGGACGATGGGATCGTGACCACTTCTTCTATAACCGTTCCGTCACGAACGTGAATGTAACTGTGGTCCGCAACGTCTACAACACGACGGTGATCAACAACAACGTGACCGTGAACCGCGTCAGCTACAACGGCGGAAATGGCGGCATCAACCTCCGTCCTACACGGGAACAGGAGGCGATAGACAGAGAAAGGCATATCGGCCCGATCCAGGCGCAGATGCAAAACGTACAAGCCGCGCGCGGGGACCGTCAATTGCGAGCTTCGATGAACCAAGGCAGGCCGCCCATCGCAGCGACACCGCAGCCCGGACGTTTCAATGACCGTGAGGCCGTGGCCGCAAGAGAGGCAGGAGCGCCCTATCAACCGCCTGCCAATCGGCCCGCGCGTGACAACGCGCGCGGCCAGCGGCCGGACAACGAGAACTGGCGGTCCGGAACTGCAATCCACCCGCGCGACCTGCCGCCCATGGAGCGCCAGGGGCCTCCGAACACCGGCGACGCAAAGCGCGATCAGAAACTGCAGGAACAGCAGGCAAGGCTCCAGGAAAGACAGGAAAAGGACCGCCAGAAACTGGAGCAGAAGCAGGAACGCGAGGATCAGAAACTCGAGCAGAAACGAGCCGACGATGCCCGCAGACAGCAGACGGAACAGCGGCACCAGCAGCAAACGCAGCAGATGGAGCAGCGCCACGCTCAGCAGCAACAGAAGCTGCAGCCACGGCCGCCTTCCGATCGCCGCAGCGAGAGCCAGTCGCAGCAGCAGGAGCGTCCCCACTGACAGATTGCTGTGCCCGCCTCAATCATCCGGGGGCGGGCACGCTCATCTGGTTACCGGCTCTTCAGGACGAACTCGCCGATCTCAACGCACCATGTGAATTTCGCGCTGCATCGATTTCGCCTCTAGCGCGTGCATCGTCTCCAGCACCGTCTCGACCACGAGTTTGTCTCCCAGGCTGGTGTTCAACATGACGTGATAGAGGCTGCGCGTCGGCCAGTCGGCGTTGAAGTAGTGCTTCACGAAGGCGATCCGCTCCTTGTCGACACAGTGCACCAATTCTTCGGCTTCTTCCCGGCTTTTGCCGAGCGCGATCAGACGGCGAATTTTCTCATCGACAGGCGCATAGGTAAACACGTGGAAAGTATCCGGGCGTCCGCGCAGAAAGAATGGCGCGCCCCGCCCCACCACCACGGCGTTGCCCTCTTCGGCGATGGAATGCATGATCTGTTCCACCGTGGAGACGAGGCGATCGGTATCGAAGGCACGCGACCCGGCCAGCGGCAGACTCCGCTCATAGCTCCCACGCCAGAAGGCCTTGGCCAGGCGATACAGGCGGCTGTCGACCCGCTCGTCGCACAGACACACCTCCGACTCATCGACCTGGGCGCGCTTGGCAATCTCCACCGTGAGGTTCTGATCCCAGAGCTTCCATCCGAGACGTTGGGCGATTTCCGCCGCGATGCTGCCGCAACCACAGCCGAATTCTCGCTCCAATGTGACAATGCGAAACATACCCCACCCCTTTAGTGCACCATCGCGGCGCCCGGTTTCGCTTTCTTCATCAAGAATACCGCAGGTATGAGGCACAGGATCACAACTCCCAACACCCAGAAACAATCGATGTACGCGAGCATGGTCGCATGGCGGATCACGTTTCCTTGCAGCAGGGCGTAGGCGTGCTGGGACGCGCCGCCGGCACCGGAACCGCCTCCACCGCCGCCGCCTCCTGCCGCGAATTTCGCGGTCAGGCCGTGCAAGGCGTCCTGAAGCTGTGGATTGGCCGCGCTCAGGTTCTCGGACAGGCGCGCCTGATGAAATTGCGCTCGCCGCGCCAGGAGTGTAGTCACGAACGAGATGCCGACACTGCCTCCGATATTGCGCGCCAGATTCATCAATCCCGAGGCGGCGTTGTTTTTTTCCCGGGGCAGGAATGAATAGGCGGCCGTATTGATCGGGACGAATAAGAATGCCAATCCCATGCCCTGGAAGACGCGGGCCAGGGCGACCGTACGGAAGTCAACGTCCAGATCGAAACGTGTCATGTGCAACAACGACAGGGAGAGCACGGTCAGGCCGAACATCAGCAACCATCGCGGCTGGTAGCGGGAAAGAAGGAATCCGACCAGCGGCAGGAGAACCATGATCACAAAGCCACCAGGAGACAGCGCCAGGCCGGCTTGCTCGGCAGTGTAGCCAAGCAACGTCTGCGAGAACAGGGGCAGCAACAGCGTGCTGCCCAGCAACGCGAAGCCCAGCATGAACATCAGGAAGTTGGAGGTTGCAAAGTTGCGGTCACGAAAGAGATGGAGATCGACAATCGGATCTTTGTGTCTCCACTCCCAGAGGAGCACGAAGAGCAGCGAAACGCCGGAGACGATGCTGAGGACGATGATGAAATTTGACTCGAACCAGTCCTCACGCTGGCCCTTGTCGAGGACGATCTGGAGCGCGCCCAGGCCCAGGGCAATCAAGCCAAGCCCGATGTAGTCAATCCTGGTTTCGCTCAACCTGCGGCGGCGGAAGTAAGGAGGATCCTGGATTAAACGGCCCGTCAGCAGCAAGGACAGAATTCCGACGGGAATATTGACGAAGAAAATCCAGCGCCAGCTGAAATTGTCGGTGATCCACCCTCCCAGGGTCGGACCGATTGCGGGAGCCGTAACGACGGCAATGCCGTAGACCGCGAAGGCCATGCCCCGCTTCGCGGGCGGAAAGGTATCGGCGAGGATCGCCTGTTCGCTGGGCTGAAGGCCGCCCCCGCCCGCTCCCTGCATAATCCTAAAAATGATCAGCGTGGCCAGATTGGGCGCAAGGCCGCAAAGAAACGAACTGATGGTGAACAATGCGACGCAACCCATGTAGAAGCGCTTGCGTCCGACGATCGAGGACAACCACCCGCTGAGGGGCAGGACGATGGCGTTCGACACCAGGTACGAAGTCAGTACCCAGGTGCTTTCGTCCTGACCAGCGGAAAGACTGCCGGCAATATGCGGGAGAGCAACGTTGGCGATGCTAGTGTCGAGCACCTCCATGAACGTCGCCAGCGTCACCGCAAGGGCGATGACCCAGGGATTAATCGCAGGCCGCCATTCCGCGGCCTCGTTCATGGTGATGGACGCCGCGCCCATCAGCGAAGCCAGACTTTCGGCACAACCGACATGCCCGGGCGCAACTCGTGCCCTTTCGTTTCGCCGGGGTCAAATACGATTTTCACGGGGATACGTTGGACGACTTTGACATAGTTGCCAGTGGCATTTTCCGGAGGCAGCAGGCTGAAGCGCGCGCCGCTGGCTCCGGCAATGGAGTCCACGTGGCCTTTGTACTCGCGGCCGAACGCGTCCACGGAAACACTTGCGCTCTGTCCCGCCTTCATCTTGCGCAACTGCGTTTCCTTGAAATTCGCCGTCACCCAAATGTCGTCGAGCGGAATGACCTTCATTAATTCTTGGCCGACTTGAACGTTCTGGCCCACCTCGACCGTGCGGTTGCTGACGATGCCCGTGACCGGCGCCACAACCTTCGCGTACTGCAGATTGAGTTCGGCTTGCCGCAATTCGGCCTGTTTGCGTTCGGCGGTGGCCTGCGCCGAGGCGGCTCGAGCGCGCGATACGCGACGCGTTTGCGGCGCAGTTTCCGCCGTACGCAGATCAGCTTCGGCCTGAACCAGCCTGCTCTGGGCCTGTTCGACCTGGGCGCCGGCCGCATCCACGGACGCGCGGGCAGCGTCCACCGATGCGGAACTCGACTTGGCGACGGCAACTGCCTGGTCGTACTGCTGCTGCGAAATTTCCTGTTTGTCGACCAATTGCTTGTAGCGCACGAGATCAGACTGCGCCTTCACGTTGTTCGCTTCGGCTTCCGTCAACTTTGCTTTCGCCGCTTCATATTGCTGCCGCGCGGCGCCGATGCCCGCTTTTGCATTGCTTACGTTCGCCCCAGCGGACGCGACCTGGCTGGACGTGCTCACGTCTGTGACGGGCACGTTGATTCCGGCGGCGGCAGCTTCGGCCTGCGACTGCGCAAAGTCGGCTCGCGCCCTCGCCAGCGCCACTTCGTAATCCGTAGGGTCGATCTCGATGAGAACCGTTCCTTTTTCGACGTACTGGTTGTCGGTAACGTTGAGCTTGACGACATGCCCGCCCACCCTGGGACTGATGGAGTTCACGTGGCCGTCGATCTGCGCGTCGTCGGTAGATTCGTAACTCGTGAAATAGAACCAGAGGAAGACTCCGGCGACCACGAGGACAAGCGCCGCGGCAGCCACCACCCATCGTGTGCGGGGACTCTGGAGCAGCGTGCGCTGAGGCCGATAGCTGGCTTCGCTGTTCTGCGAAACCGGTGGGTGCGGGCTCGCGGCGCCGTTCGTGGCAGCTGCGGCAGTGTTGGAGTCCATGCTATTTTCCTCTCAGATATTCCAGAACGCCCTCTTCCGCACGGCCGATGGCGCGGGCAAATGAGATCTTCGCAAGATTGTGCTGGTACAGACTGGAAATGAAATTCTCGTGTGCCGTGGCGACCGACTCCTGAGCCTGTACGACCTCCAGATTGTCGGTCACTCCCGCTTCGAAGCGATCGCGCGATTGCACAAGCGTCTGTTCGGCAAGGTCCACGGAGCTTCGCGCCACTTCGACCTGCTCGGCAGACGACTTGAGATCCAACAAGGCATTGCGGACATCCTGATCGATCTGGCCGCGAAGGTCCGCCAATTGTGCCTGCGCCTGGCGAAGGCCCGCTTCCGCGCGGAGTGTGTCAGCATGCACCCGTCCGCCCTGGAAGATGGGGATGTTCAACGTGCCTGCGACATGATAGGTAGGCAGGACACTTCCAGGAGCGGCGCCGATCTGACCGTAGTCCGCTTCGAATCCCAGGCTCGGGAAATACCCGGCGACAGCGGAACTGTGCTCCAGTTGCGCCGCGAATAGCCGCTGCTGCGCCGCTTTGTAATCGGAACGCAGGGAATATGCACGCTGCAAGCTGGTTTCAAGATCGGGAACCGGAAACGCCTCGTAGGGGGTCTTGTCAGCAAGTTCAAATTCCTGCCCTGGAGTAAGTCCGATGACACGGGCCAGCGTCAGTTTCTGCTTGGCGAAGTTATTGACGGCAACGATCAGCTGTTGCCGGCGCGTCTGAAACTGCACCTGGGCGCGCAGCGTGTCGATCGCAGGACTCACGCCGGCTTGCTGCTGCGCCGCCGCCTTGTCGTAGAGGGCCTTCGCCGTCTCGACCTGGGCTTGCGCGGTTTCAACGCGAGCCGCCCCCGCAATGGCCTGGAGATACGCATTTCCGGTGGCCAGCACGACTAACTCACGCGCGTCCTTCAGATTCCGTTGACCGACTTCTTCGCTGTGCGTGGAGGCTCTGTACTTCTGTATCGCCTTCCAGTCGAACACTTTTTGCGTGGCCGAAGCCCGGACATCGAAATAAGAAAACGGCCCGATGACACGCGGCAACGATGGGCCGCCGGCAAACAAGGGCCCACGCAGTCCCAGCGCTTCGAGACTCTGTTTCTGAGCAACTTCCTGCACGTCGGCATTCACATTCGGAAGCAGCTCGCTGAGTTGTCGCCATTTTTCTCCGCGCGCCGCCGTTGTGTTGTACTCCGAAAGCAGTGCTGCCAGATTGTGGCGGAGAGCCCCTTCTACCGCTTCTCGAAACGTAAGGCGCAGGACACCGGCAGACGGTTTGTCATCCGCTACGCTGCCGAATACCGGATTCTGCGAAGAGGTCGGAGGCTGGTTCGGAGTCAGGGAGCCGCCGCCAAGGCCTGTTTGGGCGGAACCGACCCAGGCGTTGCCTATGAGGAGCAATAATCCAAGGAAGATAGGTCGACAGCTCGGTCGCGATTGAGGGAATGGCACCATCGAGCTTATCTGGACGCTTTCATCGTGGCAATAACAAATACCTTGGATTAGTTTTGTCTGCAAATCGATGCATTGAAATTGTTTAGCGAGCCGTAGCCGCCCGTGAAGGACGTTGCCCAGCCCTTCGCGTCAGCATCATCACGTGACCTTGGTCACTTGCGTAACTCCGATGCCCAGCCCCATCTTAAGAAGCAGCACCTAAGCAGCTTTCCTCCTGTCGCTCAAAACTGAGTGAGGTAAGCAGTCTGCATGAAGGATTCTACGAAAGAAGGACCAGTCAAGGGATCGGATTGGACGCGTCTGTTGACCGATCCGGACTTGGTCAGCCACCTCGGGAAATTACTGCAAACCTACCGCGAGGTGTCTCCGGACAAGCGGGAGCAGGCATTGCTCAAGGCAATGCGCGAGATCAAAGAGTCGGCCGTGCAGGCCAGAGCGGCAGTGGCCAGTGCCAGTGGCACAACGGCGCCGCAGCCGGCAAAGCCCGCCGTTTTCGTGCAACCTCAACCGATCGAAGAAACGCCACCGTTCGCGCCTGATCTTTTCACGCCGCAGACAGGACAGGATCGCCGCAGGTTCGCGCGCATCAAGTGCTTCGTTGCCGTCGAACTACACATCGAAGGATCGGATGGTCCAATCTGGGGCAACCTCTCGAACGTGGGCCGCGGAGGCGCATTCGTCGAAACCGCAACTCCGATCGCGCCGGGCAAAGATGTCGGCATCGGCCTGTGGGTTTCGAGCGGCAAAATTTGGGTGAAGGGCGTCATCCTCAATGGCGTCGTCACCCGCAGCGCGCCCTCTTTTGGCGTGCGGGTAAAGTTCTCGGAGGCGGAGCTCTCGGAAAAAGAGCACCTGCGGGAATTCCTGAAATTCATTGAGAGCACGACGCGCAAGGGGCATAGTGGGAATGCCTACGTCGCGCAGCTGAAACGGTAACCAACCTCCTTCCATCTTCTTCCGCCAGCAACTTTTTCCGCAGGCTGGGTTCTTTTTCAGGGGGACACGCATGTTCGGGCGTGGGCGCGAACTTCTTTTTACAGTTGCGATCGCTGTGCTCGCGACCGCCGGGACGCAATCTGCCCTGGGCAGGAAGAAGGAAAAGGCCGCCCGGAGCATGGATGAGCAGAAGCGCGCCGTCCATGCGCTGAACCGGCTGACGTTCGGCCCGCGTCCGGGCGATGTCGAGCGGGTCATGCAGACCGGCGTTGACAATTGGATCGAGCAGCAACTGCATCCCGAAAAGATCGACGATTCGACGGTTGAGGCCCGTCTTGCTCCGTTCCGCACCCTGCGAATGGACACGCGCGAACTGGTCGAAAGCTTTCCGCCCAATCAGGTGATCCGGCAAGTGGCTAATGGCAAGGCCGAGTTGCCGAGCGATCCGACGATGCGCGCCGTGTACGAAGCCCAACTGCAGCGGTACGAAGATCGCAAGCAGGCCAAGGAAGATGCAGGAAAGAAGCCGGCATCGGGCGATTCGGCAGCATCCGACGTGAACGAGATGGCCGAAGACTCCATGAGTGCCGGTAATCTCGACGACCGCTATGCCGCTAATCAAGAAATCCGCGCACTGCTCGACTTGCCTGCCGACCAGCGATTGAAAGAGGTCTTGCAGATGCAACCCGAAGAGCAGCGCTCTCTGATGATGAAGTTGAAAGGCGCGCGCGCCGAGCGACTGATGGACGGTATGACGGCGCAGCAGAAGGAAACACTGATGGCGCTGCGTGGCCCGGAACGCGTGGTGGTCGGCGAATTGATGCAGGCCAAGCTGCTGCGCGCCATCGACAGCGAACGGCAACTTGACGAAGTGATGACCGACTTCTGGTTCAACCACTTCAACGTCTTCATCAACAAAGGTTCCGACCGTTTTCTGGTGACGAGCTATGAGCGCGATGCGATCCGTCCACATGCTCTCGGGAAGTTCGAAGACCTGCTGGTCGCGACGGCGAAGAGTCCCGCCATGCTCTTCTATCTCGACAACTGGATGAGCGTTGGACCGGACTCGGAAGTCGGATTGGGGATTGCGCCGCGCGGCCGCAGAAACGGGCGTGACCGGCGCGCGCAGTATCGGCCCGTAAAAGCCAAAGGCAAAGCACCCAGCGGCCTGAATGAGAATTACGGCCGCGAACTGATGGAACTGCACACGCTCAGCGTGAACGGCGGATACACGCAGAAAGACGTGACAGAGGTCGCGAAGGTCTTTACCGGGTGGACGATCGAGCAGCCGCGCAAAGGGGGAGAGTTCCGATTCAATCCGCGCATGCACGAGCCCGGCGACAAGATCGTGCTCGGGCACAAGATCAAAGAAGATGGCGAGAAGGAAGGACTCGAGGTTCTGCACCTGCTGGCGACGAATCCGAAAACCGCGCACTTCATCTCGCAGAAGCTGGCGATGCGGTTTGTGGCGGATGAGCCGCCGCCGGCGCTCGTCGATCGCATGGCGCAAACGTTCCTGAAGAAGCATGGCGATATTCGCGAGGTGTTGCGCACGATGTTGCAGTCGCCGGAGTTCTGGTCGCCGGAAGCGTATCGCGCAAAGGTGAAGACGCCACTGGAATTCGTGGTGTCGGCGGTGCGCGCCAGCGGCGCACAAGTTGACGATACGCGGCCGTTGATCAATGCGCTGAATTCGATGGGGATGATGCCCTATTCAAGTCAGCCGCCGACGGGCTATTCGATGAAGGCTCCCACCTGGGTAAATTCGTCGGCGCTGCTGAGCCGGATGAATTTCGCGCTCGGATTGGCCGCGGGCAAAGTGCGAGGAGTTACGGTGGACGCCGGGGAGTTGGCGTCTGGTACACACGATGCTGCATCGGCCCTAGCTGCACTCGAAGCTTCCCTGCTGGCCGGGGATGTCTCGAAGCAGACGCATGAAACGATCTCGAAGCAATTGGAAGATCCAAAGATTGCGCAACGGAAACTGGATGACGCGCCGCGTCCGCCGAACGTAGCGGCAATTGCGGGACTGATATTGGGGTCACCGGAGTTTCAGAGGAGGTAGCTGCGCGCTCCGAGCTACGAGCCGCGAGCAACCTAGTTCTTGCTTGCTCGGAGCTCGGGTCTCGAAGCTCGAAGCCAGGGATTTTGCTATGGAAATCACTCGCCGCATTTTTCTTCGCAATAGCGCCTTCGCTGCGGTCGGCACCGCGGCGCTGCCGAGTTTTCTCACGCGTGCAGCTTATGGCGCCGCTGATCCGGGATCGCGGCCGAAGCGGCTGGTCGTCATCTTTCAGCGCGGCGCAGCTGACGGTCTGAATATCGTTGTGCCACACGGCGAGTCTGCGTACTACGCGATGCGGCCGTCAATCAATATCCCAAAGAAGTCGGTGATCGATCTCGATGGCTTCTTT
>DATIWL010000155.1:0-23751 GCA_035519435.1 Terriglobales bacterium
GTTTCTCCGGCAGCACCGGAAAGCGGTGATTGACAAGGTCGCGCACTGGACGGGAGCGCAGCGCCCGTTGATCAAAGCCCTCGTCGGGACAATCGAGGATCGTGCGTCGAAACTCGACCTGCGCGTGGATCCGTTGAAGCAGGCCGAGCATCTAGCCGAATTGACCGCGTACACAACGGCTCTGGTGATGACGTATGTGACGAAAGGGAAGTTTATTCAGCCGTAAAAAGCTTCGAGCTTCCGGCCTTTCAGTTTGTGGGCCGACGAGCCTTGGAACAGGGATATGTGACAGGAAGGAAACATGCTGACTACCGGCGACTGACTGCCGACTACGTGTTTTTATGGCGACTACAAAACTAAAAATCGCGCTGGTGTACGACGTCTGGAACGAAGATCCGATCGCTGCGTCCGTGAAGGAGAAGGACAAGGAGGACGAAACTCCGCGTCCCAAGGTCCGGCGGAAAAAGAGCACGAAGACCAAGCGCGTTGAGAAGACGGATCGGGAGGAAATTTTCGAAGCCCTGCAGAAGCTCGGCCACGAGCCGTCGTACTTTGAACTGGACGGGCGCCCCGCGTCGCTGCACTCGCTCTCGCGCTGCGATGCCGACCTGATCTTCAATCTGATCGAATCCTTCGATGGCGATGACACCAAGGAAATGCACGTCGTCGCCTACATGGACCTGATGGGGCTGCGCTACACGGGTGCGGGGCCGCATTCGATCTTCCTGTCGCAGGACAAATCGATTGCCAAGAAGATCTTTGCCTTTCATGGCATCAAGACGCCATTCTTCGCCACCTCGTACCGCGGACGCATCGACCATGCCCATGACATTTCGTTCCCGCTGATCGTGAAACCCGCCCTGGAAGACGGATCGATTGGGATCGACGCCAATGCGCTCGTCACGAACATCAAGGAACTGATGGAGCGCATGCACTACATCCAGGATGAATTCGACTCGCCGGTTCTGATCGAAGAGTACATCGAAGGGCGAGAGATCTACGCTGGGATTCTCGGCAGTTATGAGAACGCACAGGTATTGCCACTGGTGGAACTCGATTTGTCCCGCTTGCCGGAAGGCACTCCCAGGATTGCCACCTATGACGTGAAGTTCGAGAAGAATACCGAGGTCTACAAGCTGACCAAGTCGCAAGTCGCCGAAGATCTGGACGCCGAGACAGCAAAGCGACTCTCCGACACGGCCCTGGCGGCCTACCGGGCGCTGAAACTGCGCGACTATGGACGCATCGACATGCGCCTCGCTCCGAATGGCGACGTGTATGTGATCGAGGCGAATCCGAATCCGTGGCTGGCCAGCCGGCAGGAGTTTGCCATGGCTGCCAAGGCCTCAGGACGCTCGTACGCCGAGTTGATCGGCGAGATTGTCGAACTGGCCATGAGCCGTTATCCGAACGGTCTGACGAACGGAGCGGCGGCGCACTGATCATTTTTGCCGACTTCGACTAGGCAGAGTTTGCCTACCTGCGAGCTCCCACCTCACAATGCCCTTCAAAAGCGGCCTGTATTCAGGGGCGCGTGTGTCGCTCGCCTTTGGAAGGGAACGTGCCGTCACTTTTCGGAGCGAAGCACACTTGAAGTTCAGGCACGAACGTGCCGATAGAATGTACGATTTCGCACCGAAGGGGTGGAGACATGTCAGTTTCAGGGATTGCCAGCAGCAGTTTTCCGAACTACAGCAGTCAGAACGTCCAGAACAGGTTCACCCAATTCCGCCAGGAGTTCCAGCAGCTCGGCCAGGACCTTCAGGCCGGCGACCTGGCAGCGGCACAACAGGACTTCGCCGCGTTACAGCAACTTGGGTCGCAGAACCAATCGGGTACCGCGAGGACCAACTCGATCACCAAGGACTTCAACCAGCTGTCCCAAGACCTGCAGGCGGGGGACATCACCGCGGCGCAGAAAGATTTCGCACAGGTACAACAGGACTTCCAGAACCTGGCAGCGCGAGGGCACCATCACCGCCACCATCGCGGTGCGAATGACGGCGGAACGAACCCGATCACACAGCTCTTCAACCAACTGGGCCAGGCATTACAAGCGGGAAATATCGCGGACGCTCAGAATGCGTACACCGCTTTGCAGCAGGACTTCGCCCAGCTTGGACAATCGAGCGCGCAGTCGACGACGGCTAACCAGCCTGTCTCGTCGGGCGTTTCCGTCAACGCTTAGATCCGGCGGCCGTGGGTCTTGCTCGGAGGGCGCGGCTATTTCGCCGCGCCCTTCGCTACCGGCTTGATTTTCTCGAACACATCTTCCGCGCGTTTGATCGCTTCCTGCACATTGTCCGTAATATTGTCCCGGCCAATGAGTTCTTCCACTTCCGCCTGATGAATCAATTGCGCCGGCTGCTCCCTCGCCCCACATAAAATGAGTTCGCGGCCGCTTGCTTTCAGAGTGCGAGCAACTTCCTCCAGGGCGAACAGACCGGTCGCATCCAGTGCGGTCATGTTGCGCAAGCGCAGAATCACCACCGGCGGCAGTTTGTGGAGGTTCTCCGTCACCACCGAAATCTTGTCGGTAGCGCCGAACAGGAACGGTCCGTGAATACGGAAGATCGTCGCGTAGTAGGGAATGTCCTTGTCCTGCAGGATATGCACACGGCCGTCTTCGATGTAGTCGTCGGTGACCTGCGAGACAGTAGTCGTGGACGCTACGCGGCTGATAAAGAGCAGAGCGGCGATGGTCATCCCCGCTTCGACGGCCACGGTCAGGTCGGCAAACACGGTCAGCGCGAAGGTGACCAGCCAGACGCTGATGTCGGTCTTGGTCAGCTTGAGCAGGCCGGGGATTTCGCGCCACTCGCCCATGTTGTAGGCAACCACCATGAGAATCCCGGCAAGCACGGCCATGGGCACAAAAAAAACCAGGCGCGACGCAAACAGCAGAATGGCCAACAGCGTCAGGGCATGGATCAGGCCCGCGACGGGGGATTGGGCGCCCGAGCGGATATTCGTCGCCGTGCGTGCGATCGCGCCGGTAGCCGGGAGCCCCCCGAACATGGGCGACACGACGTTGGCGAACCCCTGCGCCACCAGTTCAACGTTCGGGTTGTGGCGATCATTGCTCATGCGGTCGGAGACGACCGCCGACATCAGCGACTCGATGGCGCCCAGCATCGCAACTGTCACCGCCGGCCCGAGCAAGCCATGAATCAGTTCGGGACGAAATGCCGGAATCTGCAGGTGGGGAAGACCGCTGGGAATCCCGCCAAAACGCGTTCCGATGGTCTCCACCGGCAGGTGAAACAACTTCACGATCGCCGTTCCCAGCACCATGGCGACGATCGCACCTGGAATACGAATCGAAACGCCACGGCAGAGTACGATGATCAATACCGTCCCGACTGCGAGCGCCGCCGCATCGTAGGAGAGCGTTGGGAAGCTCGCGGCGAGGGCACTCATCCGCAGCCAGAATTCACCGGGAACTTTGTCCAGCTTGAGCCCGAGGAAATCTTTCACCTGCGTGCTGGCAATCAGAATTGCAATTCCATTTGTGAATCCGATGACGATGGGCCGCGGGATGAACTTGACCGCCGAGCCCATTCCCGTCAATCCCATCACCACGAGCATCACGCCGGCCATGACCGTACACATGAAGAGGCCGTCCACGCCGTGGGTCGCAATGATGCCCGCCACGACCACCACAAAGGCGCCGGTCGGTCCACCGATCTGGGTCTTTGAGCCTCCCAGAGCGGAGATCAGGAATCCGGTCACAATGGCGCAATAGATTCCCGCCTGCGGTGTCAGGCCAGAGGCGATAGCGAAAGCCATGGCCAACGGCAAGGCAACGAGTCCGACGGTGATGCCGGCCAGCAAGTCGTGGAGGAATTTATTGAGGCTGTAATCGCGTAGACAGAGGACTGACTTCGGCAAGAAGTCGTCCGCAAGGAAAGAACGAGCCAGCATACTAGCTATTATCGCAAGATGCGCGCGGGGACGGCACTGCACTGAAGGACGAGGAACCACGGTCGACAAAAAAGCCGCCGGCGAACCGGCGGCTTCGGGCACAAAGAAGGTAACTCGATCTTTCTAGAACAAGTTCCACAGGTACTGGTTATAAACCTCGTGGTGGTACTGGACCTCGGGTGCTTTGACGAATGTGCCGAGCAGGCGTGGGCAACGGTCCGCCGACGCAGTTTTCAGATCGGCATAACGCCCCTTCACATCTTCACCCAGCAGTTTCGTGGTCCACTGCGCATTCTTGAAGTTGTCGATTGCGGTGTAGATGTTATCCGGCAGATAGCGCTCCGCCTGGCGCAGGTTCTTGATCTTCGAAGTCGTGCCTTCGAGACCCGTTTTGAAGATCGCGAGCATGACCGCGTATGGATTCGCGTCGGGGGCGACCGAACGAACCTCCACACGCATACTGCGCTGATTGCCGATCGGAATGCGGATCATCGAGCCGCGATCAACCGGAGACGCCTTCAGCTGGTTGGGGGCCTCGAAGTGAGGATCGAGCCGCCGGTAGGCGTTGACACTGGAGTTCAGCAGCAGGCAGATGTCGTTGCCGTGAGTCAGGATGCGATCCACAAACTCCCATCCCATCTTGCTGAGCTTTTCTTCGCCTTTCGGATCCCAGAACAGGTTCTTGCCGTTCTCGCTGACCGAGACATTGGTGTGCATCCCGCTGCCGTTCACGCCCACGATTGGCTTGGGCAGGAACGAAGCCGTGAGCCCCATGTTGCGGGCCACCTGGCGGCAGACCAGTTTGTAGAGCTGAATGTGGTCGGCAGCCGCCACCACCTCGGCATAGTTATAGTTCACTTCGAACTGCGAAGGCGCGACTTCCGGGTGGTCCTTCTCATTCTGGAAACCCATGGAGCGCTGCACTTCGGCCACCGTGTCGATGAAGGTGCGCAGGGGATCGCCCGGCAGCGAGTGGTAGTAGCCACCGGTGTTCACATACTCGAACTTGCCGGTTTCGTGATAGTTGCGCTCAGCATCCGCGCCATTGAACAGGAAACCTTCAATTTCATTCGCGGCGTTCAGCGTGTACCCGTTTTTCTTGTACTGAGCCTGTGCGAACTGTTTCAACATGCTGCGGATGTCGGCGGTGTAGGGCTCGCCGCCCTTGTCGATGACCTCGCCGAAGACCAGGATCTTGCCCGGGCCAAACACGTCGGCCGGACCCCAGTAAAACGCGCTCCAGTCGATGCCGAGGCGAAGGTCACTCTCGCGCTGCGCGGTAAAGCCGCGGATCGACGAACCGTCGAAGGTCAGATTGTCAAAGCTCTTCAACAAAAACTTCTTGTCGTAGTCAAGCATGTGCAACCGGCCTTCGAGATCGCTGAACATTACGGTCAAGGCCTTGATGCGCTTTTCATCGGCCAGATATTTCAGGCGCTCTTCCTGAATCTTGTCCGGCGACACGCGGTCGAGACGCTGTTTCTTCGCCTTGAGGTTGAGTTCTTCGAGTTCGTCGTACGGGATGGCCAGGAAATTCCGCAGTTCAGTTGACATGCTTCTCCTTGTTTTGGGACGACGCCCAGATGGTGCCTTTCCGCAGGGTCGGCAATAGAGAAACAGGCTATCGTGCCGGACTGGATTGCGACAAATAAAAAGCCGTTATGCCGACGATTAGCGGCGCTTATTTCCCCTTCCGGAATTGCCCTGGAACCGGTGCACAACCCGGCCTTGCATCCGAACGACATGAAATAATCGTTCCTACGAGGATACGCGATTGAGTTGTTCCATCTGCGAGGTGCGAAAAGAGAAGAGATTCTGTCCGGCTGTCCATGGACGGATCTGCGCCCAGTGCTGCGGCGAGCAGCGGGAAGTCACCATCAATTGTCCGAGCGATTGTCCCTACCTGCAACAGGCGCGGCAACACGAAAAGCCACGGGATGCAACCCAACTGGACCGCGAAGACCTGATGCCGTCTGTGGAAATCAGCGAACAGTTCATCTACGAGCGGGAACACCTGATTCTCGGCCTGAGTTTTGCGCTGGCCAAGAGCGTGCGAGCCAATCGCGAGCTCACGGATCGCGACCTGATCGCGGCGCTGGCCGCGATGGCGAAGAGTTACGAAACTCTGGTCAATTCCAGCCTGATCTACGAGCGCACCACCGCCAATCTCGCGCACCAGGCCATCGCCAAGGAGATCGAGACGATGGTCAAGGAGTATGGCGAAGCCGAGCAGAAGCATCTGGGCTACACGCGCCTGCGCGATTCCGATGTATTGAAGACGCTGGTCTTCCTGCTGCGCATGGCCCTCGGACGAACATCGGGGCGTCCGAAATCGCGCGCCTTCACCGATTTTCTGCTGGCGCAATTTCCCGAGAGGCAGTCGGCGATTGCTTCGCCGGAAGAGGCAGGAAGCAGGATCATCGTTCCTTGACCGGAGGGGCCGGTTGAGGATTCGGTTCCGGGAGCGCAAGCCGGCGCACGGACTGTCCCGCAGGGAGGGCCACGAGCAGATCGCGCACGGTTTTCCGCAGCACAGGATGCACCGCATACGGTGCAATTTCCGCCAGCGGTTCGAGAACAAAGCGGCGATCTTGCATACCGGGGTGAGGGATCTTCAGGCCTGGCTCGTTCACGACGCGGTCGCCAAACAGAACAATATCGATGTCGATCACGCGTGGACCCTTGTTCTTGAAGCGTGCGCGGCCCATCTTCTCCTCAATCGCCAGCAGCATCTTCAGCAACAGTTCCGGGGGCTGGCGGAATTCGAGTGCAACCGCACAGTTCAGGAACCAAGGCTGGTCGAGCACTTCCACGGGTTCAGTCTCGTAGAACCCGGAAACGGCCCGCACGGCGCCCGCGTCGGCGAGCCGGTCGATCGCCGTCCGCAGGCTAGCGGAACGGTCGCCGAGATTCGATCCCAATGATAGGTACGCGAGCTCAGGCAGTGGCATCGGGTCCAGATTGCTGATTTTACGGGATGCGAACTCGGCTTGGTACCTTGGTTACTTTCGCCGCGGCTGCAGCTCCCGCTAGTATCGGATTCGTATGACCCTGGAATCCCTACTGATCAGCCGGGATGCGTCACTGCTGGGAGTGTTGCGTCCGACGCTGGAAAAGATGTCCGTCAATGTGGAAGTCTGCTCGGGCATCCAGACCGGAACAGAGATGCTCGGCAAGCATAAGTTCGATGCCGTCATCGTTGACTGTGACGATCTGCAGGGCGGGGTCGAGTTGCTAAAGACTTTGCGCAAGACGCAGAGCAACGCCTCCTCAGTCACATTTGCGGTTCTGAATGGCGCTACGACCACGCAAGAAGCTTTCCAATTCGGGGCCAATTTTGTCCTGCAGAAGCCATTGACTCCGCTGAACGCGACACGCTGCCTGAATGCCGCGCTGAGTTTTATGGTGAGGGAGCGGCGCCGCTATTTCCGTCATCCGGTGGAGATGCCAGTGCGCATCTCGCTGCCGTCCGGGCCCGAGTTCAGCGCCGCCGCGACCAACCTGAGCGAGGGCGGTATGGCCATCCGCTTCGTAGGCAAACTTCCAAAAGACACGGGAGTATGCCTGAACTTCACTTTGCCAGACTCAAATACTTCGCTGGAGATCCGTGGCAACATCGCCTGGGCGGACGGGACGGGCAACGCAGGCATCAAGTTCATGGAAGTACCGCAAAGCTCCCAGTATCAGCTGGAAAAGTGGCTGACGGACCGCCTGCAGGACGAAATGCCGAACAATCTGCAGGGCTACGTGACTCTCCAGTAGTCGCGAGATACAAGCTCCAAGCTAGCAACTGGCTTCTTCCCCGAACCCGCCTTGAAACTGTGCAGGCCCAGCCCCGCGTGGCAGTCTGGATGCACCCAGCCGAGGTCTGTCATGATCACTCTCGATGAAAGAATCACGCGTACCCAGCGGCTGCTGCGCCGCCTGGAAGACGACCAGCCCTACCTCCGCGCGCGCTTGTCCCCGCTCGGAGCCGAGCAGCAAGAGCGCGCGAATGCCTATGCGGAACGAGTGCGCGCTGAAGCCGTAGCTGAACTGGAGCGCCTGCTTACGGAACGGGGAGCCGACTACGACTGGAGTTTGCCGCAACCTGCGGATTGAGAAGGCAACAGAGAGGGAATTCCCTTAGAGGCTCAGGCTAGCCGCGGTAGCCGCTACCGTCTGACCTGGCACATCTTCCAGAGTCGTCTCTTCCCAGAAAGACTTGTCCCGCAATATCCGCGAAACCATAGCTGTGTGCATTGCGTGCCCCGCTCGGTCGGCTACGACTGAGCCGAGAATCTGTTTGCCGATCAAGGCAAGGTCGCCGATGAGATCAAGCACTTTGTGCCGTACGAATTCGTCCCGAAAACGGAGCGGCGGGTTTAGCACTTCGTTTCGGTCGAGTACGATCGCGTTATCCGTGGAAGCGCCTCGAATCAGGCCCTGCTGGCGCATCGCGTCGGCTTCATGGAGGAAACCAAATGTGCGGGCAGGCGCAACTTCCCGCATGTAGCTGCCGTTGGTCAATTGCACACAAAAGGTCTGACGACCTATTTGAGGATGGGGAAAATTGATCGAATAAGAAACGGAATAGGTATCGGAAGGATAGACGGCAATGAACTTGTCCCCTTCCCGCAGTTCGATCTCGCGCACAATGCGGAGGTAAGTGCGGACCTTGCGCTGCCGCCGGATGCCAGTTTTCTGAATCATCTCGACAAAAGGCCGGGCGCTGCCATCCAGGATGGGCAGTTCGAGATTGTCGAGTTCCACGATGGCGTTATCGATGCCGGCCCCGATGAACGCCGAGAGCAGGTGCTCGGTGGTCGAGATCAGCACGCCTTTCTTCATCAGGCTGGTGGCGTAGCTGACGCGGGCTACGTTGCGTCCGCTGGCTTCGATCTCGAATCCATCAAGATCGGTCCGCCGAAATACAATCCCTGTTCCCGATGGTGCCGGGAGGATGCGGAGTGTGACGGGCGCACCGCTGTGGAGCCCAACTCCTGTAAAGGTCGTAGCGGCACGAATTGTCTGCTCGTGCGTCAAGCGAAGTAGAAGTAAGTATTTTCCTAGTGAATAGCTTACAGGGAGGGTGCCGTTTCCGTACGTGGCAAAAAAGCCACAGTCCGTGGCCAAATACCGGGCAGGAATCGCTAACCTGTTCTGGCAGAGATAGATGTTCACCAGTGGCACGCTGGGTTCTAGCCCTTTCGTACCGCGATTTAGCCATGGATTTACTTCTTTTTTGGGGGTGCCAGGGGGTCGTAGGTGACGTTTGCATCGAACGTGCCATCGGGCAGCGGCAGGTTGTATCGCACGGTACTGATGAAGCGCTGGTGCGAGGGTTCGCCGTTGAAAGTGCGACTGATGGAGTGCGGCGTCATGATCCCCTGCACCAGTTTGTAGTTGTCGTAGATCTCTTCTTCGGTGTTCTTCTGTTTGTCCTGCGGATCGCGCCAGGTGTAGCTGTTTTTCACCGGCAGATGGGAATCCTGATCGAGATACACAGTGACCGCGTCATTCTTGCTGTTGAGAAGCGTGACCTGGTCGGTAGGTTTGCCGTCGACAACGGTCACACCGTCGTAGAAGAATTGCAGCGTGGGATCGTGGATCCAGGTTCGCAGCACGAGTTGCAGCGAGTGCTGGCGTCGCCGCAGGTAGGTTTTAAGGTCGTCTTTATCCTGCGCGGCTGTGCCCTTGTTGGAGATCTCGTAGCCCTTATCGCCGTTATGGATGACGACGAAATCGGCGCTTTTCTTCTGGCGGCCTACCGTGATGACATCCACACTGCCAAATAAAGGAATTGGAACGAAAACAGTGCCTCGGCCGAGAAGTTCCAGCCGATCCTGGTCGGGGTAGCGGGCGAATTGGCGGTACTGCACTCCTTCTCCCCGGCTCTGGCCGTGATAGAGGCTGTACCAGCGGCCCTGCTCAGCGCGTGTGTCGGCCGTAAGGTAAGCCTGGCCGCCCAGCACCTGAACTGCCTGACTGATCAGGGCGCGCGCCTTTCTGGAGCTTTCGTTCTCGGGCGCCGACGCCGAAGGGACCGTCGCCGGATTCCGCGCCGGAGGCTCAGACCCCACCTGGGCGGTGGCCAGAGCGGAAAGCAACAGGATGGAAAGCAGTCTCGCCATATCCAGTTAAGTTAGAAGCGGTGCGACGCCCTTTGGCTGTCTGATCGCTTGAAACCTGTCAATCGCATCACCGAGGGAGCCTAGTTGGACAGAGTGAAATTCACAACAACTTGTGTTACGACTTTCACAGGCTTTCCGTCCAGCAGGTAAGGCTTGTACTTCCATTGTTTCACGGCCTCGGTCGCCGCGGGAACCAGCAACGGGTGGCCAGACACCAGTGAGACCGTTTCTATGTTTCCTTCTTTGTCGATTTCGACCTGCAGCACTACTTGCCCTTGGATGTGCCCTACTCGAGCGTCTTCAGGATAAACCGGGTTGACTTTCTTGATCAGCAAACCGGTAGTGACTCCCTGCGTGACTCGGACACGGTCGGGCGCCCCAGATTGCGATGTCTTCGCTACCGAACCTATGACCCCTGTCACACCAGGAGCGACGTCTCCTCTCATGACACATCTCGCGTCTCGCTTATCTTCTCCAAAGGACATCTGCTGAAGGAGACTGGCGCTTTGTTCCAATTCCTCCGACGACCCAGCCATCACGGTTCCTCCGAGGTAGTATCCTCGGAACTGTGTGTATGCAAATGACAGATACAAGGGACGATCACCGATCATCTGCTTGTAATCGCCACGGGCAAAGTGCTTGCCGGCATAGTCAATCGTGTACACATCGCGCACAAGTTCCCGATGCTGTGGGTCGGCGCCGATTTGCCCTCGCACCACGCGCGATACGAAATCCTGGGTAGGTGCGGTCGTGCCATTCGTTTCAAGCGCAGTAAGGACAACCCTGTCCCCAAATGCGCCACCGGCGCCTCTTTCGACAACTACCAGCGCAAGGCCTCCTCCCGGGGTGTGTCTCGCTTTCGCGTCGGCCCCAATGACCTGAGTGTCCACATGCCAGCCTTCAGGGACAGCCAACGAGAAGCCAAAACACTCGTTGCCGTAACGGTTGTCTGCGAACGCTCCGTCTTCATATGCGAGTACACTCGGCGAGACGTTGGCCGGTTGCTGCGCAAGAATCGAGGCCGTAGTCAGAACAACGAGGGCTGACAATCCTATCAACGGAGCTCTCATCGGATTTCCTCCCTACCCCACCAGCACCGCTCCCCCATTCACGTTGAAGATTTCGCCGGTGATGAAGCCCGCATGGGGCGTACACAGAAAGAGAATGGGCGCGGCGATTTCTTCCGGTGTTCCGACCCGTCCCAGCGGGATACCACCGAAGATTTTGGCCCGCGTCGTGGGATCGTCTAAGGCCGGACGGGACATGTCGGTATCCACCCACCCCGGGGCCACACTGTTGACATAGATGTGGTGAGGGGCCAACTCCGTCGACAGGCCCTTCACCATGCTGATGAGAGCGCCCTTCGTTGCGGAATAGTCACAATGAAAGGCCTCGCCGCGCTGACCCGACGTCGAACTTACCAGCACGATGTGACCGGCAGGTTTTGCGGAAGAAGACCCGCCCTGCTTCTTCATCTGGGCAACCGCATGCTTGATGAGGCCGAATACGCTGTCAAGATTGACGGCCATCGTGCGTCGCCACTGCTCATCGGACATCTGGTCGACGGGCAGGTCGTCAGGCGGCCAAATACCGTGGTTGGCGACAAGGATATCGAGGCGTCCGAACTTCGCGACGGCGGCCGCCACCAGTTGTGCTGCAGCGGCAGGACTCGCGAGATCGCACTGTACAGCGTGGCATTTGCCTGCACCACATTCCTGTACCAAGGCGTCGGCCTGGGCTTTCGCCGATTGAAAGTTGAATACAACCTTGGCCCCAGCCTGGACAAACATCCCCACCGTGGCTGCGCCAATGCCGCGGGAACCGCCGGTGATCAAGGCAACTTTGGAGGCAAGCGAGAGTTGCATAGAGGCATCGATTCTACAGGAGCAACCGCCAGAACTGGCCCCGTCGTAGCGCAGGCTCGCAGCCGGAGGTCGGGCGGAGCCGCGTCACGCCCGGCGGGCAAAAATGAAATGGGCAGCCAACAGGCCGCCCATTGAGAACCAATAGCCCTGAGCTGAGAACTGCTTTATGCCGTGGCCGGCCGCTCACCGGTCTTGGGCGCGCGTCCCGGTTCGGGCTTGAGCACCTGCTGCACGCCATCATCGGTCTTGGCGGGCAGCGGCTTGATCGGCGGCAGATCCTGGCCCTCGACCAGCATCTTGATCTCGGAAGCGTCCAGCACTTCGCGCTCGATCAGTGCCTTGGCAATTCTCTCCAGCGTGTTGCGGTTGTCAGAGAGGATCTGCTTCGCCGTGTTGTAACCGGTGTTGACGATCTTGCGGACTTCCTCGTCAATCTGGATCGCAGTGGCCTCGGAGTAGTCACGGTGTTGGGCGATTTCGCGGCCCAGGAAGATCTGTTCTTCTTTCTTCCCGAAGGTTAGCGGGCCGAGCTCGCTCATGCCCCACTCGCAGACCATCTTGCGCGCCGTTTCCGTGGCCCGTTCGATGTCGTTGCCCGCGCCCGTGGACATCACGTTCAGGAAAATTTCTTCCGCGATTCGGCCGCCCATCAGAATGGCGATTTCCGTCTCGAGGTAGTCCTTGTACAGGCTGTGGCGGTCATCGAGCGGAAGCTGCATGGTGAGGCCCAGTGCCATGCCGCGCGGAATGATCGTGACCTTATGCACCGGATCGGAGTGCGGCAGTTTCGCCGCAACCAGCGCGTGCCCGGCTTCGTGATACGCCGTGTTCTTCTTCTCTTCGTCGGAGAGGAGCAGCGACTTGCGCTCCACGCCCATCAGGACCTTGTCCTTGGCCAACTCGAAGTCGTACATCAGCACGGCTTTGCGATTTTGCCGCGCCGCGGCGAGAGCAGCTTCGTTCACCATGTTGGCGAGGTCGGCGCCGGAGAAGCCCGGTGTGCCCCGCGCCAGGATCATCAAATCCACGTCATCCGCCAGGGGAATCTTGCGAGTGTGCACGCGGAGGATCTCTTCGCGCCCGCGCACATCGGGACGATTCACAACGACGCGGCGATCGAAGCGCCCCGGGCGCAGCAGTGCTGGATCGAGCACGTCCGGCCGGTTCGTGGCCGCCATCAGGATGACGCCTTCGTTCGACTCGAAACCGTCCATTTCGACGAGCAGCTGGTTCAGAGTCTGCTCGCGCTCGTCGTGTCCGCCGCCGAGACCTGCGCCGCGATGCCGTCCGACCGCGTCGATTTCATCGATGAAGATGATGCAGGGGGCGTTTTTCTTGCCCTGCTCGAACAGATCGCGGACGCGGCTTGCGCCCACGCCGACGAACATCTCGACGAAGTCCGAACCGGAGATCGAGAAGAAGGGAACATTCGCCTCACCGGCAACCGCACGCGCCAGCAGCGTCTTGCCCGTTCCCGGAGGTCCTACCAGCAGCACGCCCTTGGGAATGCGGCCGCCGAGCTTTTGAAACTTCTGCGCCTCGCGTAGGAATTCGATGATCTCACGCAGTTCTTCCTTCGCTTCATCCACGCCAGCCACGTCCTTGAACGTGACTTTCTTCTGCTGCATGGAGAGCAGGCGTGCGCGGCTCTTGCCGAAGCTCAGGGCCTTGTTGCCGCCGGTCTGCATCTGGCGAATCATGAAGAACCACAGCGCAGCCAGCAGAGCCAGTGGGGCGAGGTTCAAAATCCAGGTCGGCCATGTGCCATTGCTGATGTCTTTGATGCTAGTGCTGACACCCTTTTCCCGCAGCGTCTTGTACATATCCGGGTAGTTGGGTGGGACGGTCGTATGGAACTGGGAGCCGTCGGACAACTTACCGCGCACTTCCAGTCCGATCACCGTCACTTCGCGGACCAGGCCCTGATCCACGTTGGACATGAACTGCGAGAAATTGATTTCCTTGTCTTTCTGCCCGCTATTGCCGGTGCGAACCACCTGCCAGAGCAGGAACGCCGAAACAATAATCACGGCCCAAAACAGCACCGTCTTGAGTGTCGAATTCACCTAGAACTCCTTGAAACCGTAAGCCTTCCGCAGCATACAAAACTGCGGGCCCCTGAACGGATTAGATGCCGCAGGCGAAATTTCGGACCGAGGAAGAGCCCCGCGTATTCATTCTAGACCTTTTGCGGGAAAAACGGTGCGAGGATCGGAAGTGACAGAAGTCATGGGGGAAGCCCCAGCTTCGAGCTATTAGCTGCGAAGCTCCGAGCAAACCCGGGGCGGTAGGGCCTCACTTAAAACACTGAGAATTCGGGAAGGCCATCACGGCCCGATTTTTGGCACGGAGGGGCCACCTGAAGCGGTCGAGTCCTGCCCAGCCGTTCGCAGCCTAGCGTTCTTTTGCATGGTGCGAATCATGAAGAGCCAGAGAGCGGCCAGAAGAACCAAAGGGGCAAGATTCAATATCCAACTCGGCCAACCTTGCTCGGATGATTCTCGAATCCAGATTTCAACTCCCTTTCCTTGTAGGGCCTCCAGCATAGGCGACTGACTGCTTGGGCCTATCACTCGAAATCGTTCTCCTTTGGATCCAGTGCCGCGAACGACGGCGCCTGCGATTACCACTCGGCTGACTTGACCATTCGCAATCCGAGTCAGGAAATCCGAATAGCTAATCTCGGGTATCGCCTGCTCTGTCGAGTTGTTCCTGACAACCTGCCAGAGAAGAAATGCAGAAACTGTGACCACTGCCCAAAACATCAGGGTTTTAGCCATTTTGCCCATAGTGCATCACCGGTACGTATCGCTCGCAGCCTCGTGGCCCTATGTGGTCGCCGCCAGATAGGGCAGATTCCGTCCCGTCTGCTCCGGACTTCCCAGCCCGTAGCCGCAGAGAAAAGCGTCATCCACGAGAAACCCGAAGTAATCTGGCTGCAGCAACACCCGGCGCGCGGCCTGGCGGTCGAGCAGTGTGGCTAGTTTGACGGACGCTGCGCCGCGTGCGCGCAGGTCGTTCATGAGGAATTCGGTAGTTATGCCGGAATGCACCAGGCCTTCCACGAGCAAAACGTGCTTGCCTTCGATCGCCAGTTCGTGGCTGAACTGAATTTCCAGCAGCGCCGTTTCCCCTTGCTTCGATTGCTTATAGCGGGGCTTGATGAAGGTGCAGATGACCGGGACGTCGAGCGCGCGCACGAGATCGCTCATGAAAATGAAACTGTTTTCCAGGATGCCGAGGGCGACAACAGTTTCGCCACGGTAGTCGTCGGAAATCTGGCGTCCGAGTTCGCGAATTCTCTTCTGGATCTGGTCGGCCGATATGACCTGGCGCAGCTGCGAAGGGGGCATTTTGGGAGTGGCGCCTCCAGAACCGAGAATAGTATCAGCACTTACCGCCTGGCGGTTAGCACCTAGCTGGGTACGCGTTGGGTACTTCTCGAATGCAGACAACCTCGCCGGCCACGGCGGCCGGACGCAGTGCGTCAGGAACTGGAAAGCCACGCATCCAGACCAGGCCCATGCCTTCGGCGGCGGCCACCGGCCAGAGCTTTTTTTCCGTTCCCGTCAGATGCCGCGCGGACAGGAGTTCTTTCACCTTCTTCGCCTCCCGTGTGTGAGCGGGCCAGAAGCGATCGCCAGAGCGCCAATTGCGAATCGTCAGGGATTGCGGCAGGCGGGCCGGATCAAGCCGCTGTTCGAATTCCGACTGCCGCAGCAGGCGCGGATTTGCTTTTACGACTTCCATCCGTACCCCGAGTTCGGCAATCTCGATCTGCCCGGGGATCGATACGGTATACGCGTAGTCCGTTGGCGGATCGGCATCGGCGGGCTCGATACTAAGGGCAGATTTCCCGCGGCGAGCGACCTTCCCGCCGCTGAGCTCAATCTGCCTGCCGGGCGGGCCGCCGGCTAAAGCGCGCACGTCTTCGATATGCCGAAACGTAACGTTCGCATCCGCAGCATTCTCCCGCAGCCAGTTACGGATGAGGCGCCTTTGAACAGCCAACGGAAGTTGCCGGAGTGGTGACACGGGCAGCGCACCAACCTCAGCGTGGATTTCAGGATGAGCGTTCCAGTGATCTTCCTCAGCCCGCGCGATTTCGGCGAGGGCTGCCAGATTTTCAATCGCACTCGGCCCGAAACTCGCCTTGAGCAACGGCAACACCTGATGCCGGACCCGATTGCGGAGAAAGGACAAATCGCGGTTGGAGGAATCCTCGCGCCACCCCTGCTTGCGCTCGCGCAGAAACTCCTCCAAATCGCCGTGTCGAAAATCCAGCAGGGGGCGAATGACCTCGCCGACGGCCTTTCCATGTACTTCCAGAGTCAGCCGGGGCTGGATGCCCGCGAGTCCTCCGATTCCGGTCCCACGCAGGGCACGCAGCAGCACGGTTTCGGCCTGGTCGTCGAGTGTGTGAGCGGTGGCAATGACGGGCACAGACTTGTCGCGCGAGAACGTCCGGAATATCCCGTAACGCAATTCACGCGCCGCCGCTTCGACGCCGGAGTCAGTCTTTCCGCTGATCGGCGCATCGAAGCAATGGATTTCCAGCCCAAGGCCCTGGGCCATTGCTGCCACAAAGGCCTGATCGCCGTCGGACTCGTCTCCCCGCAGGCGGTGGTTGACGTGTACGGCTGAAAGCACGATGCCAAGTTCCGACCGCAGATCGATGAGCAGAAAGAGTAGCGCCACCGAATCTGCGCCGCCGGAGACCGCTGCGGCCACGCGATCCCCGGGCTTGATGAAGCTTTTCGCTCGGATTGTCTTGAGCAGCCGTTCCGCCATTGCGTGCATGTGGAAATGGTAAACCAGCGGATCGTGGCTGGTGATTGGTAATTGGGGCCTTCGGTCTGCGGGGTCTCCGGCGGCAACATCAACCCAGTCATCACTATCCACTATTCACTGACCATCGGCCGCTGCTATCCTGTCAGCACCTGTGGGGCGCTCTTCGGCGGGGTCGAAGAGCATCGCTGACTCTATGCATCGTTGGACTGCCAAGCTTCTGGTCTTGGTCATGCTGGTCCCGGCCTTTGGGCCGCTGGCCCTGGCACGCGCCTCGCAGTCGATGGGCTCCCACTGCCAACGGCAGGCTGCAAGGCCCGCGATGGAATGCCATCACGGCGTGGCGATGGCGCCGGAGCCGCAATCTCCGGAAGCGTCGTTCCGCGCGATCAACCGCTGCTGCGACGATCATGCCTGTTGCCGCGGATTGGCAACGCTTCGCTGGGCTGAGGCAGAGCGCCAGTTTTCAGTGGATCCAGCGAAGAGACCTGAAATCGCGCCTCTCGCGGCTGAGCCTGATCTTATTCCAGCCGTCCTGAACGAAGCCGATTCTGCCCGCGCTCCTCCCCTCGCCTGAAAACACTCCGAACTGAGACGCTGACACGCGTCTCCTGCCTTTCAATCGGTTCGTTCTGCGCCGGATGCGTATGCGACTGCGCGCAGAGCGCGAGATCTGCTGCGAGGAAAAATGAATAGATCCAGGTGTATCCCACGGCTCGCCGGGGCGCGGCGCGTTGTGGCGATCGTGTTTTTTGCAGGCACGGCGACAGTCCTTGCCTTCGCTTCCATTTTGGGCACTGTTCGCGGGTTGATCCATGATCCGCAGCACCGTCCTGTCAGGGGCGCCACAGTGAGTTTGCGCGCCGCGAATTCCGCCTTTGAGCAAACGGCAACCAGCAATGACTCAGGGGAATTCGTCTTCGAGAAGGTTCCCGTTGGCGAATATACGGTGGAGGTGGAGGCCGCCGGATTCCGGAAAGAAGCGCAGCATCTGGCGCTTAGCTCCGGCCGGGATATTCGCCTTCACTACTCGCTCCAGGTGGCACAGGCAACGGAGACCGTCGAAGTGACGGATCAGGCGATGCTGGTGAATCCGTCATCGTCGACAACGGCAACGCTGGTGAGCCGCGCCGAGATCGCACAGATCCCCGGCGCCGATCAGTCGAACTCGCTGGCCATGATCACCAACACAGTTCCCAGCGCTTATCTCGTGCATGACCAGCTTCACATCCGCGGCGGCCACCAGGTTTCCTGGATGCTCGACGGTGTGCCGGTTCCGAACACGAATATCGCATCCAATGTCGGACCGCAGTTTCACCCCGCGGACATCGATTATCTCGAAGTACAGCGTGGCGGGTTCACCGCGGAATACGGCGATCGCACGTACGGAATGTTCAACGTCGTCACCCGTTCCGGATTCGAGCGCAACCGGCAAGCCGAACTGGTCACCAGCTACGGGAGCTTCAACAACACCGACAACCAGATCAGCTTCGGCGATCACAGCGAACGGCTGGCGTACTACAGCAGTTTTTCCGGTTATCGCACCGACCTTGGCCTGGAAACACCGACTACACGCGCGCTGAACGATCAGGCCGCCGGCCTCGGCGGATTTGGGTCGATCATCTTCAACAAGAGCGCCAGCGATCAGCTGCGCCTCGTGACCTCCATCCGCGGCGATCACTACCAGGTGCCAATCGATCCGGATGGTGACACAGCCTTCAAACGCGATGTCGACGACGAGCGCGATGCTTTCGCCAACTTCTCCTGGATTCACACGTCCGGAAACGGCGTTTCCGCCACCGTGTCTCCCTTCTACCATTTCAATCGCGCCCACTACGCCGGGAGGTACATCGGCGAGCCTGATCCCGATGCTGTAGTTCCGGACACGGATCGCGGCTCGAACTACATGGGCGGAGTTGCCTCGGTCGCCCTCAACCGTGGCAAACACACAGCCCGCGCGGGACTCCAGGCCTGGGGAGCACATGACAATCAATTTTTCGGAATCATGGGAACCGATGGAAGCGAGATCCTGAACGAACGACTGAAGGTCTGGGGAAACGTCGAAACTGTTTTTGTTGAAGACCAGTACCGTCCGACGGCGTGGCTGACTTTGAACGGGGGCGTTCGCCTAACGCACTTCGGCAGTTCGGTCAGCGAGAATGCCGCCGATCCCCGAATCGGTGCTGCTGTTCGCATCCCGAAGCTGGGGTGGGTGGCACGCGCATTCTACGGACGCTACTACCAGGCGCCGCCGCTGCTGACCGTTTCAGGCCCACTCATCGAGCAATGTGGCGGAGGAGGCGAGGAAGAGGGCTGCTCGTTCCTTCCTCTGCACGGCGAGCGCGACGAACAGCACGAATTTGGACTGGCGATCCCCCTGAAGGGCTGGACGTTCGACGTCTCGAACTTTCGCACCGGCGCCAGGAATTTCTTCGATCATGATGCATTGGGCAATTCCAACATCTTCTTCCCGCTGACGCTCGAGCACGCGCGCATTCGTGGATGGGAAGTGAGCGCATCCTCCGCGGTGCTTGCCCGTCGCGCCAAATGGCGATTTGCCTATTCTCACCAGTATGCCGAGTGGAACGGTGGCATTACAGGGGGCCTGGTCACCGACGAGTCCTGCGAGGAGCCGCTGTGCTTCCTCGATCACGACCAGCGCGACACAATGGCGACGGGCGTGAACCTCGCCTTGCCATGGCGAACGTGGGCTGATTTTGGTGTCAACTACGGCTCAGGGTTCGTCGATGGAGATGGCCCGGCTCATCTGCCCTCCCACGTGACTTATGACCTGTCCCTGGGCAAGTCGTTCGGTGAAAACTGGAGCGTGCGGGTTGCCGGATTGAACCTTGGCAACCACCACTACCTGCTCGACAACAGCAACACATTTGGCGGGACGCACTTTGCCAATCCTAGGGAGATCAGCGTTCAGGTGAAATACAGGTTTCACTACTAGCGGGGCGGGCATTTCTGCCCGCCTTCATGCAAGGCAAAATGCTAGCGCGCCCGGTTCTTGATCCAGATCGGCGTGCCCATGAAGCCAAACGCGCGCCGGATCTGGTTTTCCAGGAATCGCTCGTAGGAAAAGTGCAGCTTCACCGAACGATCGGTGAAGAGAATGAACGTAGGCGGCGCGACCGCAGCCTGCGTCATGTAGTAGATCTTGACGCGCTTGCTGGCGGGAACCGAGGCGCGATCGAAATCAATCAGCTTCAGGAACCGATTCATCTCGCCGGTGGAAATCCGCTTGCGCCGCTCCGCGGCAACTTGCTCGATCAGCGGGAGAATCTTGTCGGTACCTCGTCCGTTCTCGGCCGAGATAAACAGCACCGGCGCGTAGTTCAGAAATTTCAGGCCGTATCGCAGCCGCTCCTCGTAGAGCTTCCGATCCTGTGGCCGCCTGGCATCTTGGATTCGCGCCGCTTTCGACTGGCTGATGGCGCGCTTTTCGCCGCTCATGACCATGTCCCACTTGTTCACCAGGATGATCACCGACCGGCCGCTCTCGTGGGCGTAGCCGGCAATCGAAGCATCGAGTCCGCTGACGCCCTCCGTGGCATCGACCATGAACAGCGCGATGTCAGCCTCTTCAAGATGCTTGCGCGACATGACGACGGAAAGCTTCTCCGCCATCAGTTTTGTCTTGCCCTTGCGGCGAATGCCGGCCGTGTCGATGAAGCGAATCTTCCGGCCGTTGTACTCGACGACTTCATCGACCGCGTCACGCGTCGTGCCTGGAATCGGCGAGACAATCGCCCGTGAAGTACCGGTGAGTTGGTTGAGCAGCGTCGATTTGCCGACGTTGGGATGGCCGATGATGGCGACTCTGATCTCGGTCGTTGGTCGTTGGTCGTTGGTCGTTGGGATTTCGCTGTCGGCGAAGTCGCCGTCCGTCGTTCGCTGTTCGTCGTTCGCTGTTTGCTCTTCGTCGTTTGCTTTTCGCCGTTCGCGGCGCGACTTTCCTCCGCTTGGCGCTGCGTCCTCAGCGGTTCTAATTTCTGTTGGCAGCACCAGAATGACCGCGTCCAGCAGATCATCTACTCCCCGTCCGTGCTCGGCGGAAACCGGAAAGACGTTCGTGATCCCGAGCTCATGGAACTCGCCGACGAGCGCTTCCTGCTTGTCGCTGTCAATTTTGTTCACGGCGAGAAATAGCGGCTTGCCAGTCCGCAGGAGCAGACGAGCCAGTTCGTGATCCGGGCCGGCGAGTTCCGTTCGGGCATCGACGACCAAGATGATTGCGGCAGCCTCGTCCAAAGCCACGCGAGCCTGACGAAAGATCTCCGCAGGAATCAGGTCTTTTTCTTCGGGAATAATTCCGCCGGTATCGACCACGCGAAATTCGCGCCCGCGCCACTCGGCCTGGCCATAGAGGCGGTCGCGGGTGATGCCGGGTTCGTCGCCGACGATGGCGCGGCGCGAGCCAGTCAGGCGGTTGAAGAGCGTGGACTTCCCGACGTTCGGGCGCCCGACAATGGCTACCAGCAGTTCTTTTTGAATGTTGATTTTCACCGGCCACTGACCACCGACCACTGACCACGGGTTCGGCGCTTTCCTGAAACTGGTTATTATAGAGACTCCGTGGTTCCCCCTTCTCAGTCCGTGCCTGCAACGAATGCCGGTTTCTCGCTCTACCAGTTTTTCTCCCCTGGCGGCCTGCTCTCGAAGACGCACCCTGCGTATGAGTTCCGCCGCGGGCAGCTGCAGATGGCCCAGTCTGTCGAAGAAGCGATTGCCGAGAAACGCCACCTGATCGTCGAAGCTGGGACCGGCACCGGGAAAACACTGGCGTATCTGCTACCGGTAATTCGCTCGGGCAAGCGTGTCATCATCTCCACCGGTACCAAGAATCTGCAGGAGCAGCTTTTCTTCAAGGACGTTCCCTTCATCGAGCGTGCGCTGCTAGGCGACAACGATGGCAAGCTCTCCGTCTGCTACATGAAGGGCCGCAACAACTATCTGTGCCGCAAGAAGCTCTACGACCTCACCGACCAGCCCGTGCTGAGCGGCCTGGAAGAAATCGAGCACTTCCGCGCAATTGCGGCGTGGGAAAAGACCACTCGCACGGGTGACCGCTCCGAACTCGCCGAACTGCCCGAGGCGAGCGCCCTCTGGCACAAGCTCGACGCCCGCGCCGACACCTGCCTTGGCCAGAAGTGCAAAGAGTACGACCGCTGCTTCATCACGGAGATGCGACGACACGCCGCCGAAAGCGACATCATCATCGTGAACCATCACCTCTTCTTCGCCGACCTCTCGGTCAAACTCGAGGCGGAAGATGCGCCCGACGCCGGCGTCCTGCCCGAGGCAGGCGTAGTGATCTTTGACGAGGCTCACGAGCTCGAAGATGTTGCCGGAAACTACTTCGGTGTCTCGGTAAGTAATGCGCGAATCGAGGAGCTGGCGCGTGACCTGGAAGGGCTGCTCCAGCGTGAGAAGCTGTACACGCCAAGCACGTCCGGTGCGATCAAGGCGCTGCGCGACCATGCGCAGTTGTTCTTCTCTCTGCTTCCGGCACACGAAGGCCGTTTCGCCTTCGAGGGACGCCGCGAATTTCTCGAGGAAAACGGCGAAGAATACGACGGACTGCACAAGTCTCTCCGGCGTATCGTTGCTGAACTCGAACGGCTCCCACAGAAGCCGGACCAAATCTTTGCCATCGCACGCCGGACAAATCAGCTCGATTTCCAGCTCGGCTTCGTCATGGAGAACGAGAACCCGAACACCGTTTTCTGGATTGAGCGCCGCGGGGGACGTGGCGGAAGAATTACCCGGCAACTTGACGGGCCGCCGAAAGCCAGCCGAACTCAAGAACCGGTCAAGGACGGTGGTCGCACCAACGTCTTCCTGCAGGCCACGCCAATCGAAGTCGGGCAGATCCTGCGGGAATGCTTGTGGTCGAAGATGGAGACCGCGATTCTGACCTCGGCGACGCTCGCAGTCGGCGGCGGGTTCGAGTACATCCGGCAACGGCTCGGGCTTGATCACACGCGCGAATCGATCGTGCCTTCGCACTTTGACTACGAGAGTCAGGCGATCCTCTATGTCCCACCCGATCTGCCCGACCCACGCACGCCACAGTTTGGGCTGCAGGCGTCCGACCGCGTCCGCCGCCTGCTCGAAATCACGCGCGGCAGGGCCTTCGTCCTCTTCACCAGCTACGCCCAGATGAACGAAATTTACGAGCGCCTGCTCGGGTATCTGGAATTCCCGATGCTGAAGCAAGGTGACGCCCCAAAGTCCGCGCTCCTCGAGGAGTTCCGCATCACTCCGAATGCGGTGCTGTTCGGTACATCGTCGTTCTGGCAGGGTGTGGATGTGCAAGGCGAGCAGCTCAGTTGCGTGATCATCGACCGGTTGCCCTTCGCGGTGCCGAGCGACCCAGTGGTCGCGGCGCGGGTGAAGGCTATCGATCATGGTGGTGGAAATGCCTTCTACGAATATCAGGTGCCGAGTGCGGTGATCACCCTGAAACAGGGTTTCGGACGCCTGATCCGCTCGCTGCACGACCGCGGGTTGCTGGCCCTGCTCGATAACCGCATCCTCAAGAAGCAATACGGACGAGTGTTCGTGGAGAGCCTGCCGCGGTATGCCCGCACCACCGATCTGAGGAAGGTCGAGGAGTTTTTCGGGCTGCAATAGCGCGGTCGGATGACTACGGCGATGATGACCCGCGATCACTTCGTCGCGGATTGAACGGGATGGGGCTGACCGCGGTTACGGCCGGTGGTCCGTACCCTCTTGAGAGATTGTCATCCGATTGCCCCTATGATAACGTTTCACTAAAGTCACACCTGACTCCACAATCACAGTTTTCAAGTGTTGTGGGCATTCTCTGCCGCCCCCGCGCGCAGGTGGTGAGCTATGAAAGAAACTCTCGACCCTGTTCCAGCCGAACAAACCGATCAGGAAGGGTTTGCCAACCGTAAGCTGATCCGGCCGTCGCTCAGCCGCAACGAGCACAACCACAATCACAACAATCACGCCCAGAGCGAACGTCGGGAGCGTGCGGCGGGACCGCCTAAGAAGGTTGCTCCCACCGACCAGACCAACGCCGAAAA
>DATIWL010000156.1:0-17004 GCA_035519435.1 Terriglobales bacterium
TTCACTCCCAGCCGCTGGCCCTTGGGTTCGATCCCGCTCACCGCAGGAGCGACATACAACCCTGTTGCCAGCCACGATGTCGCGATCCAGAAGATCCCGATCTGCAGGTGCCAGGTGCGGGCGATGCTGTAAGGCAGCCAACGATCCAGCGGAATGCCATAAAAACTCGATCCCTCCACGCCGTAATGTGCCGTGATCGCTCCCAGCGCCACCTGTACCACCCACAGCGCCGCCACCACGAAGAAGTACTTCACCGTTGCCCGTTGCGATGGCGTCGGATTCAACCCCAGCAGTGGGTCCTTTCCGGGAAGGAGTTCGTGAGCAACCTGGCGTTCCTGCGACGCGAAGTACCACACCATCCCTCCGATGCCCGCCAGCAGCAGCACGAAACTGATCACGCTCCATACCACCGCGTTGCCAGTCGGCGCGTTGCCAATCAGCGGTTCATGCGGCCAGTTCTGCGTGTAGGTAACGTCGGTCCCCGGACGCTCCGTCGAAGCCGCCCAGGCCGTCCACCAGAAGAACGCACTCATCTGCCGGAGTTTATCCGGATTCGTGAGCGCCCCACGCGGAATCGCATACTCATTTCGCCCTTCAGTGAAGACATCGCCGTAGTAAGCAGTCAACCGGTCGATTGCCGATACCTGCACCGGATCGAGGATAATGCGGTCGCCCTGCGCATCGTATGTGTTGCGGCGCATCAGCAGCTGGAGTCGCTCCCGCAATGCCGCCTGCGTTTCGGCCGGCAGTACCGCATACGATCCAGCACCCGAATCTTTTGCCCAGCTGTCGAGAATGAGCACGCATTCACGATGCAGAAAGTCCGCTGTCCAGTCCGGTGCGACATAGGCCCCATGCCCCCAAATGCTGCCGACTTCCTGGCCCCCGATCGACTGCCAGACATTTTGCCCGTCACGGATCGTCTCGCCTGTGAAGACGACGCGTCCGTCCTGCGTCACCACTTCCTTCGGAATCGGCGGTGCGCCATGGATCAGTTTTGCTCCCACTCCGCCCAGAACGGAAAACGACGCCACCAGCACGATCGCAAGCGCGATCCACAGTTTCTTATGAGTCATAGTTCCTCTTTCTTGCATGAATTTGGGCAGGCCGACCCCACGTCGACAACGCCTGAATAGCGTTCCCTAATCTGTTAGCTGCCATTCTCCATCTGGAGCGCCCTCGGGAAAAGCACATTATTTTCCAGGTGGATGTGCTGGTGCAGATCCTTCTCGAAGTTCTCCAGTTCGGTGTAGAGAGCGCGAAAGCTCGTGCAGGCATCCGCCGGAGGCTGATACTCATGGCTGGCTTCACGCAGCGCCTTCAATGCGTTCCCGGCGGAATCGTGCTCATGCTCCATCATGCGCACGGGATTGGCGACCGTGCCAAACGGAGGCGGCAGAATCGGCTCGCGCTGCATCACCGACTCTTCCATCCGCTCGATGTACGGGAATAGGATGTTCTCCTCTTTCATCAGGTGCATCATCAGTTCCTGACCCAGCCCGTGAAACACGCTGCGGATATGCCCGAGCTCCGGATGGTTCGCCCCGTGCTTTCCGTGAACCTTCTCCAACAATTTTTCAATTTGCGGGATTTCCTGGCGCACAAACACATGGTGGGTCTGTTCGATGTGCGTGATCAATTCGGCCAGCGACCCGGACTGCAGTTCTTTGGCACTTTTCGCCGCAGGCGCGGCCAGAGCATTCTCCAGCGACTTCAGCACATCCTCGATGTCCAGATTCGCAGATGCGCACACCTCTTCCAGCGGACGGTTCCCGCCGCAGCAGAAGTCGATGCCCAGCTTCTCGAAAACTGGGATTGTCTGGGGTGTCTCAATCGCGTACTCGCGAACCGTCTTGGTCAGGGTCAATGTCATCGGATTCTCCCGGCAGCCTTGAAGCGCCTCGTAGAAGAATCTAGAAGAGCAAGAAGACCCTGCCGATGACTTTTGTCACAGGAGCAGAAGTTGATGGATAGTGGTTAGCCGCTAGCACTGTTTTCAAGAGCTGGTTCCGAGAGGGCACGGCTTTGGTCGCACTGAAAGGTTCTGACTACCGACTCCTGACCACTGACTCCTGACTACCGTCTTCCAACTCCCCCTCCAGCCCCTTGAAATCCACAATCACCACGCGCCTGCCGTCCATCTGAATGAACTTCTCCGACTGAAAGCGGCTCAGATTGCGCGACACCAGTTCTCGCACCGTCCCGATCTGTGAGGCGAGTTCTTGATTGCTTGCAGGTAGCGTGACCTCGATGCCCTCCGCCACGCGTGTCCCTTCCCGCTTCGCCAGTCTCACGAGAAATGCTGCCAGCCGGTGCCGCACCGTCGTGAACGACAGCTCTTCGATGATTCCCACCAGCTTGCGCAGGCGCGCTCCAATCACGCGCAGCACCTTGAGCGCGACTTCAGGATGCGTCAGGCACAAGGCCTGGAAATCCTGTTTGCTGAGGAAGAGCAGTGTGGAGTCTTCAATGGCGGAAACCGAGGCCGGGTAGTTGCCTCCGTCGAACACGGGGAGCTCGGCTACCGATCCGCCCGGCCCTTCGATGCTGAGCACCTGCTCGCGTCCGCCAGCCGACGTCTTAAAAAGACGGATGTGGCCGCTCTCGACAAAGTACATGCCGGCACAGGGCTCGCCTTCGCTGAAGACCATCTCTCCGGCGGAAAACTTGCGCGCCACTGCGCGTTGTGCGAGGAATGTCAGCTCAGCTTCCGAGAGCCCGCTGAACAGCCCTACCTGGGCCAGCGTCCTGGCTGGGTTCGATCTTGCTTCCGGCACCCGGCCATTCTATCGGAAACCCGTCGTGCCCACGCTGGCAGCAGGACTAGTTCGCTTCTCCTGCCGCCTTCGTCGCCCGCGCTTCCTGTTGCTGCGGATCCTGGCGATTTCTTCGTGAATCTTCGAGATCTCGCCTGCGATCTTGCTTGCCAGCTCGCTCTGTCTTTGCAGTTCCTGCGTCGGCGTCAGGCCCGCAGGTCGGCTTTCAATTCCAGCGGAGCCGTGTGCGCTTTGCCTTCCACCGTGAGCCGCACCTGATACGATCCCGGCAACACCATCGCGCCCCGGTTGCGGAGCTCGGCTCCGGGCTTCCCCGCGCATCCCCTGCTCTACCGCCCAAAACGACCTCCGACTAGCGGCCAGCAATTCCAAACAGAAACTCCAGCGCCTTTGGAAACCGCGCCGCCCACGCTGCTTCGTCATGTGTCGCGCCTTCCTCAATCCAGATTCTGAGCCGCGATTTTCGCAGCCCCGCAGCTCGCAGAATCCTCTCCAGCCGCCGGACGTCCTCCATGACCTGCTCATTCTTCGCAGGATTACCCGTTTCCTGCGTTCCCATCGCGACATACACTCGGTACGGCCAGTCGCGGAAGTCACGGCACTCGTCAAGGATTCGCTCATTCGCCACAAACAACGACGGACTCTCGATCAGCAATCGCCCAAACACTCCTGGCGCGGCCAATTGTGTATAGAGCGTAATCAATCCGCCCAGCGACGATCCCCCAAGACCCGTGTGTTCCGGTCCCTTCGCAACCCGATACTGCTTCTCGATCAGCGGCATCACCTCGCGCACAATGAAATCCGGATAGCGTTTCCCGAGCGGCTCCGCGACTCGCGGGTCGACCGAGCGATACGGAATGTACTCCCGTATGCGGTCTTTGCCCGTATTGTCGACGCCCACAACGATCAACGGCGCAACCTTGCCTTCTGCGATCAGTTCTTGTGCCGATTCCCCTACCCGCCACGGCACTCCTCCAAAAGCTGTCTCCGCTTCGAACAAGTTCTGGCCATCATTCAGATAGAGCACCGGATAGCGCGTGCGGCCCGTCTCCTCATATCCGGGCGGCAGCCATACGCGCAGACATCGCGTGTTGCGGAAAATTCGGCTACGCAGTTCGTGCACGCACAGCTCCCCGCCCGCCAGAGGCTTGCCCGGCAATGCTGCTTCTTGTTTTCTGATTTTGATCGCTGACATGAGTGGTAGGAACGTACAGGTACGCGGCAATTTGTGAAAATTACAAATTACAGATGATCGATTACAAATCTTCCTTTCGGCTCTTCGCCCACAGCACCCCGGCCACGACCGTGATCGCCGTAATCAGCCCCAGCGAACTCAGGCACATGATGCACCACACGCCCAGCACCCGCGCTTCGATGTGGGTGAGATACAACGCAAACGCCAGGCCTGCCGCGGCTCCGCCCAAAATCAGGAGTGGCGTCTCGCGCCGCGCACGGTACACAGTCGCAAGCCCCGCGATCGCCCCGTAGCCGAGCATGCCAACAAGAGCGACCGGAATGCCCAGGATTTCCGAGTATTCGCTGCGGTTCACGAGGTCGCAGTTGAAACTGTCGCCGATGTCGCAGAACTCCGTCTTCGATTTCGCATAGTGATGTTGCAGAGAGACGGAAGACACAGCGATCCCGCAAACCGCCAGGATCGCGACCACGCTCACGAGTCGGGTCACGGTGGAATTCACGGCAGTGGGCATCCCGTACGCTCGCTCAGTTCTTCCAGTTCAAACACGCGCTCCACACGTTCTCCGGTGGGAGGAAACTGCCAGGTAGGATAGTGCTTGATGCCGGCGTCCTGGCAAACCTGGGTCCGGGCGCGGGTATCACCCTGCACACCGCACTCCACGTACGGAGCAAACTCGAATGACGCACCAAACATCTTCTTCTGGTCCTGGCAGTGAGGACACCAGTAGGCGCCGTACATGGTCGCGCCCCGGTCCTTCAGGCAGCGGGCAAACGCATCGTACTTGTGCTCGCGTTTGCGCATGGTCTGCTTGCCGAGATAGTACGCAGCCGCAAAGGCAGCCACGATGAGAAGGGTGTAGAGCGCAATCCGCCCCCAATCATTGCTCGCGGGCTGCAATGTCTCCTCCCGCTCCTTCTGTCGTTCCCGTCTCTGTTCCGACATGCCTTCTTATACCACGACCTTTAACGCACCCGGCAGCACGTCAATCGCCTCACAATGCAGCGTCAATGCCTCGCCGTCAACCATCAGGTCGATCGGGCCATCTAGGTCGAACTCAATGCGTGACGCTTTCTTGCTCTCTGCCAGGCGATGCTTCACATGCGTTCCGTCATACAGACCGCCCAGGTTCCGCACCAGACCCGCGCGTCCGATCGGCCCCCAGCGGATGAAGTCAATCAGCCCATCATCCGTTGCCGCGGCCGGGGCGATCATCATCGTGCCACCCGTAAACTTGCTGTTGTTGAAACTGAGGAATAGGCACGGACGCCGGTCGAACTCTCCTTCCCCGGCCACGCGCACCGGGAACGGCCGCCGCTTCAGCTGTGCCAGCCCCAGAAAGATCGAGACCCAATATCCCAGCGTGCCCGCGTTCTGGAATCGCCGCTGCCGTAGAATGTTGACATCCGCCGAGAACCCCACGCTCAGCAGATTGATGTAGTGCAGCGTGCCCTCGCGATGCATGAGCCGCAGCACATCACACGGTTGCGACCGCCGTGCGAGCAGGGCTTCCATCGCATGTTCCACTCCCTGATCGCCGAAATCACGAAGAAACGAGTTCCCCGTGCCCAACGGCAGAAAACCGAGCGTGGGAATGTTCCCCTCGACATTCTCCGCGAGCGCATCCGGATAAAGTCCATTTATCACTTCATACGAAGTGCCGTCGCCGCCGATGGCAAGAAATTCTCGCTGCCCGCGCGCGTACGCCTCGCGAGCAATGCGGGTGGCCTCGCCCGGAGCATGTGTCTCGATCGTCTCGAGTTCGATTCCGCCGGCGCGAAGCCGCTCCAACGCAGGCCCTACCAGCTTGCGGCATCGTCCGCCGCCCGCCGCCGGATTGATGATGGCTAGAAACATCAGGTCACGTCTCAGGTCTAGGGTGTCAGGTGTCAGGTCTCACTTCGGATAACAGTTGGCAGCCGCCACCAACCACTAATCACAAATCACGTCTTTGATTCTTACCGCCACCTGACCACCGCCCACTCGCTGTTCAAATCTCCACCACCGCATCTCGCGCGACGCCCTTCCCAACCTGCTCGGCCAACTCCCCGCGTTTGATCTTCAACGATGCGGTCCGCGGAAAATCTTTCTCCCATAGCAGATATCCACCAACGCGCTTGAAATCAGGCAATCGCCGGTTGCGCGCCACAATCTGTCCCCACAGGGCATCGTCGAATTGCTGGTTCGTCTCCAATCGCAGTACCAGCACCAACGTCTCCCTGCCCAGGGTCTTCTGTGGCCAGACATAGTTGGCGGCGAAAACGCAGTATTCCTTCACCGGCAATCCATCGAACGTCATCTCGATGTCTTCGGGATAGATGTTCTTCCCGCCGGCAGTGACGATCATGTTCTTCTGCCGGCCCATCAGTTGCAGATGCCCTCGCCCGTCAAACTTCCCCAGATCGCCCGTCAACAACCAGCCGTCAACGATCGTTTGCGCTGTCAGTTCCGGATCTTCGAGATAGTGCGACATTACCGCACGACTTTTCACGGCTACTTCCCCAACACCCTCTGCATTCGGGTTCAGAATCCGCACCTCCACGCCCGGCAGCGGCTTGCCGACGGTGTCCGCGCGAAACGGCTTGAGGTCGTTCACCGTGATTGCCGTGCACGCCTCAGTCAGTCCGTAGCCGTTCGCCACTGGAATCCCGAGATCGTAAAAAAATTGCAGCGTCGCAGGATCTGAAAATGCTCCACCGACGATCAACGCCCGCAATTCCCCGCCGAATGCTTTGTGGACTTGCGGCAGGAGCCGCCGGCTTAGGCCCAGTCGTAGGCGTCCTCGCGTAAGCGCCTTGTTGATACCGATCAGCCGGTCCAACATCCAGCGCTTCCCCTTCGGCAGTTCGTCAAACTTGGCTCGCAGCCCGCGCTCCAGGTTCTTGAGCACCATCGGCACCAGGCTCACGTACGTGATGCGGTAGCGCACGAACGCATCGCGCACGAACTCCGGACGCAGCGTTCGCAGATGCACAACACAGGCTCCGCAGACAAACGGCCCGATGAATCCCACCATGAAATCGATGGCATGATTCGTCGGCAAAATGCTCAGGTAACGTACGCCCGGCCAAAATGGATACCACGCCGTCAGCGCGCGGCACTGCTCCAGATAATTGTCGTGCGTCAGCACACAGCCCTTGGGCCTGCCGCCCGTCCCCGACGAATACACGATGCATGCTGCATCCTCGCGCTCGCGTGCTACGAATTGCGGCTCACCCTTCCTGCGGAACTCTTCCCAGCGGTATGCGCCGTGCAAATCGACGCCCGCAGGAGCTTCGGTCACCAGCACGATCTGAGTCGTCAGTTTGGAAAATTCCGGCGATTGGGCGATCGCCCGCCACAAGTAATACTCGACGATCAGGAACCGCGCCCTGGAGTGCACCAGCAACTGCAGATGCTCAGCCGCCGTCAGCTTGTAATCCAGAGGTACGAGCACGCCGCCGCAAAAAAGAACGGAATACGCCGTAATCAGCCATTTCGACTGATTGGTCATGATGATCGCAGCGCGATCCCCGGTGTTCAGCTCCGCATCCTGCAGCGCGCGGCACAGCGGACGCGCCATCTCGCGGAAGTCCGAGTACGTAAGCCGCACCTTTTCGCGGTCGCGGTCTGCCTCGATCAGGCAGGTTTCGTTGGGCCAGCGTTCGAGCGCATCCCGCAACGCCGCGCCCAGGCTGGAATATTGGTTGAGATCAAGCATGAAGGAAATTGACGATTGTCGATTGTAGATTGTTGATTGCCAAAACCCAAAATCTCCCTTTTGCCCAATCAATAATCAAAATTCAACCATCGTCAATTTAGCTTAAAGCCTCGATTGGATTCGCTGCGCCAGCGTCCTAAAGTCCGACACGCCCTGCAGTTCGTAATCCGGCAACTCGATACGGAAATGGTGTTCAAGCCGCGTGAGCAAGTCGAGCGCCTGCAGGCTGTCGATGCCGAGCGTCTTGAAGAAGTCGTCGTCGGGCGCCAACTTCTCTCGGGGCACCTTGAAGTGCGCAGATGCCAAATTGAGAACTTCGTCGAGTGTGGAATCGGTGGTGGGCATAGATCGCTTCGCCTCTCAATTACCAATTACAGATCACAAACTACTAATCCACGGCTCAGGGTAAGTAGGGTGCCGGCCCTTCATTCTCCACGAACTTTCTCAATCCTTCTTCGACGGCGGGACGGCTGAACAGGTCACAGAAAATCTCGATCTCTCGTTTCAACTCCTCATACGGAATCGGCTTCATGAACCGCTTTGCCGCAATTGTCGTCGCGCGGTCGAACTTCCCGATTTGGCTGGCCGTCCCCCGCGCCACACGCAACGCCTCGCCTTCCGCGGCAATCTGGCTTACCAGCCCGATTTGCTGCGCCTTCATGACGTTGAAGCTGCGCCCGGTCAGCAGCAGGTCGCGCACCACAGCATTCCCCAGATCCCGCTTCAGGCGCGGAATCCCGCCGAATCCCGGGATCAATCCCAGCCGCAGTTCCGGAAAGCAGAAACGCGCCATGCGGTCCGCAATAATAATGTCGCACACCAGGGCCAGCTCGAACCCGCCGCCGAATGTCACCCCATGCACCGCCGCAATCGTTGTCAACGGCGCCGCGTCCAGTGTGTTCATCACGCCGTGAATGCGCCCAAGAAACTCCCTCACCCCCCGGACCGCGTCATCTTTCTGCATGCCGCGCGATCCTTCGTACAACTCGCGCAGGTCCGCGCCCGCCGAGAAACCCGCCTTTTGCGTCGAATGGACGATCAGGGCATGCGCCACGGGATACAGATCCGGCAGTGCCTTGGTAAACGTCTCCAGCTCCTCCAGTGTGAGCGAGCCGATCTCGTTGCAGGGATCGCGATGCAGCGCTAGTTCAATCGCGCCGTTCACGATCTGCCACGACAGCGTCTGCCCTTTGAATTCCTTCATGCCGTCTTCGCCGCCCGGTACATTGCCTCGATCTCGCCCGCGAACCGCTCCGAAATCAGGTCTCTCTTCAACTTCCCGTTCGCGGTCAACAATCCGTTCTCGATCGTGAACGGATCGCCTGCCAGGTGATATGCCCGCACCTGCTTATAGTGCGGCAAAGTCGCATTCGCCGAATCGATTGCGGCCTGCGCTGCCTCGCCGCTCACACGCCCCGTGATCAACGCCGCCAGGTATCCGCGCGCGTTTCCTACAAGCACAACCTGGCCCGCCCCAGGCAGATTCTCGGTGATCTTCTCTTCGATTGGTTCCGGTGCAATGTTGTGTCCTGAACCCAGGATAATCAGATTCTTGATGCGCCCAACGATCTTCCAGTTTCCGTTCGCATCGACTTCCCCCTGATCGCCCGTGTGAAACCAGTCACCAACCAGCACCTTCGCCGTCTCTGCCGGACGGTTCCAGTATCCGGGAAAAATATTCGGCCCGCGCGCCAGGATCTCTTCATTTTCGCCGAGTTTCATCTCGACGCCCGTAATCGCCGGTCCGACGCGCCCTGGTACGACACTTCCATCCGGATCGTCCATCGTGCAGATTGCCGTCGTCTCCGTGAGCCCGTACACCTGCAGCACCTGAATCCCCAGCATCGAGTAGTACAGCTGCGTATCGACGCTCAACGGCGCCGACCCGCAAATCAGCGCGCGCAGTTTCGTGCCAATCATTTTCTTCCGGATCGTCGGAAAAACTAGCCGGTTCGCCAAACCCAGCCAGACTCCGTCACCAGCGCGGCTTTTACCCTCCTGCTTCCGCGCCCACGCGCCCTTCGCTCTGGTGTACACCGTGCGCACAAGCCCGCCGGTCTGCCAGAGCTGTTCATCCACTGCCTTCCGCATGCGTTCGAGCAGGGCCGGAACATTCAGGAAGTAATCGGGTGCAGCTGACCTCATGTCTGAAGCAAGCTTGCCAAGATCCGTATTCAGCGCCAGCCGGCTTCCCCGCAACAGGCACGTCAGCAGCATGATCCACGACCCGGCAAAGCAGAACGGCAGGTAGTGGAACACCGAGTCCTGCCGCAGCGGCCGCTTCATCAGCTGATCCAGCCGCCCCGACGTGCAGCCGAGCATGTGGGTGATGTTGCCTGCAGTCAGCGTGACACCCTTTGCTTCGCCCAAGGTCCCCGATGTATAGATGATCGTCACCACATCGCTCTCGCGCAGCGCCACCGCAGCTTCCGAAAGCGGCGCTCGCGAACCTGCAAATACCTGTCCCAGCGTGAAATGCGGCGGCGCTTCGGGCCACTCCTTTACCACCGCATCCGCCAGAATCTGATCCCCGCAGCAGATCAGTGCCGGCGAACAGTCCTTCATCATCGTGACCAGTTCGCTCACTGCCTGCCGCGCATAGAGCGGCACTACGATCAGGCCCTCCGCCATGATCGCCAGATCCATCGCCACCCACTGGATCGAGTTATGCGCCAGCAGCGCGCAACGGTCGCCGCTTTTCAAACGTAGCCGACGGAGATACGCTCGCGCCGTCAAAATCTGATCCAGCAGTTGCCCCGCGGTGAGCGAAATCACGCGCCCATCGCGCAGTTCCTGTAGAACTACGACATCGCGATTCTTCTCCAGGCTCGCGGTGATTTGTTGAAGAAAGGTCATGTTCTTTACTAAGTTGTCATCCAAGCGAAGCAGTAACGAGCAACGCGATGTTCCTGAAAGTCAAAGTTGAGGCGCTTGCGCGGCGTTTGAGCCGCGCCGAAATCCTGAGCGCAGCGAAGTAGCCTCGACTCCCACCCGTACCGGGATAACCAAGCTCAGCTGTAGGCCGCCACCAGCTGCTTCAGCCCGTCGCTCATCGGCGGCAGGTAATCCTCCCAGCCCCATTCGCCCTTCCGTGTCGGGAACTCCGGATACCTCCGCTGCACTTCCTCTTCGAAGTACACACCCATGCGCGCCATCACCTTTAGATTGCGCACAACCGTCCGTGCAATGCCGTCGGCAACCCGCTCGCCCTCACGATCCAAAATCTCCAGCGCCGCCAGCGTCCGCTCCGCCAGGTCAGGATCATCCACGTTCATCAGCAGCTCTTTGTGCCCCCGCTCCACCATCAGGTTGCGGATGCGTTCGTCCATCGTAATTCCCGCCGACGGCACCAGTGCCGGCATTGACGTCACGATTCCGTGATAGCGCGATGACACCATCAGGTGGCACGCCCGCAGAATACTGACCAGCTCGTACATGTTGTACTCTTCCGACGTCAGCACCGGCACGCCGCCCAGCTTTTCCGAAATCTTCTTGCACGGACGCGCGTCCAGCCGCTCGGTCGCCACCATGATCACGAACACATTTTTCTTCTGACGGAACTCCCGCACTGCTTTTGCAATCGAACTCAGATAGTGCTCATAGGCCCGGTCCGCCTCCGGTCCCGAGTTGTGAAAATACGGGCCGCGGTAGTGGCTTTCCTTGTAGGCGCCCGTCACTTTGTGAACAACCAGCTTTCCCACCGACGCCTTCACCGGCCACTCAAACGGATTGATCGGACACACGGCCAGCACCGGCGTCTTGCCGTCCCACCCAAGATCGCGCAGCGCCTTTTGTCCGTACTCCGCGCCCAGCGGCTCGAACGTCCACGCCGTGTCTGTCCCTAGTTCAGTCGGAACTCCCAGTTCACGCAGAATCTTCCGCGACTCTTCGTTGCGCGTAATCACCAGCGAGTGATGGCAATACCGCCCGCACATCTTCGCGATCAACGGATCCATCTTCCCCGCCTCGGCGCCATACCCGACCGACAGCTTGTTCTGTGCCGCCGCAATTCCCAGCGACCCAATCATCATTGTCGCCAGCGCGTTCGCGAACTTCGACTTGAACATTGAGCCTTCGCACGCCACCACGCCATGATGTTTCGGAACTTCATTTGCCAGAAACGGCGGGAAGATATCCGGCAGATGCACCTGCGATGTGCCTTCGAAATATCCTCGCGAGCGGTCGAAGTTGAACGTCATCATTGTCAGATCGACGTTCTCCGGCCCAAGAATGCGCCGCACCTGCCGCAACATCTCTTCCACGCGCACATCCGACCCGGTGTTCCGTGTCCCGTTATACCCGGCGAACAGCAGCTTGAGTTTTTGTCCGGGTTGCCAGGGCTCTCCCCGGCCCATCATCCACTGCACCTTTTTCCCTTCGATAATGCTGGCTACCCACGCCTCGAGCACGAAATCCATCATGCGGCAGCACCTCCTGCGCCTTCCGGCCAGGGTTGGTACGGATAGCTGAAATCATGGTCGCGGCTGAACTTCAGCAGCGGATAGCTGTACTGCGAGAACGGCGCCGGCTTCCGCCCGAGTTCTGTCGTCACGCGCGTATTGTCGAACACCGTATTCCACAGCAGGTAGGGCAAGAACACTTTCAGCAGCACCGCAGCCTGCCCAATCGGTCCCTTGCGGTTCGAGAGCATGTTCACCGTGCTCGTAAACGGCCCTTCCAGGATCGGGATGAACCAAGGCCGCCGCGTTCCTTGCGCCTGCGACAGAGCTGTCGTCAGTTCACGGAATGTCTGCGAGTCGTTTCCGGAAGAAAGATGATAGATGTCGTGCAGGGGTTCGGACTTCATGTGCAGATCGGCAATCGCATCCGCGACAAAATCCACGTTCACGATATCGATCTTGTCCTCCGGCCGGAACGGCAACACGCGCAGTCCCGCCAGGAATACGAATGCCCGCACCATGTCGAACTGCGTCGTCTCCGGATGCCGGCTGTCCCCGAGCACGATGCTCGGCCGGAACACCGTAATCGGCACTTCCGGCAACAATTGTCGGACCATATGTTCGCAGAATTTCTTGGTCCGCGCGTACGGATCGTAGTCCGACCGTTCCCACTCGATCGACCGGTCTTCCGTCACGACCTCATGGCTGCGCTTCCCCGCCACCGCCACCGTGCTGACTTCGGAGAACCGCTGCAGGCCGTGATAATGATGCGACGACCGCGCCAGCTGAATGACCTCCAGCGTCCCGCGCAGATTGACGTTCAGGCAGCTCTTTTCCGATTTGCGATTGAGCGACGCCGCGCAGTGAATGATCGAATCGGTCGTGTGCACCAGCTTGTCATAATCGTCTGGCCCCATGCCGAAATGCGGTGTGGTCAGATCACCGAGGAAGATCCGGATTCGCGCCTGCCGATGTTCGTAGAATTTCGGAAACGGCATGTGCAGCTGCATCGAGTTCCACAGCCGCACTTCCGCTTCACGCGGATCGCGCGCCCGCACCAGCAGGTTCAGCGTTGAGTCATGACGCTCCAGCAGGTTGGCGGCAACGTGCGCCCCGATATACCCCGTAGCCCCGGTCAGGAATATTGCCACGTTCCACCATTGGTCCCGGTTTTCACCGGCTCGGCGTTGTCCGCCGCTGGCTCTGGTTTCCGCAGTGCTCGCGGCTCCCGCGCTTCCAGCGGCCGGCCCTCGATCAGAGGATACGTCCACCGCCGCAGCGCGGGAATATGAATATCAATCCAGTACTCCCACCAGTCAATCGATGCCGTGGAATATCCGAATGCCCCACGCTCTTCCGGCACAAGCGCGAACGCCAGCTTCTCCACATTGTCGGCAATGAAGTCATGCTCATTGTGCAGGATGAACGGCTCGAACAGCTCGATCAGCTTTTCCACCCGCTGCAGGCTGCGTTCGGTCTTTGTCAGCGGCTTCGGCACAGGTAGTGGCGACATGATCGCCTGAATTGACTTCACGATCATTCTCTGTGCCGGTGCCGACATCCGGTTGTACCGCGCCTTGGAAACCGGGATCGCATCCAGCCGCAACCGCAGCCAGTACTCCAGCCCTTCCTGTGCGCGGTAATGTTTTCGGTGTCCCAGCGACGTCAACTCGATGCAGCGCCCCATGTCGCACGGATTCGTCACCGACGTCGCCAACTGGTACAGCGGATCGTGCCTGCGCTCCACCAGCGCCGCCGCAATCAGCGTCATTCCCGCGCACACCGAATCCACAGGAATGATGTCGAGCCGCTTGCGCTCGTTCGACGGCAGCTGCCGGAAGGTCGTCCCCAACAGATACGAGAGTGACGCAGAAGTGTTGATGCCCTCGTTCCAGCCGCGGAACGGTTTCTCCACCGACGTCTCGACAATCGCCGGCCGCACGACGGCGATCGGCAGCCCCTCGCCATACTTTGCAATCAGGGACTCTGCCAGGCTTTTCGTCAGGGTGTAGGTGTTCGGCCAACCCAATTCCTGCGCCCGCTTAATGCCTGCTTCCGTCAGGTACGTCTTCAGCCAGCGGATTCGATTCTTGCGAATCTGATTCTCCAGCGCGGTTCCGCGCAGATCCTTGGCGGCGTGCTCTTTGCCTTGCGCCTGTCGCGTGAGTTCTGCCGTGACCTGCGGACCTTCGGCTTGCGTCTCCGCCGACTCGACTAAATCGTGCAGAGACCGCCATTCTTTTTCTGCATCGAAATCGGCGACGCCTGCCGGCGTAGAGTTCGGGCGCACCTTCTCGCCCACTCTTCCGTCGCGCTGGCCCGCCACGTAGCACGTCGAAAGGTGTAGAAGCGCCCCGTGATCCGATCCGCGAACAAACTCCACCAGGTGATAGGCCGAGTCGACGTTCGCCGCCAGCGCATCCCGCAGATCGGGATTGAAATCCGTCAACCCCGAGCTGTTGACAATCAGGTCCAACTCTTTTTGCAGGCGTGCCGCGACGTCTGGATCCAGCGCAAGACCGGGCTGCGACACGTCGCCCTCGACCACTTCAATCTTCTCGGCAAGAAACTCCGCCAGCCCGTCCCCATGCCGCTCAAATAGTGGATCAAAGACCGGTGAGTCTTCCACCATCTTCTCGAACCGCTTCTGCCCCGGATTCGACTTCTGCCGCCGGATCAGCAGGTACAGCTTGCCGATCTCCGGCAGGCCGAGCAGCATGTTCGCCAGCCACACCTTGCCGATAAAGCCGGTGACCCCGATCAGCATCACCCGCTTCCCGCCCAGCGCTCGTCGGATGGAAAGCGGGCCGCGCTGGCGGTGCTCGTCGAAGTAAACGATCGGACGCCGGCGCACAGGCACGATCCGTTCCGCTGGCACCGCAGCGCCTTCCAGCGCTCTCAATCCACGCAGCCCGAGAGCGCGCACCCAGAGCGCCGGGCTCTGCCGTCCATCCGCGCCAGCCTCGCGAAGGCGCGCCAGAATCCCGCGCGGCCGGATCACCGGGTCCAGCAGCCGCCCGGTCGCAATGCCGTCGCGAAACTCCAGCCGGTTGGCAATGATCCACTTCACACCCAGATGCCGCGCCAGTGGACGCATCACCTGCTCCAGCCCCTGGCTCACGAGCACGATTTCTGCGCCCGTTTCCTGCAGCGCCTTCAGCTGCCGCACACCCTCCGGCTTCAGCAGCGGCTTCAGTTTGTACTGGAATTCTTCTTCGCCGAGCAGGTCGAGCCGGTCGCGCGAAATACCGCGCAGCACCGAGTGCACGATCCGAGTGGCCATCTTGCGGTTGATGGCATAGAGCAACGGACGCAGCGCCGCCGACAGCAGCACCAGCCCCCGCCGCAGCCCGCGGGAGGCAAACGTCTGGCTGTTCCAGGCAAAGAACGCGATCGGACGCGTCGTCGTCAGCTCCAGCAGACTCCCTTCCACCCGCCAGTACACTGGCGCGACAGGGCGATTCCGGCCGGATTGTGAGTTTTCCTGGGACACGCAGTTCTCGCGGCTGACAACGCCTCCGAGCGGGAGAGCGGAAACGCTATTGTAACCAAACTGTAACGTACGGAGAAATATTGCCGGGGCCGGAAATGCCCGCGCCGTGGAGTATCGTAGGCTTTATATGTTCATTGCATTCAAGGAGCATTCATGAAGGAATCTCTGCTTTCCGAGTTCGATATGGAAATGGCCAACACCCGTCGCACGCTTGAGCGCATTCCCGACGAGAAATTCGATTGGAAACCGCATCCGAAGTCCGGCACGCTCGGCTGGATGGCCGGCCACCTCGCCAACCTGCCCTATTGGACCGTGGTCACCCTGACCTGGGACTCGCTTGACCTTGCTCCTGCCGGCGCGCCCGTCTGGACGCCCCCCAAGCCCGCCAATCGCAAAGAAGTCCTCGACTTTTTCGACAAACATAAGGCGGAAGCCCGCACTGTCTTGGCTTCCACTCCCGAAGCCGACTATGCCAAGCCCTGGGCCTTGCTCATGGGTGGAAAGGAACTCTTCCGCCACCCGCGCGCCGAGGTGCTCCGCCGCATGGTGCTGAATCATTCCATCCACCATCGCGGACAACTCACCATGTACCTGCGCCTGCTCGATGTTCCCGTGCCCGCGCTTTACGGCCCTTCGGCGGACGAACAGGCTTTCTAAGGGTTTGGGGGCTCAGGCGGGATCGGTAAGCTCCCGCCCTTCTTTCCCCGCGCGAATCAGGAGCGCCACCATGCCGGCCGCGCCGAGCGCCGCGCTTACCAGCAAGAGGCCGCCACGGAATTGTCCTGTGGATGTTCGCACGAGCCCAATCACCCATGGGCCGGCGAAGCCGCCCAGATTCCCGACCGAGTTAATGAAGGCGATGCCGGCCGCGGCTGCCGTCGCCGGAAGAAATCCCGTGGGCATCGCCCAGAACGGACCCATCATCGAGAACACGCCCAGGACGGCAATGCTGATCAGGCAGATCGATGGAGCAACCGAAGTCGAGTATGCCGCGCCCGTCAGAGCCAGCGCCCCTGCAAATGCCGGGAGTGCCGTGTGCCAACGGCGCTCGCCAGTGCGGTCCGAATGCAAGCCCACCAGAACCATGACCACCGCCGCCGCGATATACGGGATCGCCGACAGGAAACCAATCTCAAGTTTGGTCAGCCCTGCCAAACTCTGAATCATCTTCGGCAACCACAGGCTGACGCCGTACGAAACTGTATTCAGCCCGAAGTAGACTCCTGCCAGCATCCATATGCGTCCCATGCGCAGCGCGGCGAACGTACTGGACTGCTTGACGCCCTCCGGCGCAAAACGCCTAGAACTGGATTGGAAAGCTGGCGGTGGGGAGGACACGACTTCAGTTGGGTGCCCCACCCTTCTCGCGTTCTCTGCGAGAGGGTGGGGATTTTCTTCGACAGGACCCGGAACATTTTCTTGTTGTTCCCGACGCAGCG
>DATIWL010000157.1:0-23380 GCA_035519435.1 Terriglobales bacterium
GACCTTGACCCTACGGCTGGGACGCAAAATTAAGAAAGCTGTCCTTAGCGGGTCTTGATTCGTGGACGCAAGTTAGCCGTTCGGCTTCTCCTTGTGCCACACCGTCGCCTGCTCGTACGCGTATCCCGCTTGCAGTACCAACTCTTCCCGCCACGGTGCCGCGGCGAGTTGTAAACCGATAGGCATGCCATCGCCGGTGAATCCGCAGGGAATCGAAATCGCCGGAATTCCCCACGCATTGAACGGGCGCGTGTTGCGCAGCAGAACAATTTCCGTTGGACGCAGATTCTCAGGGTTGGCACGTAGTTCTGCGATCGAAGGCGGCGGAAAAGGAACGGTCGGTGTAAGGAGCAGGTCGACTTTCTCGAACACGGTGCGGATCCCATGCCGCGACTTGTCGACCTCGCGCCGGGCACGCAGCGCGTCCGCGGCTGAAATCGTCGTCCCGGCCCGAATTCGCGCCAGCGTGGCCGGCTGGTAAAGTTCCGGAGAATTCGCGATCATCTCCTCGTGAAACGTGTAGGCCTCGACAGTGGCGAGTGTTCGATCGGCATACACATCGACCGCCACATCGCGAATTTCAGCGTGCAACTCGCGGAAAACTTCTATCGCCTCTTCGGCCGCAGCGCCTATCTCCGCATGCAGGTCGTCGAAGAAAAAACTGCGTGGAACGCCGATGCGAAGTCGCGGCAACGGCCGGTCAAGCGCCGCGACAAAATCAGGCACTGCAGCATCCGCGCTCGCGGGGTCAGCAGCATCATATCCGGCTATCGCCTGCAAAACAGCGGCCGCGCCGTACACCGACTCCGCGATTGGCCCCACATGATCCAGCGACCATGACAGCGGCACCACACCACGAGCACTCACGCGCCCATACGTGGGTTTCAATCCCACGGTCCCGCAGTAAGCCGATGGCAGCCGGATCGATCCCGCCGTGTCCGTGCCGATTGCCGCGCAGCCGAACCCAGCAGCAACACTCGCTGCCGATCCGCCGGAACTGCCTCCGGTAATCCGCGACTCATCCCAGGGATTCCGCATCTCGCCGTAGTTGCTGATCATCGAGCTGCCGCCGTAGGCGAACTCATGCAGGTTCTGCTTGCCCAGGATGATCGCGCCCGCCGCCTTCAGTCGCCGAACAACCTCAGCATCTTCAACCGGAATCCGGTCTTTATACTGCGCGCTGGCCGCCGTCGTCCGCACGCCGGCGGTATCGATGAGGTCCTTCAGCCCGATGGGAATTCCGTGCAGCGGTCCGCGGTAATTCCCACGTTGAATTTCCTGTTCTGCACGCCGCGCATCGGCAAGCGCCAAATCGGAAAGAACTGTGATGAATGCATTGAGCTTTGGATTGAGCTTCTCGATGCGTGCCAGGCAGTCGTTCGTCAGTTCGACTGGCGATAGTTCTCGCCGGCTAATCTGGTCACTCAGCTGTGCGAATGTCGAACGCACCTCAAACCCCTTTTCCGCGGACGATCGCGTCAAGCGCCCTACGCGCCGCCCGCTTTGCGAACCACTGCGTCACCACATACACCACCGGCCCCGCCGCCAGCGCCCACGGTCCCCATCGCATCCCGACCGGATCGCTGTAGCGCAGCGCGACGTAGGTCATCAGAATCGGCAGCGCAACCACGTAGAGTAATCCCAGCCTTCCGCCGGGAACACGGAACGCGCGCTCGAGGTTGGGATATTTTCGCCTCATGCCCCACACTGACAGCACCGTCAGCACCGTCGTCGCGGCCCGCAGCCAGTTGTAGATGCTGATCAATTGCCCAAGCGTATGAATTGCCAGCAGCGCATAAATCGCAGACGAAATCAGAATCGCGACTGCCGGCGTTCCATACTTCGGATGTTTGCGTGTGAGAAAAGGCGGCAGGTAGCCGTCTTCGGCCATCGCAAACGGCATGCGCGTGGAGGTAAGCACGGTGCTGTTCAGCAACGCGACGTTGCAGACCACGGCGGAGATCGTCATCAGGGCTCCCAGCCATGGTCCCCCGATCAGGCGAGCCGCGGTCGAAAAATATCCGTCGGTCCAGTCCCCCCAATTGCCGAGCGCGGCCAGTCCGGCGAACGTGGGAAGAAAATACGTGGCGATCGAGAGCGGCACCACCAACGCCAGCGCCAGCGGGTAGCTGCGCTGCGGATTGTCGACTTCTTCCGCTACGGTTGAGAGCTGTTCGTATCCAGAGTACAGCCACAACCCGAGCGCCAGTCCCACCCCGAAGACGGCATGGAACGGCTGTGCCGGCGGTACCAGCGGCACGAACGGATTGTGCTGCCACTTCGCCAGCCCGATGACAATCAGCAAGATCACCGGGACGAACATCGCGACCTCGAGAATCGTCGCTGCCTTGCCCACCATCTGGATGCCGCGCACATTGATCCAGGTGATGAAGGCGATCAAAGCGAATGACATCAGCCAGTGCTTGAAGCCGGTGAGGCCGGGGAAGTAGTAGTTGGTCAGGTAGTCGGCGAAGAGCACGCCGTAGGTCCCGCCCAGCAGGAATGACGCCGACCAATTCCACCAGCCCGCCATGAATCCCCAGAAATCGCCGAACGCCGCGCGGGTCCAGCGGTAGAAGCCGCCTTCTACCGGCATCGCAGTGGTCAATTCCGCCGACACGAGGGATACCGGAATACACCAGAACAGCGGAAGGAAGAGCAGGTAAAGCAGCGTCATCCCTGGCCCGCTGGTCGTCACCATCGATTCCAGGCCAAAAGGGCCTCCTGTCGTGTACGAGAACATCACGAACACGAAATAGAACAGGCTGGCCTTGCGGATGGTGGCGGCGCGCGATTTGGAAGGAGTCGTCAATGAACTGGAAAATGTCACCGACCACCGGGTGACGGGTCACTGGCATGTCCCACTGCTCACAATTGACAGCTGAGGGCTGACAGCTCTATTTCTTCAGCGATTGTGCTAGCAGCCAGGGCACGAGTTCTAGCTCGGCATAAGCTTGGTCCCACGAATTGTGGCCCACGCCGGGATATTCCGTGTACTTGTAGTTCGCACCGGCGGCCTTGAGTGCTTCGGCCATGCGGCGCGACTGCTCCACCGGCACGGACTGGTCCGCTTCGCCATGGAAAATCCAGACCGGCGTCTTGCCGACGCGCTTGGCCACTTCCGCATAGGGATCGGCGGCGTCAGGCTGCGCCTTCGCCTCGCCGCTTATCCGCAGCCCGCCGCAGATGGGAACCAGCGCGGCGAACCGGCCGGGATACTTCGCGGCGATGTCCCACGTGCCGAAACCGCCCATGGAAAGGCCGGTCAGGTAGATGCGATTCCTGTCGCCGTGGAACTCCTTGATCGAGGCGTCGAGCGCCGCCAGAGCCTGCGCCTGCATGTCGGGATTGTTCCAGTTCTTGTTCTCGCCGCACTGCGGCATGACGACGACGAAGGGAGCCTTGCCGCGCCTGCTGCGGATGGCGTGCCCAATGCCAATGTCGGTCTGCACCAGTCCATCTGATCCACGCTCGCCGGACCCGTGCAGGAAGAGAATCACCGGCCATTTCTTCTGCGTGGCGAAGTCAACCGGAACGTAAACCTGATAGCGGTACGCAGTTCCGTCTACGCTGACGGCGCGATCGAGAAATCCGGTTTGAACGCGGCCAAAACCACAAACCGTGCACGCCAACAAAAAGACGCCCGTGAAGACAGCGGAATTCTTCCTCGACATGGCACGACAGTGTACAGGGAAAACTCGGGGCTGGCACCTATGCTAGGAACTTGACGCCGATTGCCACCGCCGGCACAGCGCCCCCATGCTGTCGAGCGCGTCGTGAGTGTAGAACGAAATGGCCTCACGCACTTCCTTGTCGCTCAGTTCGGTCGACTTGCCGACAAAATCCATGGTCATTCGCACACGAGTGCCGCCTTTGACCGCGGCCGCGAACCATACCTGTTGCTCCGTCGTCACTCCGAGAGCGTGATTCAACATCGCGACAAAGTTCGGCGGATCGCAACTGGTGACAACCCCTGAGATCGTAGCCTGGATTGGCTTGGAGACGACATAGCGGACGCGGCTTCCTACGCCCCAGGGCGCTCCATCAACCCACGAAACTTCTTCGTAGATTCCGCGATGAAGCAGCCGTTCGAGGTCCTGGAACGCTTGGAAGGCCACTTCTCTGGAAACCGGCACGACCACGGAATGTTCGATCCGCGGCAGCATCAGCCCACCCCAATCGTGGGCGGATTATGCGCTGATTCCTAGGGGAAGACAAGCACCCAAATGGCCTTGTTCCAGAGTCAGCAGCTTGCGCTTGATGTCAAGACCGCCGCCATATCCGCAGAGGGAGCCATCGGAAGCAATCACCCGGTGGCAAGGCACAACTATGGCGATAGGATTCCGGTTATTGGACATTCCCACCGCGCGGAAAGCATTCGGATGCCCAATTGCCCGCGCCAGGTCGGCGTAGGTGCGGGTCTCGCCATAGGGAATATCCAGCAGCGCCTTCCAGCAGCGCATCTGGAAATCCGTTCCGCGCAGATCGAGAGCAAAAGTGAACTCGCGGCGCTCGCCGGCGAAGTACTCCCTCAGTTCGCTCAGATAGGGCGCAAGCGCCACTGCCGATTCCTGAAGTCTCACGTCGGCGAGACGCTGCACGCGCGATTCAAATTCCAGCCGGACCAAACCCTTGTCCGACCCTGCCAGAAACAACCGGCCGACGGGAGATGGGTAGTACGTAAAGCGTAACGTCTCCATCCGCCGAAGATAGCACGGGTCGCTCTGTGGGAAACCGAGCCTTGACGGATGATGACCTCTATAGCAGAATGGCGCGCCTGCCCGCGGGCAGCGAATGCGTCCCAGCAAAGGGAGGATAATGCGCGCGCCACAATCAGATTCTAAGACTCGACGGAAATTTCTTCGCTATCTCGGCGCCAGTCCTCTGCTGGCAGCACCGGGACTCTTGCAAAGTCTCGGCAGCCGGCCTCTTGAACTGAAACGGTCTGCGCTCGATGCCTTGATGGACGCCGTCGAACGTAACGACCGTGACCCGTCCCTCATCACCAGCGCCGACAAAGCACTCGACGTGATGGAATTCGAGCCGCTTGCGCGCAAGGCGTTGCCACCCGCTCACTTTGCGTATCTCGCTACGGGCGTGGACGACGATGTCACGGTGCGCGCCAATCACGAGGCCTATCAGCACATCCAGGTTCGCTCTCGCCGCCTGGTCAATGTCGACAAGGTGGATATGTCCATGAAGTTGTTCGGCACCTCGTGGGAAACGCCTCTTTTCCTCTGCCCCGTCAGCGCTATGAAGGCATTTCACGACGACGGTGAGGTCGCCGTTGCGCGCGCCGCCGCGAAGAAGCACCATCTCCAGATTCTCTCGACGGTCGCCAGTTGCTCCATCGACGAGGTAACAGAAGCGCGCGGAGCCCCGGTGTGGCAACAGCTCTATACCACCGACGATTGGAATGTCACGCGTGCCTTGATCAGGAAAGCCGAAGCCGCGGGGAGCCCGGTGCTGGTGTTCACCGTCGATCTGCACGACGACAGCAACCGCGAAACGCTCGAACGCTCCCGCCGCGTCGATGACCGCGAGTGCTCCGTATGTCATGAAAAAGGGTTCGCCGGGTACGTCTCGAGAAAGAATATGTTCACCGGCATCGACGTTTCGAAGGTCACGCATTTGTACGCTTCGAGTCTCACTTGGGATTTCGTCAAGCGGCTCAAAGACACGGCCCACATGAAACTGATCATTAAAGGCCTGGTGACACGCGAAGACGCGGAGTTGGCGGTCCAGCATGGAGCAGACGGAATCGTCGTTTCCAATCACGGAGGGCGGGGCGAAGAGACTCTGCGTCCGACCATCGAGTGCCTGCCAGAAATCGTCAGCGCTGTTAGGGGACGGATTCCCGTCCTCATCGATGGCGGCATCCGTCGCGGCACCGACATGTTTAAGGCGCTTGCGCTCGGCGCCGCCGCGGTTGGAATTGGCAGGCCACAGGGCTGGGGGCTGGCGGCGTTCGGACAGGCGGGAGTCGAAGCCGTTCTGACGATTCTGCGCCGCGAATTGGAAACGATGATGCGACAGGCGGGAACGCCGTCGATTGCTGCCATAAACGCAAATTTCGTAAAACTGCGATCCTAGGCTGGCGCCGCGACAGATCTGGCTAAAATAAGAAAGCCTCCCTTGCGGGAGGCTTTTTTCTGCTAAGGGGAGTGACCGCTTATTTCGGCTGCTGTTGCTGGTCTGTGCTCGGTGCCGGAGTGGTCGTGTTGCCCGCGAGCTGTTCCAGATTGTTCTTCAACAGGCTGATCTCGACCCGTCCGCCGGTAATCCGTTTCGGCTTGGTCTCACCCGCAGTCGCCTGCGTCGGGGCGTTGCCCATGCCGACCAGATAAATCCGGTAGACCGGGATCTCATGGTTCAGAACAAGGTAGCGGACCACCGACTCGGCCATCTTCTGCGAGTTGGCGATCGCGGCCTGCCCGTGACCGGACGAGAAACCCTGCACTTCGATGATGTAGCCATGCTGGCTCTTCAGCGGCGTCGCCATCTGATCGAGGGCGTCCTTTGCGTTCTTGCTGAGTACTGTCTGACCCGGCTTGAAGCGGATTTCCGTCTGCGTCGAAGCCTGGTACTGATCGATGTTCGTGACGACCTGCTCCACTGTATTCAGGCGGGTATGAGCCTGCTGCGCGGTCTGCTGTGCTGCCGTCGCCTTGTTGCCGGCGTCGATGGCATGCTGATCGGCTTCATTGGCCTTCGCCGAAGCCAGCTGGATTCCCTGCTGCGCGCGGCTATCCACATCCTTGATCATCTTGCTGTTGGCGGCGGTCAGTTCGTCCAGTTCGTTGATGCGGTCGCGGATTGGGGCAGTCTGCCGTTGCACATATTTCTTGCGGGCGAACGGGTTCAGCTTTCCCCAGAAGCCTTCATGCGTATCCGGCTGCAGCGCCGGCTTGCCGGTGGCGTTGTCCGCCTTGGGAGCTGCTGCTTGGTCGGTGGCAGCCGGAGTCTGGGAGGTGCTGGTGCTCTGCTGGGCGAATACGGGAACAACCAGAATGCCGGCCAGCACAAGCGCAACTAAGATGCGGTTCTTCATTTTGTACTTCCTCCAAAAGTAGGAGTGGGGCTCACTCCAGCGCACTTCAGCGCTTTTTTGATTGCGTCTTTGCTTAACCAACTCTTGTCGGGACTTAGAGGCATTCGCTGACGCGTCGGATGCCCTGGAACCTGGCCCCTACCACCGGGCCTGCTTCCCTAAGATCATGTGACGTGCCAAATCCCTTGCTTTTAGTTCCGGTGCAACTGCTTTATTTTCTGTCTATTGTACTCCTCTTGCAGTCCTCAGGTGCTCGACGGCCCCTGGTTTGGCGGTAATTTTGGCGGCATTTGATATAAAAACTGCTGCCGCGCAGACTGGCGGGATTCGAGCATCCTAAGGCCGAATTGCCTCATCCACTCAACATGCGACGCCTGCTTCCCCTTCTCCTGCTCGTAGCTACAACGACTTGCACTCGGGCCCAAAGTTCAGACTCCGATCTGAATCGCCTGAAACTCCCCGAAGGATTTCATATCTCCATCTTTGCCCAGGCCGATTCCGCCCGCATGCTTGTCTTCAGTCCCGGCGGCGCACTCCTCGTCAGCGAGCCCGACAACGGAAAAGTTGTCGCCCTGCTCGATCCCAAACACACCGGCAAAGCCGAACGTTCCCTCGATGTCGTTACGAACCTCACCGAGCCGCATGGACTGGCGTTCTATAAAGGCAAGCTCTATATCGCCGAGAACGACAAGGTGCGGAGTTGGGACTGGGACGAGTCCACGCTCAATGCCTCTAATCCGAAAATGCTCGCAGAACTTCCCGGACGCGGCGGCCACTCCACCCGCACTGTGATCTTCCACGGCGACAAGATGTATGTCTCAGCCGGATCGAGCTGCAACGTCTGCATCGAGAAAGATCCGCGCCGCGCCACCGTGATGGAATTCAATCCTGATGGCTCCGGCATGAAGGTCTTCACCAAGGGCCTGCGTAACGCCGTCGGAATGGCCGTCAACCCCAAGACCGACACCGTCTGGGTGACAGTAAACGGCCGTGATCGTCTCGGCGACGACCTTCCGCCCGAAACAATCTACGATCTCGGCGCTGGAGGAAATGATGCCGGTTGGCCCTATTGCTATGGCGACCGCATTCCCGATCGTGACTTCACCAAGCCTGGCGACAATCGCTGCGAGACTGTCATTCGCCCCAAAGTCCAGATGCAAGCACATTCCGCTCCGCTGGGTCTCGCGTTCTATGAAGGCACGGCACTCCCCACCGAATACCGCAACAATATCTTCGTGGCCTTCCACGGATCCTGGAATCGCAGTGTACCCACCGGCGCCAAGGTCATCCGCGTGAAACTCGACGACAAAGGCCAGCCCATCGGTGGCGCTGAAGACTTCATCACCGGCTGGCAGGACGCCGAGGGCAAGCGCTGGGGACGCCCCGTCGGCATCGTCATGGCCGACGACGACTCGATGTACATCAGCGACGACAAAGCCGGGCTGGTGTATCGGATCACGTACGGAAAATAACTCTAGGGCGCCCTCGCTGGCGCTTTGGGCACAACAAATTCATCGAGATACCGGCGGATCTTGTCGCGATTCGCGGCTCGATAGGGCTCATAGTCCTGAGCGATCTCGGCATCGGCACGGTTGAGCAGGACAAATGGCTCCAGGAATCCCTCTTCCTGGATCTTGATCAGCGCCTGTAACGAGGGATCCAGATCTTTGAATTTCTTCTTGTAGTCCTTCTGCTCCTTCAACACGGAAATCATCACGCCGAGGGAATCTGTCTCCTCCTTGAGCGTGTGTCGATACTTCGGCTCATTGGGGAACTCTTTCTTGAAGCGGTCGCCATGCCACAACGCCTTGCTCATCCCGTAGGTCATCCACGCCAGTCCATTGGGGTCGTTCTTCTTCTTGAAGCCACTGTCATCAATCGTGATCGAGATATTGTTCTCGTCCTTCTGTGAGACGGCGGCACCTTCTTTGAGTTGCACTCGATTCAGTTCGAGCTTGTTCCGCTTGAGCCAGTTTGTCAGTCCGATCCAGGATCGGTTGCTGTACGGCTCGGCGACAATGGCTTCGATGAACTTTGCACGGGCCTCTTCATCTTTGCCCATTGCGACCAGTGCATCCCCCCAGTACCGGTAGGCTGTTTCACGATTGGGATCGATCAGAATGGCGCGCGAGAACCATTCCCCTGCACTGCCATATACATGCTGCTTGAAATACACATCGCCGATGTAAAGCGCCGGTTCGTAATAATTCGGATCGATCAGGAGCACTCGTAGGTAACCTTCTCGCGCCTTGTCCATGTCGCCGCGAGCGAAGTCCGCCTCGGCTGACTTCATCGCGTCGTCAATTTCTTTGCGGCTCGAGAAAACCGACTCCGACCCGTCTTCTGGGATTTCCAGAACCAATTGCAGCAGTTGGCTGCTGTCGCCCAGCTGCTTGGCTTGCTGAGCAATCTCGCGCGCTCGAACGCGAGCCTTTTTCCGCTGTCCGGTGTCCGGCAGCGTGGCCGCATATTCCATAACGCACCACGCCCATCCTTCCCGCACGACTATGTCGGAAGGGTAGTCGGCCGCAAGTTTCTCAAATAACGGCATGGCGTCGACGAACTTGCCCTGATTGAACAGCTCGTACGCCTCGGACCAGGCGGGATCGTCCTTGGCGGTCTTCTGGGCGGGTTGGGACGATTGTTGCGGCCTGGCCGCCACAACCGCTGACAAGAGCAGCAACAGTAACAATAATTTCCGTGACAAGGCGTGCGGGTAGATCACCATCGACCTCCTGTCCCTGATCCTTGAGACAACCGGCCTAAGTCAGAGGTTTCCGCTGATTATGACGCAACCTGGGCAAAAGGAGATCCGCAAGGACGCTGACTCGACTCAACTTGCCTCTCCTTGCGGCTGGGCAATGCACAGGCCGTCTTTGATCCGGCCCTACTCGTACCGCAATGCCTCGATAGGATCGAGGCGTGACGCTCGTATCGCCGGGATCATGCCGCTGATCAGTCCGACCAGCGTCAGAATCGCGGTGGAAACAATCACGCTCGAGGGCGAGATGATCAATCGAATATCGCCCATCTCTCCGTGCTGCGCCAACGAACTGTAAAAGGTGAGGTTGCCCGCGCAAACCGAAACGAGGTAGGCGAGGACAATGCCCAACAGGCCTCCCAGGAATGTAATGGCCAGCGCTTCGGAGAGAAACTGCATGAGAACGTCAAAGCGCCGTGCCCCCAGCGCTTTCTCGACGCCGATCTCGCGCGTTCGCTGCGTCACACTTACCAGCATGATGTTCATCAGGCCGACTCCGCCGATGCCCAGGGTCAACGCGCCGATGAAGGCGAGCAAGACCTGCAGGGCCATGCTGATGATGCGGAATCGCGACAATTGTTCCATGAGAGCGAACACTCGCAGAGCGCGCTCATCGTCGGGACGGAAATTGTGCGCCGTCGCCAGCGTGTTCCGAATGGACCTCGTCACCCCCTGATAGTCGGAACCCTGAAAATCCATCCAGATCATGTCGGGATAGCGAGTGTCGCGGAAATCGCTCAAGGTGGGAAAGGGAGTGTAGACGACGCGATTGATGCTGTTCTGGCTGCCCCCTTCTTGCGGCCTCGGCTTCAATACCCCCACAACCTCGTAGGGAATGCCATTGATGCGAACCCTCTCTCCCAGGGCATAGCGGCCGGAGAACAGTTTCTCTTTGGCTTCAGAGCCCAACACGCAGACGCGGGCGCGCAGCTGCAAATCTTCGGCATTGTAGAAACGGCCGACGTCCACCTGCAGGTTCTGAATGTCGGGCAGCACGGGCGTGCTGCCATCGACCTGCCAGGTATACGAGCGCCCTTCGTAGCTGATGAGAGCTTCGAGAAACGATTCCTGGGTGATGCGGGTCACTTGCGGCACATTGGCCACGAGACGATCCACGTCGTCGTTGGTCAAACGGATGTTGGTACCGGCTTTGTTTCCTCCAGCCTGCATCGACGTTCGGCCGCCGACAACGCCCACCGATTGCATGCTGGCGTATGCCTGGAATATGTTGACGATCGCCGTCGAAAATCCCGTGCCGTACGCCAGCAGTAGCACCACGGTTGCGATGCCCCATGCCATGCCCAGCATCGTAATCGCCGTACGCTGACGGTTTTGCCGGAGCGCACCGTAGGCCTGCGAGAATACGTCCTTCGGGCGGATCATGCATTACTCCTGACGAAGCGCTTCGACCGGCGTCAACAAGGCCGCCCGCCGTGCGGGATACAGTCCGGCGATAATGCCCGCCGCGGCCAGGCTTCCGGCAGCCAGTATTGCGCTTGCCGGGTAGATGTGGGGCAATTCGAATCCATCGATCGGCGGCGCGAGTCCGAAAAGCCTGGTGATCCCATATGCCGCCGCCACGCCAATACCGCCGCTGATTGCCGTGAGCATTAGCCCTTCCAGGAAGAACTGGAACAGGATGCTCTTCCGCGTAGCGCCCAGAGCTTTCCGAAGGCCGATTTCGCGCGTGCGCTCCGCGACTGACACCAGCATGATGTTCACGACGCCCATGGCTCCCAGAGCCAGCGTCACCAGGCCGACAGCTCCCAGGAATGCATCCATCGCATCAGAAATCTTGCCGACCATTTCGGTGATGGCGATCGTGTCCATGTCGTCAAACGCATCGGGCGTATCCGGATCGAAATTGTGATTTCTTGCCACAATACGGTGAACGGCGTCTTTGGCTTGATCGTGTTGATCCCTGGCAATGGGCTGGTAGGCAACATACTTGATCGCCTTTGCGTTGCCTTCGCCTTTCAGCGGGAAATACGTTGCCATCGTGCTGTATGGCATGACCAGACGCATGTTCTGGTCATTGGTGTTGCCATGACCAATGCTCTTGATGGTCCCAATCACCTGGAAGGGCACGCCGTTGATCAGGATTCGGCTGCCAACGGCGGGGTGCCCCGGAAACAGGATGCGCACGAATTCCTTGCCGATGACGCAGACGTTGTTGCGATCGCGTTCGTCGGTCCAACTCAGCCAGCGCCCCTGGTCGACCGGCTGGTTGCGGATGTCATAGAACTGCGGTTCCGAACCATCCACGTAACCATTGCTACTCCCGTACTCGCTGACCAGGCGCAGGTCGCCTCGGTAGATGACCGGCGCGGCATTGCGGATGTAAGGGGAGTTGCGGATGTCGAGATAGTCCTGATAGTCCAGGTAGTACTGGCGCGACGAAAGCTGGCTGCCGCCCACGGCCGGAACGCGGCCGTTCAGGATCTGCATGTAGTCTTCGCCGAAGGTAGCCAGGCTCTTTTCAGTTCCCGCGCGAAAACCTTCGCCCAGGCCAATCAGAAGCAGCAGCGACCCGACGCCCCATGCGATTCCGAACATGGTCAGGAAGGAGCGCAGCTTGTGCGCCCACATGGCGCCCAAGACCTGGCCGAAGCTGTCGCCAAGCCGCCGCATAATAAGATCTACGCGCATTCCCTGCAGAAAGTTCCTCCTGACTGCCGACTCCTGGCAAATGTATTAGACGCCTATCGACTGGTGGAGGTCTGTGATGGAAGGGGTGTATTTCCCAAAATAGGCATAACATCGGCTCACATGGAGTGTGCAGTCTATTCGCGACAGTACTTCTCATACTGCTGATAAATGAAGGGATCCGTCATCCCCGCGATGTAGTCGCAGATCACCCGCGGCAGGGGCTCATGCTCCGATTTCTCGCGGTAACTCCTCGGCAGGTCCTCGGGCTCTTCCATCCAGTGCGCGAATAACTCCCCGACAATACGCTCGGCATCCTCCTTCTCGCCTTCGAGCGCCGGACTGAAGTAGAGGTTCTCGTAGAGAAACTGCTTGAGCAGCTTCCGTTCGCGATCGATCGGCGGGCTGAACGCTGCCAGCCGCTCCGGATTCCGGCGTACCGCCTCCAGGGAGTCCGCGCCGGCCTGCTGCACGCGCAACTGTGTGTTCGTAATCAGATCGCTTACGAGGCTGTCGAAGACTCGTTTCAGAGCTTCATTGAAGAGCAGCTTCTCGGGCACGTTCGGATACAAATCCCGCGCTTCACGTAAGCTGCGGTCGAAGATGTTGACGCTGTCGGCGATCTCCTCGACCGTCAACAGCCGGGCTTCGTAACCGTCATCAAGATCAGCCGTGTCATACCCGATCTCGTCCGTCAGATCGATCAGCTGCGCTTCCAGCGGAGGACGCTGCTCCAGCAGATATTCCCCAAGCTCCGGATGTTCATCGGCCCTGTAGTGGTGCGAGTGCTTGATGATCCCCTCGCGGACTTCGAAAGTCAGATTCAGTCCGCGAAAGGCCGCGTAGCGCACTTCAAAGTCTTCGACGATCCGCAGCGCATGCAGGTTGTGGTCGAACGAGAAACCATGCTCTCGCATGGCCGCGTCCAGAGCTTTTTCTCCCGCATGCCCGAAGGGAGGATGGCCGATGTCATGCACCAGCGCCAAAGCCTCCACCAGATCGCTGTTGAGCCCGAGCTGTGCCGCAATCGTGCGCGAGATCTGTGACACTTCGATCGTGTGTGTCAGCCGGTTGCGGAAATGATCGGAGTATCGCCGCGTGAACACCTGAGTCTTGGCTTCCAGGCGCCGGAACGCGCGCGAGTGGATCACCCGGTCCCGGTCGCGCTGGAAGTCGTTCCGGTAAGGATGCGCGGGCTCAGGATGGCGCCGTCCGCGGGAATCTTCCACGTGGACGGCATATTTCCCGAGCTTGGATTCAGCAGTCAGTTGCCGGCACCCAGATGCCAGTTTACCGCCTGTCATTGCCCGGCATCGCCTCCGGTTGACGCCGCCAGCAAATACCATGACGCATGCGGCAGCCACTGTTCGCCCCAGCGCCAGTCGTTGTCCGCGCCGGTCTGCCGATACGGCAGCAGAAAATCGATGTCACTCTCGTCTTTGAACCCGCTCGTGATGCCGTTCGAAATTCCTCCCGGAGCATTCGTGAATTCCCACGAATCGAAATACATGTACGGTGGATTATTCCGGCCCGCGCCGTTCAACATGCACGAATCGAACGGGTTTAAGCCCAGAATCCAGTTCAGCTGGCTGGTGGCGAATATCTCCAGTTGTTGACGAAATGCGGCGTCGTTCGGGAGCGCCAGTGCCGCCAGCCGCGCTGCCGCCGCAACCGATGCCAGCCGTGCATTCTCGCCTTGCCACCACGGAGCTGCGTCACTGTTGTGTGGGAAAAAGAAGCTGGTGCGGCGCGAGCCGGTCTTGTCCTGCACGTATTCCCGGCTATACCCGAACGGGTTATTCACTTCCGCCGTGATCGCCAGCTCATACGCCAGCGATTTCTTGACTGTTTCCAGCACCTGCCCGCGCACCGCCGGATCAGCAATCTCGGCATAGTAGAGCAGGCTCACAACCGGCAATCCTCCATCCGCAGCATGAAAGAACGGGCGCGTGCCGTCGTCCGCCCTCCAGTAGTTCTGATACCCGCCCGCGGTGATCTGCCGTGCCACCAGATGCTGCGCCCGGCGATCGGCGACCTGTTTGTACTTCGCGCTGTGCGTTGCTCGATAAAGTTCGGTTGCTGCCGCCAAGGCACAGTAATCGTCGACGATGTTCTCTTTCCCGTCGTTAATCAGCTTCAGATTGTTCGCTTCCAGAAAATCGAATGCGTCTTCGGCGGCCTTGAGGTAATCCGAACTGCGATACTCGCCGGAAACAGGATATGTACTCGCCATGGCAAGCGCCGCAATCGCCATTCCCCCGCCGGAGCGATAACTGACTTCATACTCAAGATCGCTGTTGGCCGATTCCACCATCTCCGGGGCGCCCTTGCCCGGCTCGCCCTCGATTCCGAATTTCTTCATCTCTCCGGCGACCTTTCGCCCGGCCGGAGTCTGGTCCACGTTGCCGGTTGTCACCGACCGATAGAAAGATCCCGCTGGGACTTTCATCCGTATCAGATAGTCCGCTCCGAACATGGCTTCGTCGAGCAGGTGATCCTTGTACCGGGTGAATCCTTGCAGGTTGCGCCGCTTCATCTGTTCGTAGCTCTTCAACATGCTGTACACGGTGAACGGAATCTGCTGCGGATTGAAATAAGTCGAAAACGACAAGTGGGAAAAATGCTTGCCGTAGTCCCCAGTCGCATCCCACCAGCCGCCGTGCGCGTCGACCGTGCCCGGCTTCTTTCCGTCAAACTTCAGGTGGCTGTCGGCCTTGTCCATCTCCCCCGAGCTGCGCTGCGATTTGAAGTAGTAGATGACGTCAGAAACGGTGTCCCTCTCCAGTAGATGATCCTGCACCAGGAAGGGAAACGAACGAACACTCGCACCCGCCGTCTTGCATTCGAAGAAGTACTTGCCCTCAGTCGCGAAAGAATCGAAGTCGAGCGTCCAGAAATTCCAGTGGCGCCATTTTTGAACGGGGCCCGCATTCTTAGGCTCGACCGTCGGAACGTCGCGGTCACCCGCTTCACTCCTCAGCGCGCACGACGCAATCCGGTCACTCGCCGCCCCGAGGATCACTGCGTGCTTCGGCCCATGGGTTTCGTATCCGAGATGATTGGTCAGAATTTTTAGTTCACTCGCAAAACTCCGCCCGGAGAAGACAGAAAAAACGCAGCAGAAGATAGCCAGAAACGTGCCGATATTCTTGTTCATGGAGAGTGCCTGGGACAAGCCTGACTCGGAGGAGGGAGTCGCCCCTCGTGACATGACGGCATCGCCGGTCAAGACTCGTCCCGGCGATTATAGGACCAGGGTGTTCCTGGATTCAGTGTTCTGACGGGATCGACACGAAATAAGAAGGCACCGAAGATTACCGGCTACCGACTACTGTTTCTCTTCCTTCGCCAGCTTCACCTTGGCCGAGTCGAGCTTCTTCTGCACCCGCGCCACATCGGTCTGATCCACTTCCGCGGCGATGGTCCGGTTCCACTCAACGAGTGCGCGTTCCCAGTGCGTGGCGGCCAGCTTGAGCTTGCCCAGCTTCTGATAGAGGTCACCGAGGTGGTCGTGCACCGTTGGATCGGTGTTAATTTTCTGCGCGGCTTTGGTGAGATTCTCTTCCGCCAGTTCGTACTTCCCGAGGCGGAAGTAGGCCCAACCCAGCGAATCAAGGTACGCCCCATTCGTGGGGTCGATGTCCACCGCGCGCTTGATATACGCCAGCGCCTCGTCGAGCTTCATGTTCTGGTCGGCCAGCATATATCCGAGATAATTCAGCGCCATCGCGTGCTGCGGATCGCTGGTGATGACCTTCTTGAATTCCGTCTCCGCGTCGGCGTAACGCTTCTGCCGTTCGAACGTGGAACCGCGCAGGAACCACACATATTCCTTGTCGTCATCCTTGGTCGAGAGCTGTTCTGCTTTGTCGAGCGCTTGCTCCGCGTCGGGATAGCGCTTCAGCCGTGTATTCATCTGCGCCAGCGTAATGTAGACGGTGCGATCGTCCGGCGTGCCCTTCAACAGGCCGCGCACTTCCTTGAGCGCCGGGTCGGGATTGCCCATATCCGCTTCCTGGGCTGCCAGCACCATCTTCAAGTCGCGGCTGTTGGGCAGCTTCTGCGCCGCTTCTTTCGCGGCGTCGGTGGCCTTCTGCCACTCTTTGGCTTCGCGCCAGGTGTCGATGATCTGCTGGTAGCCCCGCTCGACATTGTCGTCGCCACCCAGCGCGGCCATTTCGCGGAACGTTTCAATCGCCTGCTGGTTGCTTCCCTGATCGCGATACACGGTCCCCAGACGTTCCAGGAACACCGCGCGATTGCTCTTCTCCCCCTGCGTGTAATTGTTGTCGGCCTTCTCGGATTTCTTCAGCAGGTCCTTCAGAATCTGCGCCGCATCGTCAAAGCGCCCCTGGGCCTGATAGATGGCCGCGATGTTGTAGGGGACCTCGATCGAGTCCTGCACCATCGACTCGGCTTTCTTCAGGTTGTCGAGCGCCGCATCGTACTTGCCCTGCTTGCGATAGATCTCGGCGATGCGCACGTAGGTCTGCGCATCTTCCGGATTCGCATCCGCGATGACCTTGTACTGCTCGAGCGCGGCGTCGGCCTGCCCGTCGTTGAGCAGGTTTTGCGCCAGCCCGCGGATCGCATCCAGATTGTCGCGGTCGAGTTCGATCGCATGCCGGTAGGCTTCAATCGCATTCTTGTACTGCTTCTGTTGTTCGTAGGTGTAGCCCAACGCCGAGTACAGCTTTGCCGACCGGGAGCTGTCCGGAACCGAGCTCAGCACCTGCGTAGCCTTCGACGTATCTCCCAGCTCGTTGTAGAGGTAGGCCAGTGTCGTAACCGCTTCTTCGGAGCCCGGCTCCAGTCTCACCGCAGTCTTGAATTCGTTCTCCGCCTTCTGCAGGTCGTTGTTGAGCCGGTACAGCCGTCCCAGCAGCAAGTGATCGTCCATGCTGTTGGGTTGCAGGCGGATGATCTGCTCGTATTGCTCGATCGCCAGCTTTAGGACACTCGATGAGCCGCTCCCCGATTGCACATCCCCCAGCGACCGAAGGTAGATTCGCCCCAGCAAGCGCCGTGCTTCCAGGTTGTTCGGATCGCGCTTCAGGATGTCTTGAGCCTCGACAACGGCGTCACGAATCCGCCCGGTGCGCGCATAGAGTTCCGCCAGCCCCGAGGTCAGGTATTCCGAAGTCGGATCTGCGTCAATCGCCGCTCGGTATTCTTCAATGGCCTTGTTGGCCAGTTCGCTGCGGCCGTAGGTTGCGACCTGCTCCTCGTACATGTGCGCGAGCGCGAAGTGATAATAGGCGGCCGCGCGGTCCACTTTCGGAGCCCCTGGAGCAGTCCCTGAACTCCCGGCTTCCGCGGGTTGGACGGGCTTATTCTGCGCCTGCAACAGGGCCCCGCAAAGAGCCAGTAAACAAAAGTGGCACAACAGTTTTCTCATCAGAAGTCCTAGATATCCAGCCACACACCCATTGGATGCCGAATCGACGCGATGGGTCTTGCAGAACATTGTAAACGCGATGCCAGAAACTGCGGGAAAAACTCCGCCGCCCGCCCCAATACTCTGGTACAGGGCCGGACGGCATTTGCAGATGTAACGAGAGTCACGAGCATCCCGCTAAGATGCTCGTGCGTGAGGAGATAGTGCCTGCCGTTCTGGCTTGTCCGGCGGCCGAAGTCTTAGATCGTGTCGCCCTTTTCCGAACGCGTCCGCACATAGACCAGCGCGAAATGTGTGCCTTTGCCATCCGGCTTGACCGCCACGATATGTTGGTTGTCTTCCGTACCCACCTTGAGCTCGACCGTGTCTCCGCTTTCACCGGATCTGCAGGTCACTGGCTTGTGATCGTCTTTGCCGCCTTTTTCGACGTTCACGTCGCCACCGTTCCACTTTCCGTGGCATTCGATCGGTTTGCCGAATTTCTGCAGTTCCTTGTCGTAGTACGCGATGATCTTCTCCGGCGCGTCATCGGACTCGAACTCCGCCGCCACCACCTTCAACATGAAGCCCGGACCGTTGATGTTGACGTTCGCGCTCTTTTTGTCTTCGCCGCTATCCTGCTTCGCGGGACGCGCCCCCGCGTAAAGCGATAGACCGGTTTCGCGAACGTCGGGCTGCGCGTCGACATGAATGCCGCCCATCGGTGTCTCGATGTCGACGCGCTTCTCGCCTTCTTTGCCCTTGTCTTTCACGTTGATGCTGCAGCCGGGCAGAACCAGCAGCGCGGCCAGCAGAGCGGCAGGAGCGAACTTGATGACCAGATTACGGCTGAGCATGACTGCCTCCTGAACTTGGAACGGGGCGTGCCAGGCCGTCGCCGCGAGCGGCGACTCCCGGGATGGTAACCGGCAAGTGTCCCTGCGTTGGAATCTCGCCGAACAACGCCTTCACAGCTGCCACCTCCGACACCGTGGCATTCGAGAACGTGCACAGGTAATTCTGAACCTTCGGAAAATCCTGCGCCAGATACGGGTTTCCCATCGCGACCACCGCTGTGCGCGCCGCGGCGTGTTCCAGGATCGCGTTCAGCAGCGTGCCACTCGCGTCCGCCATTCCGACACTGCCGCCCGCACCGGTCGTCTTCCGTCCCGCGCTGGGAATTACATACACCGCCGCCACAACGCGTTCGGCCTGATCGACCGCAGCCAGCGCTTCCGGAGTCATCCCCGCGGCGGAACGTGGATCGACATAAATTATGTGCGCGTCCGGCGCCCGCGACAGAATTTGTCGTTCCAGCATGCGTCCTGAATCGGTGCGCAGGTCGTCGCTGAAGATCACCGCGACCAGCCGGTTGCGCACCTCCACACCCTGTTGATACGGAAGCCCCGGCGTGGCGGTTCCCGTGACGGTCGCGTGCAGGGGCAAGATCTGACCGTTGTCCCGCACTAGGGTTACGGCTTCGTCGGCTACCTGTTGCCCGAAGGCCTGATTCTCCGGCCGGCCGATGATCCTCGGAAGGCTGCTCAGGTTCACCGAGCGTGACTTCTGCAAGCCAACAGAAGCCTTTAGTCCCAATATCTTACGGACAGATTCGTCCAGCCTGCTCCGCCGAATCTCGCCGCTCTTTACCGCCTTCATCATCGCTCGGTAGCTTGCGTCCAGATCGGCCGGGATCAATAGCAGGTCGTTGCCCGCCTTGAATGCCTCCACCGCGGCCCGTCCGATATCGTTGGCGTACAGCCGCGTTAACCCGGCCATATCGAGTGCGTCCGTCACTACGACACCCTTGAATCCCATCTGTTTCCTGAGCAGGCCGCTGACGATAGCGGACGAAGTCGTCGCCACACGGTTCGGATCGGGCTCAAGCGCTGGTATGCTCACGTGCGCCACCATGACCGCGTCCACCCCGGCCTCCATCCCGCGACGGAAAGGCGGTAATTCCACCGATTCCAGCCTTTCCCGATCACCCGTGACCTGTGCCACCCCGAGATGGGAGTCCGTCGCTGTGTCGCCGTGCCCCGGAAAATGTTTCACCGTCGTCAGCAGCCCGCCTTTATGTGCGCCCTTGATGTAGGCCGCCACCAGTTCTCCCACCTGGGTCGGATCCTCCCCAAATGACCGCGTGTTGATGATGGGATTCGCCGGGTTCGAATTCACATCGGCGTCGGGAAAGAAGTTCCAGTGCACCCCGATGGCGCGGGCTTCAATCGCAGTGATGTATCCGAACTGTTCCGCCTCTTCCGGCTTTCCGACGGCGCCGAATGCCATCGCGTGCGGGAACACGGTCGCGCCATACAGCCGCATGGAGACGCCGCGCTCAAAATCGGCGGCAAAAATCAGCGGCAACTTGGACGACCTCTGCAGCCGGTTCAGCAATTCCGCCGCTTCAAAAGGCTGATTGCGCAGCAGGACCGCGCCGTCCATGGGCACGCTCATCGCCAGCGATCCGATGTGATACTTGCGTACGTTGTCGCGCAGTTCGGTCCAGGTGGGATCGGCGTCGTTCATGAATACGACACGCGTCCAGATCATGAAGACCTGACCGACTTTTTCTTCGGTCGACATCTTCTTCAATGTCGTTTCGACCCATCTCTTGCCCTCTTTGTCGAGGTAGATCGGCCCTGGCTTCCCAAGAGGCGCGCTGGCTTTTGAGAAAGCTTGAACGGCGTAGAGCAGAAGGGCAGTGAGAACGAGGAATGTCCTTGCGAGGACGAAATGATATCGGGACATGCCAACGACGATAGCAAATTGCTGCTCAAAGCGAATAGACTGCATGTGCCGAAAGGGATTCCTATGCCCCTGGATTATTCCTATTCCGATATCGCGAAGATGATCGACCACTCCCTGCTGAACCCGTCACTCAAGTGGGATGACCTGGAACAAGGGATCGAGCTGGCCCTTGCCTACGACGTGGCCAGCGTCTGCATCGTGCCGTACGCGCTGAAGCACTGTGCCACTCGCCTGAAGGGCAGCAATGTCCGCGCTAGTACCACCATTGGCTTCCCCCACGGCGTGCACGCGACCGCCATCAAAGCCGCTGAAACTCGCCAGGCTCTCGCCGACGGCGGCGAAGAGTTGGACATGGTCGTCAATATCAGCAAGGTGCTGAGCGGCGACTGGCCCTACGTGAAGAATGACATCGGTGCTGTGGTCGAAGTCACGCACGCTGCGGGACAGAAGGTAAAGGTCATCTTTGAAAACGCCTACCTCAACGATGATCAGAAGATCCGCCTGTGCGAAATCTGTGCCGAAGTTCGCGCTGATTGGGTCAAGACATCGACCGGTTATGCCTCTTCAGGCGCAACCGACGCCGATCTGATCCTCATGCGGAAGCATTCCCCGCCTTATGTTCAGGTCAAGGCCGCGGGAGGAGTTCGTGACCTCGATGCCTTGCTGCGCGTGCGTACTCTCGGCGTCACGCGCTGCGGTGCGACGCGCACGGCAGCGATGCTCGACGAAGCCCGTCGCCGCCTCGACCTGGAGCCGATTGCTGTCCAGGTGGCGGCAACGCCGGCCGCATACTGACTCGATCTGAACCGGTTCGCTTCTACTGCCGCGCCACCGCCGTCTCTTTGGCTTTCTTCAGCTCCGGACGATCGGAGCTTCCCCCGGCGCACGTCTGCACCAGCATTGCGTAGTATTCCGCGGCCTGTCCGGACTGTCCGGCCATCTCCGCCGCTTGCGCCGCGCCGTAGAGTCCGTTAAAGCGCTTCGGATTGAACTTCAAGTCGCCGCGGTATTGCTCCAACGCCTCTGCTGGCCGCTTCAAATCCAGCAGCAGGTCACCCAGAATCTCGCGTGCCGGCAAGGAAGTCTGCTCTTCACCCACACTGTCTTCGTAATCGGCGATCTTCTTCAGCGAAGCGATGGCCTCATCATCCTTGCCCTCGCTATGCAGCACCCAGGCCGAGGCCTCCTGCTGCATCATCTCCACCCATTCCGCCGGATACTTCTTCTTCTGTGCGATGTATGACTTGCGGATCGTATCGATCTCGGCGAGATCTTTCTTCGCCTCGGCGAATTTCCCGCTCCGCGCATTGCCCATGGCCCGTGCCCAATAGGTGTATGCCCGGTCGGCGGGATCCGCCTTGGCGATCACCGGCAGCGCGCCCGCTTCCGGCCAGTGGTGCAGCTCGAGGGCATACATCGCCGGAAATTTCGACATCCCGAACGCCTGCATATCCATGTCGTCTCCCATATGCATCTCGGGCATGTTGCGGACTTCTTCAATCACTTTCTGGGCGTCGGCTTCGCGTCCGCTCTGGAGATAGGCGTAGATCAGGAAGTCCATGGCGTGAAACTGATGTCCCGCGCCGCCCATGTGCATCGCGGCGCTTTTGCGTGTCGCCTCGATCGACGCCTTGTTCGACTCGATCGACGCTTGCCAGTCGCCGACACGCGCGAAAATGTGCGACGGCATATGCACCGCGTGCGGCGCAAATGGCGCGATCTGCGCGTAACGCCGCGCCGCCGGCAATCCCAGCTCCGCCAGTTGCGGCTTGTCGTAGGCGTGGATCAGGTAGTGCGCCACTCCGGGATGGTTCGGCTCCTCGTCAAACAGCTTGCCCAGCACCGCGCCCGCCTTCTTCCGGTTCGCGAACGTGGTATCCCCATCCGCTTCCGACGCCAGCAGCGACAAAGCGTAGAACGCCGCGGCTTCATGGTCGTCCGGATACTTCTGGTAGACCTTCTCCATCGCGCTTGAATATGCCGCCGCGCGCTGCTCGTGGTCCATTTTGCCGTCATTGGAATAGAAGGTCTTCAACGCGGCGATGTAATCCCGTTCGCGTTCGGTCGGCGCGTGCAATTTCTCAGCCTTCTTCAACGCGCCGCGTTCTTTCTTGATCGTCTTCTTGTCGGGACGATTCCAGAGCTGGTGCCACTCGCTCATCCCCTCGCCCCAGTATGCCATCGCGCATTTCGGATCGCGCTTCTGAATCTCCTGGAATGTCTTCTCCGACTCCTCGTACCAGAAGGAATGCAGCAGCGCCACGCCTTTCTCGAAATCTTTTCGCACTTCGGGCGAGCACGAAACCGAAAAGTGCACCGTGCCCAGTTGCTGCTCCGTGAGCTCTTCGTGGTGATGGCCTTCGTCGGCCGCAACAAACCCGCACAGACCCAGCACGACACACGACATCCAGATCAGTTTCCGCATGAAATCCCCCACTCGGGGGAGTCTAGGTTACCAGCACGGAAGGGTCAAGAAAGTTGGAGTACTTCAGATGGGCACCAATCACTAGCCACCAACCACGAATCACTGTCCTACTGCAGCCGAAACCTCTCGTTCATCACGCGCTGCAGCCGGGGCTTGTAGAGGATGTCAAACGCGAGTTCTTTCCCGGGAAACATGGCCAGAGCGGCGCGCCGCGCACCCGCAGCCATCTCGGCAGCTTCTTCCACCGTCAGGTCCGGATCCTGGCTGATCACCGACATCACCATGCTGATCATCACCTGCAACCGGCGAATCCTGCGCGATTCATCCACCTGCTCACTCGGATGTATCCCCGATGGTTCGGCTCCTTGC
>DATIWL010000158.1:0-2870 GCA_035519435.1 Terriglobales bacterium
GTCCGCTCATTCCGGGACCTCAAAGGCAAGAGCGTAGCGATTACCGCACTTGGAAACGCCGAGCATATCTTTATCTCCAGCATGCTGGCATACGTCGGCATAGATCCGCGGGCGGAGGTGCGCTGGCTGGAAGGGAAGACCGAAGAGGCCACAATGAAGTTGTTCGTCGAGGGGCGCGCGGATGCGTTCCTGGGATTCCCCCCTCAACCTCAGCAGTTGCGCGCACAGCACATCGGCCGGGTGATCGTCAACACAGCTCGAGATCGGCCGTGGTCGGAGTATTTCTGCTGCATGCTCGTGGCTCGTCGCGAGTTTACGGCGAAGCATCCCGTGGCCACGAAACGAGCGTTGCGCGCCGTTCTAAAGGCCGCCGACATCTGTGCGCAAGAACCGGATCGAGCGGCTCGATACATCGTGGACAAGGGCTACGAGTCTCGTTACCCGATCGCGCTGGAAGTGATGAAAGACGTCCCGTACGCCGTCTGGCGTGCCTTTGACCCGGAAAGTACCGTGCGCTTCCATGCTCTGCGCCTCCACGAAGTGGGAATGATCAAATCCACCCCCAAGAAGATCATGGCGCAGGGCACCGACTGGCGGTTTTTGAACGAGCTGAAGAAAGAGCTGAAAACGTGAGGTTGCGCCCAGGTAATGATCAACATTGCCACACGAGGAGAACGGTGATGCGGACATTGGGATCTTGGATCGCGCTTACAGCCGTGCTGTTGGCACACAGTTCAGGCGTTCTTGCACACTGGCCGGACCAGCCGCCGCATCAAACCGCGAACCTCGGCGACTTCCAGACCGAGGGCGGCGGCATTATTCCTGACCTCAAGATGACCTATGTTACGCACGGCAGGCTGAACGCCGCCAAGGACAACGCCATCCTGGTCCAACATGGCTTCGGAACGAACCATCATCAGTTCGATCACTTCATTGGACCGGGCAGGCCGCTCGACACGGAGAAGTACTTCATCATCTGTCCAGATGCGCTCGGCAATACGCAGACCACGTTCGAGCACTCCACCAGCCCGAGCAACAGCGGACTCAAAATGCGCTTCCCGCCATACAACGGACGCGACATGGTCAATGCGCAGTACAAACTGCTCACGCGGCAGCTTGGCATTCGTCATCTTCTTGCCGTGACCGGGATCTCTTCCGGCGCCGACCATAGCGTGCAGCTGGCGGTGAGCTATCCGGATTTCGTCGATGGAATTTTCCCCATCGTCGGCGGTGCAATGTGGGGTACGCAGGGATTCTTCTTCGGACCGTGGCTGATGTCGATCATCGAATCCTGCGCCGGCTGGAACGGGGGCGACTATGACCAGAATCCCAAGCAATGTGCGACCAACGCACTGTCCGTCCTCGTGCCGTACTTCTATACGCGCGACTATTGGGATCAGTACGTCGATTCCCCGGAGGCCTACCAGAAGTGGCGCAATACGTGGGGCGAATACTACCTCGACATACAGGACGCCCGAGACCTTTACTATCGAGCCCAGGCGTGGGGTCTAGGGTGGGTCGGTGATACTCCCGGGTACAACGGCGACGTCAATAAAGCGCTCGGATCGATCAAGGCGAAGACTTTATTCATCTACAACCCGCGAGATCAGTTTCACCTTCCACACCACATCGACGCTCAAGTCAAAGCGATTCGAAACGCGCACGCGCTCCCAGTCGACTCGGTTGCCGGTCACCTGATCTGCTGCAACGCCGATCCTCAGGCAACTTGGGCCATCGGCGAGGCGATAAAAGCATTTCTACGCGATCTCAGCGATCAGCAAAAAGACAGGCAGTAATTAGACTGCCTGCACCCACGCGCAAGGAGGACAGACATGAACGGATTGCCGCTATCCGATGCAGGCCGCCGCCGCTTCGTCTTGGGCGCCACAGCCATGGCAGCAACGAGCCTTCTCGCGCGCTATCGTGAGTCGGCCGCGGCCGAGCCGCCTCTTGAGACTCGTAGGATTCGCATCGTTCATGCTCCCTCCATCTGCACGGCGCCGATGTATCTCGCGGAGGAGCTGCTGCGCATGGACGGCTTCGCCGACGTGCAGTATCTCCCACTGGGAAGCAGGAACGGTCCCTTTGCAGTGGCCGAAGGACGGGGGGACATCACGATGTGGGACACGCCCGGTCTGCTTCCTCATCTGGACGCCGGAAAGCCGATCGTTTTGCTCGCCGGCGTGCACGGCGGCTGCTATGAGCTCTTCGCCAATGAGCGCGTGCGCGCAATTCGAGACCTCAAGGGCAAGACCGTGTCGATCTGGTATTTCGGGAGCGGCGATCACACCTTGCTCGCCAGCATGCTCGCGTATGTCGGCATCAATCCGCAGAACGACGTCAAGTGGATCGCCGGTGACAACATGCGCAACGCGATGGAGCTCTTCGCCGGAGGCAAGGCCGACGCATTCCTTGGGTTTGCCCAGGAACCGGAAGAGCTGCGAGCGCGAAAGATCGGTCATGTCATCGTCAACACGGCCGAGGACCGGCCGTGGTCTCAATATTTCTGCTGCATGGTCGCTGCCAACCGTGAGTTCACTCAACGTAACCCGGTGGCAACGAAACGCGTGCTGCGGGCGATCCTGAAATCCGCTGACCTCTGCGCCACCGACCCGCAGCGCGCCGCGCGGTTTCTCTCGGACAAGCTGTACGAACCGCGCTACCAGATCGGCCTCAACGTGATGAAGGGCCTTCCATACAACCGGTGGCGCGAGGCGGACCCGGAAGCCACGTTGCGCTTCCACGCTCTGCGCTTGCACGAAGTCGGGATGATCAAGTCCGAACCGAACCAGTTGGTCTCGCAGAATACCGACTGGCGGTTCTTGAACGAGCTGAAAAAGGAATTGAAGGCCTGAGCCGAGCGAGCGACC
>DATIWL010000159.1:0-2514 GCA_035519435.1 Terriglobales bacterium
GTGGCCGGTGATCCACCTGGGCTTCATTTATGCGCGCCTGCGCTACGGCGTCAACCTCTGGCGCGCGTCGCCGGCCGATGCCGTGCGTGGCACCCACACGCCGATCCTGCTCATCCACGGCGCGAACGACGACAACATCCCGCCGCGGCACTCGCGCGAACTGCACGCGGCCAATCCCACCGCGACCGAGTTGTGGGAAGTACCGGGAGCGGGTCACGTCGCCTCGATCACCACGCAGCCCGAGGCTTACCAGCGACGCGTGACGCAGTGGTTCGATACGCACCGGTGATAGATACTAGCCCACAAAATCTGAGAATTGGTCTCTCAGACTTGCCCTTGTGAGCGCCGTTGAGGGGCAAGCTTTCAGCACTCAGCATTCAGCCGTCAGCTTTTGGCGATCAGCTTGCGAGGTGGACCTGGGGGGGCTTGTGTGGCATGACAGCGACCAGACTGCCAAGAGCCTATGCCGCGAAGAGATCCACCAGCTTCTGAATGGCGGCATCGGCCCTGTGATAGGCGGTTTCGATTTTGGCGGGCGGGTTGGTGGTTTTCTTCGGTCGATGATGAAATAGGGAATTTGCCAGCGGGCCGCAGATGCGCTGATGGAAGAGGACGAACATGGCGGCGACCCGCTTGCCTTTATCGGTGAGCCTGTAAGCATACCTCTGGCCGTCGCGCTCCAAAAGGCCATGACCTCTCATCTTGCGCAGGTCGTAACGGAGTTGGGTGAGGGTGTAGGCATCGGCGGGGAGATCAAACGCGGCCCGGATGGCCTCATGGATCTGCGCCGTCCGCCAGCCAGCGAGTTGGGAGCCGCCGTGCAGCAGAACTTCCATCAGGCGCATCATTCGGGTGTCCTGGATCTTGATGCCCGGGATTTTGCTGCGGCCGGATGGGATCGGCAGAGCCAGTCGCTGGAACAGCGGAAAGTCTACATGCACGTTGAGCAGGTCGGCCTCGAAGCTGGCTAGGCGATCCGTCACCGCGACCAACTTTTGGCGCAAGGCGTCGAGATTCTCCAGACCTTTTTTCAGCCCCAGATCCTTGAGCCGGTTGACGCAGATCTCCAAACGGAGAAAGGTGGCGAACTTTTCGTACATCCGCGCCAGCAAGCTCTTGCAATAGATCCGTAACACGTGATGGCCGTGGTTGAGCTTTTCCAGCATGCTGTGCAACTTGCCGCGCATCCTCTTGTGCTTCCGCACGCCAAAGATCTGGGTGATCTTGTCAGCCGTCAGGCGGAATAATCCCAGCTCACAGGAGCGCTCGAAAATCTTATGGATTGGAAAATTACACCGGAACAGAAAATTCCGGCAGTACTCGACTTGGTTCAGCGAATAGTCGCGACGCAGATGGATGGCGGCGCGGTCTTTCTGGGAGAACTTCGGACCCAGCACCAGCGTCCAGTAGTCCAGGCGCTTGCGGATCACCTCGGGGCTGAGGCGGTCGGCGGCAGCCTGTAGCGCCTCCACGTCGGAGACCCACAAGAAGGCATTATCGTCCTTGCGGAAGCGGACGCCGCGGCGTTGGAGTTCGCCGGCGATATAGTGATGGCCGTTGAGGTAGTAGGTCGTCTGGAAGGGCAGGAAGGAACCGACACACATCACCATGGGGCCGAGAACTTCATCGCGGATGTAGAAGTAGTCATGCGTGTACCGGGACCGGTTCCTGTGGAGGATGCGGTAATCCGGGTCATCGGTGGGAAATTTCGGCGGTACCGAACGGAAGGTAGGACCCTGCTCCAGACTTTTGAAGATGAAGTACACGCCGAAACGTTGGCGGCGTTCCATGCTGAGGCAGTATGGCCGGACGAAGTCTTCCTTCCTCATGTCTTTCTTCTTCATGTCCGGGTCGGGCCATTGGATGGGAATGCGGTGATTGCGCGCAAAGGCCTCCACCCACTGCTGGTATTCGCGAGTCCTTTTGGCCAGAGCCTGTTTGGTGATGGGGTAGATGCCGTGGACATCGCGGAAGAAATGGACGATGTGCTCCGGTCGTGTCAGCAGCGGCAGGTATCCCTGGATGACGATGCGGTCGAAACAGTGGTATGCAAAAGCCAGCAGGCTGCCATACAGCTTGCAGAAGGTTTCCATCGGTCCTCCTTCGGTGCTGGTCTCGACACCCATGATCATCGGACGGAGGGCCCATGGAAATCCAGAGAGGCCCGTGAAAGATTTCCATGAACTGAAGGTCTGGCAGAAGTCGCACCAGTTGACCTTGGCGGTGTATCAGATCACAGCAGGCTTTCCGCGCGAAGAACTCTACGGATTGACCAGCCAACTGCGGCGATGCAGCGCTTCTATTCCGGCGAATCTCGCCGAAGGGTGCGGAAGGAACGGCGATGCCGAGCTCGCCCGGTTTTGCTCGATCGCTATGGGATCGGCGAGCGAGTTGGAGTATCACCTTCTGCTGGCCAAAGACCTGAAGCTCATCAAACCCAAGGATCACGCGGAACTGTCGCAGCGGGCAACGGAGTTGAAACGCATGCTGACCGCGCTGCTTCAAAAGCTGACC
>DATIWL010000160.1:0-3055 GCA_035519435.1 Terriglobales bacterium
GACACCTCCTTGTGACCCACAAATTACCCGAGCTAAAAAATAGGGACGCCGACATCACCCACGCGGCAGCGTCCGCCGCGCCAGCGGCTTCGTTCTGACGGGCAATCCGGAAGTAATGCCTCCGGATTGGTCCCGAGAAACGCGCATGGAGCCACGCATTTCCCTACCCACCTGAATTGTGGCGCCATGCCGACTTCCCAGTACTAACTTCGTGATGGCGGGACCGGACTACTGACGGATCGCCGACGACACGTCCAGAATCGTCGCATCCTCTGTACCTTGCTCGCGGTACCATAGTTGCGCGCACGCATGCCTCTAGCCTCTGGCACTAAACGCGCCCTATTATATTCAGCCAGCGCTCGGCGCGGGCGGCATAGGCCATGTCACCTTTCGAGGGACACCCGGCTCGAGGCGATGTCGCGATCATCCTTCGAACTTAAGTCAGGACCAGGACTTACGATTTCCCTTTTCGAGCGCAAGGCCATCACTTCCCACCGCGTTGGTGAGAACGTCCGGCGTGGTGGAGGGATTCTGGCAGAGTTTAAGGACAGATGGTCCCCGGAACGCGGGAGCGCCAAACTAGAGAGACCTTGGGTACTCTTCGCGATACTTTCTTGAAGAACTTAATAATCGGGGATGTGCGGCGAGGCACAGTTTTTTGCCTCGGGGCCGGCGTACAATTCCTGCCTGGCCAGCCTGACCCCAAGGCTAATCTGTGTGGGAGGCTCTTTTGTCGGATCAACTCTTCCAAGCGATGCGCCAAAGCATCATTGACGGCGCGTCTGATACGGCCACGGAATTGGCGAAGCAGGCGTTGGCCAACGGCGTCGATCCGCTCGAGGCGGTGAACCAGGGATTTGCCGCAGGGATCACCTTCGCTGGCGATCAATTCGGCTGCGGCCAACTGTTTCTGCCCGATCTGCTCGCGTCGGCCGAGGCTATGAAGGCTGCCATCAACATTCTTGAACCGGAGATGCTGAAGCGCGGCTCGCAGCGTGAGGCTCTGGGTAAGATCATCCTCGGCACTGCCCGAGGCGATATTCACGACATCGGCAAGAATCTCGTCGCCACAATCCTTTCCGCCAGCGGATTCCAGATCTTTGATTTGGGCACCAGTGTGACTCCCGAGCAATTCGTTGCCAAGGCCAAAGAAGTCGATGCCGACATCGTCGGCATTTCTGCCTTGCTGACAACGACCATGGCCGGGCAGAAAGCCGTGATCGAAGCGCTCGATAGAAACGGGTTGCGGCCGCGAGTCAAAGCGATCATTGGCGGCGCCGCGGTCACCCAGAAGTGGGCCGCTGAAATCGGCGCCGACGGCTACTCCCGTAATGCCATCGGTGCCCTCGAACTGGCCAAGAATCTCATGGGCAAAGTGATGAACAAAGGAACGGCTTAGGCATGAGACCCAGAATTCAACTGCTCACGCCTGAACTCATCGGACGCATTCTGTGCGAAGCGTTCGAACTGCTCATGAGCCCTGGAGTTCGCGTGGGCTCGGCGCCGGTGGCCGCGCTATTGCGGTCGGCGGGGGTTGAAGTTAATGATGGCGTGGCGCGTGTCCCTGAGCGGCAGGTGCGAAATTGCCTGGCATCGGCCCCACAGGACTTCTACTTGTACAACCGCCAGGGAGAGAAGGCCGTTCATTATGGCGGCGACGACGTGCAGTTCGATCCTGGCTCCTGCTGCGTGCAGATGCTCGATCCCGATACCTTGGAAGCGCGGCCGTCCGAGACTCGCGACCTGGTGCGCCTCATCCAAGTCACGGAAACCTTGCCGCAGTTCGCGGCGCAGTCCACTGCCGTAGTGTGCAACGACGAACCCAGCGCGATCGGCGATCTCTACCGGTTGCTTGTAGTCCTGCAGCATTCTCACAAGCCGGTCGTGACGGGATCGTTCTCCGCGGCCGGATTGCAAGGCATGATCGACTTGCTCGCCGCCGACAGCGGCAGTCGAGACAATTTGCGCAAGAAACCGCGAGCGGTCTTTGATGTGTGTCCCTCCCCACCGTTGAACTGGTCGGAGTTCGCGTCGCACAACCTGCTCGACCTGGCCCGCGCCGGCGTGCCCGCGGAAATCGTCTCTATGCCACTGGCCGGCGGTACCGCTCCCGTAACGCTGGCAGGTTCTGTGACGCAGCACGCTGCCGAAGTGCTCGCCGGCATCACGCTGCATCAACTTGCGGGACCGGGCTCACCCGTTGTCTGGGGCGGCGCTCCGGCCATCTTCGACATGCGTACCGGAGGCGCGCCCATGGGCGCGGTGGAAACTGCCATGCTGAATATGGCGTGCGCGGAAGTCGGCAAGCATCTGGGCCTGCCGACCCACGGTTATCTGGTCGCGACCGACTCGAAGCTTGTGGATGCCCAGGCCGGCGCGGAGAGCGCACGCTCGGCGATGCTGGGAGCGCTCACGGGTATCAACATGATCTCGGGAGCAGGCATGCTCGAATCTCTTGCCTGCCACAGCGTCGAAAAGCTGGTCATCGATGCCGAGTCGATTGCCTCGGCGTACCGTTTGGTGCGAGGCGTTGAAATGCACGGAGAGACCATGGCCACCGCTATGTTCGCCCAAACCGGGCTTTCCGGAGAATTTCTCAAGCTGAAGGAAACGCGCGCGCTTTTTCGGCAGGAGCAGCATCTTCCCTCTCCTGTCATCGATCGGAACGCGCCGGGTTCGGAGCCACCGAGCGACGCCTTCACGCGGGCCCGCGTCCGAGTCAACGAACTGGTGAGCATGTATCAGAAGCCATCTCTTCCCCAAGACGTCCTGCGGAAGTTTCAGTCAATCGTCGAGTGCGAGGCCGACAGAGCCGGCGTGGGGTCGAGAAGCTGACAAATCCGGGAGTTATCGCGTTGTAGCTCGAATCGAAATGCAGAGGCCGGCATGCTGATCCCGGAGGTTACTCACTGGGCGGATGACGCTAGTGCTTTTTCGGACGCGACGCCGGGGATGAGTGCTCAAGGCTGCAAGAATGTGTGAGGCGTCGCGTTCGAAAAAGCCGTCAGAAGGAAGCCGCTGGCGCGACGGACGCGGGACTTATGCAAATTGAATG
>DATIWL010000161.1:0-63160 GCA_035519435.1 Terriglobales bacterium
GGGCGTCGGCACGAACATCAATCGCTGATCCATGACTTCCTCCAACCCACGACCCGCGATTGACATTGATCACGCCTCCTTTCGCCTGAGTGGCCGCGATCTGGTTCACGATCTGACGCTCTCGGTCCGACAAGGCGAGACTCTGGTGCTGTTGGGACGCAGCGGTTCGGGCAAGACGACCACACTCCGACTCGTCAATCGTCTGCTAGAACCAACGGCGGGCGAAGTGCGCGTAAATGGGCTGCGCACAACCGATTGGGATCCCATCCGTCTGCGGCGAGGCATCGGGTACGTCATCCAGGAAGGCGGGCTGTTTCCGCATTTCACGGTTGCGCGCAATGTCGGGCTTGTCCCGCGCATCGAGAACTGGCCTGGGGAGCGCACGCGCGCGCGCGTGGAAGAGATGCTGTCGCTGGTCGGCCTCAGCGCTGACTTGGCGTCGCGCTATCCGGCGCAGCTATCGGGTGGACAACGGCAGCGCGTTGGCGTAGCGCGGGCTTTGGCGGCCGACCCTCCGATTCTGCTTCTCGACGAACCTTTTGGTGCGCTGGATCCGATCACACGTGCCGAACTCCAGAAGGAATTCCGCGCGTTGCAGCAGCGTCTCAAGAAGGCAGTCATCTTTGTGACGCACGATCTGCACGAAGCTCTCGTGCTTGGCGATCGCGTTGCCCTGATGGAAGAGGGGCGGATGATCGAAGATCTTCCGACAACCGAGTTCGCGCACTCAACGAAACCTCTAGTCCGCGCTTATGTGGAGGCCTTTTCTGATGCGCCGGAACGAGATGAGCGATGAACTTCTGGCATTTCATGGTCACAAACCGCCAGCAGGTGCTTGACCTGACGATCGAGCACATCACACTGGTCGGGATTTCGATTTTGTTTGCCGTGCTGCTGGGGATCCCGTTGGGCATCATGATTACGCGCAAGCCGCAACTCAGCAAACTGGTCCTGGGCAGTGCCAATGTGCTGCAAACCATCCCGGCCCTCGCCTTGTTCGGTTTTCTACTGCCCATGCCATGGATCGGCGCTCGCGGAGGGCGCATGGCCGTCCTGGCGCTTACACTCTATGCCTTGCTCCCGCTGATCCGAAACACGTACGCGGGCATTCGCAATGTCGATCCGGCGGTGGTCGAGGCGGGACGAGCCATGGGGCTCACAGATCAGCAGCTCTTGTGGCAGGTCGAGTTGCCGCTCGCTTCCGGAGTGATTGTGGCAGGAATTCGCATCGCGACCGTGGTCTCGATAGGCCTCGCTACGATCGCGGCGGCGATTGGAGCGGGGGGACTGGGAGAGTTCATCTTCCGCGGCCTCTCGATGGTGCATTACCAGGTAATCCTGGCGGGAGCGGTGCCCGCCGCGGTACTCGCGCTCGCCGCAGATGTTGGACTGGGCGCACTGGAGAGGAAGTTAGGAATGTTGTATGCGCGCGCGTGATGGAACCATGCTTACCGAATACTGCATGCGTCAACAAGTCGCCCGCGAGACGCGGACTCTACGCGCCGCATACTGTTTAGTGCTCGTGCTCCTGCTCCTGCTTTTTCTTTCAACCCCATCTTGCACGTCTCGCAGCAATCGCATCGTCGTCGGCAGCAAGAATTTCACGGAATCCATGGTGCTGGGCGAAATGTTTGCGCAGATGATTGAAGCGCGCACGCATCTCGAAGTAGAACGGCGTTTCTATCTGGCGGGGACGTTCATTTGCCATCAGGCGATTGTGGCGGGGCGGATTGATGTTTATCCCGAATACACCGGGACAGCGCTCACAGCGGTGCTGAAAGAACAGCCGGGCCAAGACAAGCAAGCGGTCTATCGGCGCGTAATGCAGAAATACGAGAACCAGTTTGGGCTTACGCTCAGCCCTCCGTTGGGTTTTGACGATACGTTCGCGATCGTGATTCGCGGCGAGGATGCGAGGCGGCTGAAACTTCGCACGCTTTCGCAAGCAGCCACTTACACTCCGCAATGGCGCGCCGGATTCGGCTACGAGTTCATGGAACGGCCCGATGGATACAAGGGACTGGTTGCCGCATACGGACTGCATTTTGCCGAGGCGCCGCGCATCATGGATCTGGGACTGATTACGCGAGCGTTGAAGGAACATCAGGTTGACATCGTCGCCGGAAACAATACAGACGGTTTGATTCCAGCCCTGGACCTGTTCGTTCTTGAGGATGATCGCCACTATTTCCCGCCGTACGAAGGCGTAGCCGTCATGCGCGTGGCGATGGCAAGGGAGCATCCCGAGGTCAAAGCAGCTTTGGATGCTCTCGCCGGCGCGATTTCCGACGAAGACCTGCGCCAGGTGAACTACGCCGTAGATGGACAACGCCGTGACCTTTCCGCGGTTGTTCGGACCTTCCTGCAACAACGCAAGTTGATCAATTAGAAAGGGATAAGTCTGGACGGGACTGACGGACCCTGTGGTCCACCTCACAGGATTCCGTGACCCGCGTCACACCCCGCTGCGATGCCGAAAATCCATAATGCTCTTTAGTGTTACGGAGGCACCTACCGCCTCCGTGCGTTGGGGGTATCGTGGCGAAAGGGCGTGTTTCCATCGTAGTCGAGCGATGTAAAGCGTGCGGATTCTGCGTGGAGTTCTGTCCTACAAAAGTCCTGGCTTTATCCTCGGCGTTCAATTCCAAAGGCTATCATCCACCGCATGTCGTCGCTCCGGAGAAGTGCAGCGGCTGCGACTTGTGCGGCATGTACTGTCCGGATTTTGCGATCTACGGTTACCGTACTCCTGAAGCCAAGCCCGTACCGAAAGCCGACGGCAATGAGGTGAAACATGAAGGCTGATCCGCGGGGAGTTCTCACGGGTACTCATTTCATCGACGGCGATCACGCCTGCTGCGAAGGTGCGCTGGCGGCCGGAGCGCGATTTGCAGCCGGGTATCCGATCACGCCCTCCACGGAAGTCGTCGAGCGCTTTGCCGCGCGGGTTCCCACCGTCGGCGGGAGCTTCATCCAGATGGAAGATGAACTGGCGGCCTCGATTGCGTTGCAAGGCGGCGTCTGGGGAGGAGCCAAGGCGTTCACCGTGACCTCCGGCCCGGGCTTCTCGCTGATGATGGAGCACATCGGCTACGCCGCGATGACGGAGACGCCGTGCGTGTTCGTCGACGTGCAGCGCGGAGGGCCTTCCACCGGCCTGCCGACGCTTCCCGCACAGGCAGATATGATGCAGGCGCGCTGGGGATCGCACGGCGACTACGAGATCATCGCGCTCTGCCCGAACTCGCCGCAGGAATGCTTCGACCTGACTGTAAAAGCGTTCAACCTGGCCGAAGAATTCCGCGTGCCCGTGATGTTAATGATGGACGAAGTGGTTGGGCACATGACCGAGAAGGTAGTTATCCCTCCGGCCGATCAGATTGAGGTCGTTCCGCGCAAGCACACGAAAAAGACCGTGGAAGAATTTCTGCCCTATGCCACCAATGGCGACATGGTCCCGGAGATGGCGCATGCCGGTGAAGGCTACCGCTTCCACGTTACTGGCCTGACGCACGACGAACGTGGCTATCCGAACATGACGCCACAGGTCCAGCAGAAGCTGGTGAACCGGCTACTGAATAAGGTGCGCGCGGCGGCGGATCGTATCGCGATGTTCGAGGAAGAAGGAACCCAGAACGCCGATGTCATCGTCGTTTCCTACGGGATTACATCTCGCGTCGCGCAACGCGCCATCGACTCGGCAAGGGACCGGGGGCTGAAGGTTGGCAAGTTGCGGCTGATCACGGTATGGCCTTTCCCCGAAGCGAAGATTCGCCAACTGGCGGAGCGCACGAAGGCGTTTGTAGTGCCGGAACTCAATCTCGGGCAGATGGTGCGCGAGGTGGAGCGATGCGCGGGCGGGAAAGCGAAGACGGTACTGGTACCGCACGCCGGAGGCAGCGTTCATCGTCCCGAAGACATTCTGGCTGCGATTCAGGAGGCGGCACGATGACGACGCTTGTGAATCCTACTCCAATCAACCCTGTCGAGCCCTTCCTGCGATCGGACCGCATGCCGCACATCTGGTGTCCGGGATGCGGCATTGGGACGACGGTCAACTGTTTCGCTGAAGCGCTGATCGAATCGAAGATCGACCTCAAGACGCTTGCCCTGGTCTCGGGCATTGGCTGCACCGGGCGCGTTGCCGGGTACGTCAAGCTGGATTCGTTCCACACGACGCACGGGCGGGCGATCCCGTTCGCAACGGGCATGAAACTGGCCAATCCGAAGCTGAACGTCGTCGTGTACTCGGGCGATGGAGATCTCTCGGCGATCGGTGGGAATCACCTCATTCACGCAGCGCGGCGCAATATCGACTTGAAGGTGATCTGCGTCAATAACCTGATTTATGCCATGACCGGCGGGCAGACCGCGCCCACCACGCCGGGACGCGCTGTGACCTCGACCTCTCCGTACGGCACTTTCGAGCCCGCGTTCAACCTGCCCCACCTCGTCGAGGCGGCGGGTGCCGTCTACGTCGCACGCTGGACCACGTATCACGTACGGCAATTGGCGCGGTCAATCAGCGAGGCCTTCAAAAAGAAGGGCTTCAGCTTCATCGAAGTGATCTCGCCGTGTCCGACGCTCTACCAGCGGCGCAACAAGCTGGGTGACGCGCTCGACACGATGAAGTATTACAAGGAAAAGAGCAAGACAAAGCATGGCGCGCCGACCAGTGAAGTCGGGCTCACGATGCAGGGCGAAATCATCGTCGGCAAGTTCGTAGATCGCGATCGTCCTGACTACGCCTCGCTGTTGAAGGCGCAAATGCACGAAAGCCTGGGCGACAAGTACGTAGACTACGACGACGAGCAAGGCTATGCCTGTGAAGACGGCGGCTGCGCGGAGGATTCATGTCACTAACCGAGATTCGTATCGCGGGATTCGGCGGCCAGGGAGTCATCCTGTCAGCCCAGGTGCTGGGGAAGGCGGCATCGATCCACCAGGGCGAATTTGCGACGATGACGCAAAACTTCGGTCCTGAGGCACGTGGCGGCGCCTGCAGCGCGCAGCTGGTGCTCTCCGATAAGCCGGTCCTCTATCCCTACGTGACGCGGCCGGACGTGCTCGTGGTGATGTCGCAGGAAGCGTACACGAAGTTTGCCCCGGAGTTGAAGGATGGCGGCACGCTCCTGATTGAGCGCGATCTGGTGAGGGTGGCGGACCTGCCCCACAACACGAAAATCTATAGCGTGCCTGCAACCCGCCTTGCCGAGGAACTTGGCAAGCGCATGGTGCTGAACATTGTGATGGTTGGATTCTTCACCGCCGTGACCCGCTTGCTTGATCCCGACGCAGTCCGCAAAGCAGTGGCGGATTCCGTTCCCGCGAGCTTCCGCGAACTCAACCTAAAAGCCTTCGAAAAAGGCCACGAATACGGGAAGGCGGCGCTCGCTGCCGGTCCGGAAAGGCCCGATCTCGAGCACGAAGCTGTGCTGTCGCAGGAAGCGCAGTAGAACTGCGGATCGCGGTCGCTAGATCGCGGTTGAAGCCCGCGAAGTCCTTTGTGATCGTGCCGCGTGGTTGCGTGCCTTCACTCTTCCACGGGTTGCGTTGTGGCCAGTTCCTGGGCTGGTTCTCCTCCAGCCAATCCCTGCGCCAGGATCAAGCGGCGGGCTTCGATGCGGAACGCCGGCAGCGCTCTCGCAAACCAGATTGCTCCCACAATGGAAGCGACGCCGCCAATCGCGACCGAGAGGGGAGCGCCGATACGGTCCGCCAACGCTCCTCCGAAAAGGGCGCCGAACGGGGCCATCCCCATGAACATCATCGAGTAGAGCGCCATCACGCGGCCGCGCAGCTGATCGGGGACCATGGTCTGGATCAGCGTGTTCGAGCACGCCATCTGCAGCATGATGGCGTAGCCGACCGGCAGAAGCAAAGCCGTCGAAACCCAGAACCAGCGAGACAAGCCAAAGAGAATCAGGCCGACCCCAAAAGCCCCGCAGCTCCAGGCCACGAGGCGCCCGAGTCCCTTAACACCCGTGCGCGAAGCGAGAGTCAATGCTCCCAGCAACGCGCCCACTCCCGTCGCACCCATCAGAATCCCCAATCCTCTGGCGCCGCCGCGCAGGATTCTGTCGGCAAAGATCGGCATGAGGACGGTGTAGGGCATGCCGACCAGGCTGACCAACCCCAGCAGCACCAGCAGCGCGCGGATGATGCGCGTCCTGTAGACCCATTGAAAGCCCGCAACGATGTCGGCGAGCGGGGAGTCGGAGTCGGAACGCCGTGGACACTCCACCCTCATCATCATCAGCCCCGCAATGACTGCGATGTAGCTGATCGCGTTTGCCGCGAAGCACCAGCCTTCGCCGATCCTGGCGACGAGAATTCCCGCCACCGCAGGGCCTACGACGCGGGCCCCATTGAACATCGAGGAATTCAGCGCAATCGCGTTCATCAGGTCTTCCTTGCCGACCATGTCGATCAGAAACGATTGGCGAGCAGGAATGTCAAACGCGTTCACCACCCCGAGAAGTCCTGCCAGGATGAGGACATCCCACTTGTCGACCCGATGCGTAAGCGTCAACCAGGCAAGGATCGCGGCCAGAATCATGGACGCGGTCTGGGTCGCAATTACCAGGCGCAGGCGGTTGGTACGGTCCGCGGCAATCCCGCCAAAGGGCGCGACCAGAAAAACCGGAAACTGGCCGGCGAATCCGACGGCCCCGAGCAGGAACGAGGAGCCGGTCAGGCGATAGACAAGCCACGCCTGAGCGACACTCTGCATCCACGTGCCGGTTAAAGAGACGATCTGTCCGCTGAAGAACAGCCGGAAATTGCGGTGGCGAAGCGCGCGAAGGGTAACTGCCCACACCGAAGGGGAGGCAACTTCCCCATTCGACTGTTTCAGGTGGGATTTCTGCGCTTCGGCCACTCTTTAGACCTTGGCATATCTCAAGGATGACAGCAACTCGTTGAGGGATGCGCGATGACGGACTGTTTACATTGCAGGCGAATTTCCACAGCGCAGAAGTGTCACCAACTTGTAACTTCCCGAGCACCGCGCGACTGGAGTACAGTACAGATTCTCCGCGGCTCTCCCCTAAACTCCCGCTCCGGAAGGAACGACCATGAGCACAGACTCCGTTCAACTTGAGCGCAGGTGTGGGCAGCGATTCCAATCGCATATACCCCTGACGCTTCACGTGGAAGGGCGCGGCATTCCCGGGTACGCACAGGATGTCAGCGGTCGCGGCTTGTTCCTGTATGCCGATACCTCGGTCCGGGAAGGTACGGTCGTCGAACTGACGTTCACCATGCCCTCGGAGATCACGCTGGGCGAAAGCATGCGCGTGCGGGCGCGAGGGCGAGTGCTGCGAACAGCCTCCTCCCTTTCCGGCGCAACCTGCGGGATTGCTGTGCAACTCGATTCTTATCAGTATTTACCCTCCCTCGAATGTGAGGTCGCTCCGGCGATCGCGCGAGTCTCAGCGGCAGATTCCGTGGAAGAACGGTCCGGCGTGCCCCCCCGCTGAGAGTGCGGATTCCGGCGTGTAGCACGGCTTTCCAAAGCCTGGAATTTGCCTTACAATGCCGTGTAATCCAGCAGTCAGTGGGGGTTTCAGACGAAAATGGACGCCCGCTGCCAACCTACCAGTCGGTCTAAGGTCTCCCTTCGATTACGAAGGTCATTTGGCCCCGGTGTAGGAAGTTCGTAGCATGACCATGGATAGCGAGAAACGACTCATGCACGGGATCGCCGCCGCCCTCCTGACCGAGGACCGAGAACAGTCCGTCATTTTGAATGCCCGCGTGGAGAGCACGCACATGGCTCGGATCGTATTGAGCCATGTGGGCTTCCCCATGGGACCGGGCGACTCTGTACTGCGGCAGATGCTGGATCAACGGGCGGAAGTGGTGTTGGTTGATATTGACCCGCAGAATCCGCAAAAGGCCATTCGCGCAATCGAGATGATTCACGCCGCCGCCGGCGATGTGACCATCTTCGCGGTCGGCGAGATGGCGCAGCCAACCACGATCGTGGCTGCTATGCGCGCCGGTGCGCGCGAGTTTCTGGACCGGGGCGTGAGCCGCGAGTCGCTGATCGAAGCCTTTACCCGCTTCACGGCTTCGCTGAGCCGCTCGCAGCGCAGCGCGGGCAAAGCGCGAGTCTTCAGTTTCCTGAACGCCAAGGGCGGAGTTGGAGCAACGACGACGGCCGTCAACACAGCTGTCGCGCTCGAGCAGGCTCATGGGCGCGTCGTGCTGGTGGACTTCGCTCCCATCGGCCACGCTGCTCTGCAATTGAACCTGCGGCCGCAGTTCACCGTGATCGATGCCCTGCAGAATCTCCATCGCATGGATACCTCGCTGCTCGACGGCCTGATGACGCATTACCGCGGCGGACTCTGTCTGCTCGCCGGCGCGCAGCAGCCGCATAGTGCGGCAGCCACGGCCTCGGAACTGGCGCGGCTGTTCGATCTGCTGGTGAGCCAATACAACTTTGTAGTGGTGGACTGCTCCGGACGGCTCGACGCCACGATGCAGCTGATCTGCGATCTTTCCAACGCCGTCCTGCTCGTCGCGCAGACGGATGTAGTATCGCTGTGGAGCGCGGGCCGGATTCAGACCTTCCTGCAGGAAGGCGCCGGACGGGATCGCCTCCGCATCGTACTGAATCGCTATAAGAAGATCCCCGGCTTTACCGATGAAGACGTCGAGAAGGCCACCAACTGCAAGGTGCTCTGGAAAATTCCCAACAATTTCCAGTTGATCGGCCCCTCCATCGACCGGGGCAATCCGGTTGCTCTGCAGGAGAGCCACGAAGTGGGACGCTCGTATCGCGGTTTGGCCGCGGAGTTGGCCGGCGCAACGGCATCGTCCGACGGTGCTCTCGCGCTCACCTATCAGCACGACAAGGTCGAAGGCAAGAAGCGCGCCCCAGGTCAGCTCATCGTCTCGCCCGTCCGGGCGGGGCAGTAAATCCCATTGCAGAATGTGGAGTCAGATTGCAGCGTAGCTTTGAGCTACCAGGGTTGCTCGCAGCTCGTGGCTCGAAGCTCGCAGTTCTTTTGTTAGAATCAACGTTCGCTTCCAACGCATTGCATGGCGCTTCCAACGAACAAAAAGCGCGTCCTGAGCGGGATGCGCTCGACCGGCAAACTCCACCTGGGCAACTACGTCGGGGCACTCGAAAACTGGGTCCGGATGCAGGAGCAGTACGACTGCTTCTTCTTCATCGCCGACTGGCACGCGTTGACGACCGACTACGCAGATACGTCGCGGGTAAAAGAGAATTCGATCGAAGTCCTCCTCGACTGGCTGGCAGCCGGGCTCGATCCCGCGAAATGTGTGATGTTCATCCAATCTCACATTCCCGCCCATGCGGAACTGCACCTGCTGCTGTCGATGATCACGCCTCTCGGTTGGCTGGAGCGTGTGCCGACATACAAGGAGCAGCGCGAGAACATCAAGGAGAAGGATCTCGGTACCTACGGATTCCTCGGCTATCCGGTCCTGCAGTCGGCAGACATCATGATCTACAAGGCCGACTTCGTCCCGGTGGGCGAAGACCAGGTCGCGCACGTTGAACTCACCCGCGAGATTGCGCGGCGATTCAACGGGTTCTATCACGGCAAGGTGGGCGACGTTTTCCCCGAACCGCAGGCTCTCCTCACCCCGGCGGCGAAGTTGCCCGGCACCGATGGCCGCAAGATGTCGAAGTCGTATGGCAATACCATCATGCTCACTGATCCCGAGCCGGTGGTGCGGCAGAAGTTGAAGACTATGGTGACCGATCCGGCGCGCATCCGGCGCAGCGATAAAGGGAATCCCGATGTCTGCCCTGTCGGCGACTTGCACAAAATATTCAGCGACAAAGGGACCATGGAGAAAGTCAATGTGGGCTGCCGCTCCGCCGGCATTGGCTGCATCGAATGCAAGGGTTGGGCGGCCGACGCATTGGTGAAAATCCTCAATCCCATGCAGGAGCGGCGCAAGAAATACGAAGACAATCCGCGCCTGGCGTGGGATATTCTGGAAGACGGCACGGCGCGCGCCGCCCAGGTGGCGGGCGCGACGATGGATGAGGTTCGGGATTCGATGGGAATGTCGCTGCAATACGAACCTGGACGGGGTTCCGCGAAGTGACGGAGATGCCGCAACTCGATTCCGATTCGGCGTCGCCGCCCGTTTCTGGGCCGGTCGCGCTGTCGGCTCCCCTCAAGGCACAAAAAGAAGAGAGCGATTTCCCGTTTGCCGTCAGTCTCGGCGAGCTCTACGAAGGCCCGCTCGACCTGCTGCTCGATCTGATCCGCAAGCAGGACGTCAATATCTACGACATTCCGATCGGAAAAATCACGGCGCAATATCTTGCCTACGTCGAGCGCATCCGGGAACTCGACGTGAATGTGGCCGCGGAATTTATCTACATGGCGGCAGTGCTGATTCAAATCAAATCGCGCATGCTGTTGCCGCGCGATCCGCTGGCGCCGGCGAATGCCCAGGAAGATCCCCGCATGGAATTGGTCAACCGGCTGCTCGAACACGAGAAATTCAAGTCGGCTGCCCAGATGCTGCTGCAGAAACAGCAGATCGAAGACGCAGTGGTCAGCAACCCGGCACTCAAGGAATTCATCGATGCTGAGGGCGCCGAGCCGGAGCTGGCCGCCGACGTCATTGATCTGGTGAAGACCTTCCAGCAGATCCTGGATCGTGCGCGTAACCGGCCGATTCTGGAAGTTGATGAAGAAACCGTCACTGTCGGGCAGATGATCCAGTACCTGCATCGCCGGCTCTCAATCGAGGAGCGTCCCATCCGGCTGAAGCAGATGCTGCGCAATGTGCAGTCGCGACAGGCGCTGGTATGCATGTTCCTGGCGATGCTCGAGCTCGTTCGCCTGCAGGCGATTCAAGTGCGGCAGGATCACGTCTTTGGAGAGGTGTTGGTCCGTAAGCACGCACATTTCGACCAGGTCATGACGGAGCAGGCGGCAGTAAGAGATGATTGGAGGTAAACGGCAGTTGGTATTCGGTAGCCGGTAGCTCGTAACGCTGACTACTGACTACCGACCACGGACTACCGATTTATGAGTCTTAAAGCCCAACTCGAAGCCATTGTTTACGCCACGGAAACACCGATTACGTTTGACCACATCGTGGAACTGGTGAAAGACGGCGTTGTTGCTGCCGGCGCTGCCGACGATGCCGAAGTCCGGTCTCGCGTGCGCGCAACGCTGGAAGAGCTTGTCGCGGATTATGCGGCTTCCGATCATGGCGTCGAAATCCGCCAGGTGGCCGGCGGGTATCGCATGTCGACGAAGCCTGAGCAGCACGATCTTGTCCGGGCGTTTGCCAAAAGCCTGAAACCCCCGATCCGGCTGTCGCTTCCCGCGCTGGAAACGCTGGCCGTGATCGCGTACAAGCAGCCCGTCACCGTGCCGGAGATCAGTGAAATTCGCGGCGTAGACTCAAGTGGCGTGATCGCGACATTGCTTGATCGCAAACTGATCACGACGGCGGGTCGCAAGGCGGTCATCGGGCGCCCGATTCTCTACAAAACCAGCAAGGAATTCCTGCTCCGTTTTGGACTGAAAGATGTCAGCGAATTGCCCAGCATGGAAGAGTTCGAGAAGCTGATTGCGGAATCGTTCCAGAGCGAGTTGTTGAACGATTCATCAGCCGAAAGCACTCCACCCGTTCCAGGCGAATTGCTGACCGAACCGCCGACCGAACACGCGGCGGCCGCGGAAAGCGTCGAGGAGAGCAAGCCGGTTGCGGAATCGTCGCCCGACGATGACACCGCTGAAGTCGCGATCGCCGTCGAAGAGAATACCGAGGAGAAGACTACCCCCGCGGCTTGATGACCGTCACCGCAAGGAGTGTTACTACAGGTCGTCCGGTGGCATGGCGTTCCTGTCGACTTTCCGTCTGATACCCTGAATTCCATGCCCCCCGAGCGATTACAGAAAATCATTGCCGCGGCTGGGATCGCCTCCCGCCGGAAAGCCGAAGAACTCATCACCTCCGGCCGCGTGCAAGTCAATGGGCAAACCGTCACCGAACTGGGAACGAAGGCCGATCCCGAATGCGACCATATCCGCGTCGACGGAAAACTGCTGCACGGCCGCGAGCGGTATGCCTACATTGCGCTCAACAAGCCCAGGGGATACGTCACGACCGTGAGCGATCCCGAAGGGCGCCCGACCGTTATGGACCTGGTTCGTGGCGTGAAAGGGAGAGTGTACCCGGTGGGCCGGCTCGACTGGGCGAGCGAGGGCTTGCTGCTTCTCACGAACGACGGTGCGCTCGCGAATGGACTCATGAAGGCTGCTTCCGATGTCCCCAAAACTTACGTTGTAAAGGTTGCCGGCCAGCCCGATACGGAGAAGTTGGAGAAGCTTCGGCGCGGGGTTTCCATCGCAGAAAAAGGCGGGCGACGGGTAAAGACGGCACCGGCCAGAATCCGCCTGATCCGTGAGGCGGACAACCCGTGGCTGGAAGTCGCCATTGTCGAAGGCCGCAACCGGCAGATCCGAAAAATGTTCGAAGAAGTCGGACACCACGTCGAGAAGATCCGGCGGGTACAGTATGGCCCGTTGTCACTCGACGTCCCGCCAGGAGAGTTTCGTAGTCTGACGCCGGAAGAAGTCACGCGCCTGAAAGCCGTGGCTGCTGGATCGAGGCCGCCACGTCCACGCGCCACTCGCCGCGAGCGCTAGCGATTTCCTTCGGCGACCATGGGCAACCGGGCGGCTCCATACAGACCGGCATCGCTTCCCAACAGGGCGCGCGTGACGATTGTCTTTCTCCCTGGGCCGGGGTCAACGTGCGCCGACGCTCCCGTTGCGGGGGCGAGTGGATCCGGCGGCGCCGTGGCCGCATACACCATGCAGCGGTGCCGTAACTCCTCGAAAACCGTAGGCGCAAACGCATCCCAGGCACTGGCGACTCCGCCGCCGACCACGTAAATGGGCAGGTTCAGCGCGTTCACCATCGCCGAGAGCACGATTCCTAGGGCACGGCCGACGCGGCGGAAGACACGGCGGGCATCCTCGTCTCCCTGAATGGCGAGGTTGTAGATGGATTTCGCGCTGAATTCAGGATCGGAGTGAAAAGCGCGCGCGAGACCGCTCTCGCCATTTTCCGCGATCGCTTCGCGAGCCATCCGGACGACAGCCGTCGCCGAGGCATACTGTTCCAAGCACCCGCGATTGCCGCAGCCGCAGGGGTGCCCCTCTGGTTCCACGGTGCTGTGGCCGAACTCGCCGGCCATGCCGTTCATGCCGTGCCAGATCTTGCCGCCGAAGACCAGACCGCCGCCCACGCCGGTGCCCAGCGTGAGCATGGCCATATCGTCATGATCTTTCGCTGCGCCCAGCCATTTCTCGCCGAAGCCGGCGACATTGGCATCGTTCTCGAGAATCACCATCGTCTTGAGGCGACGCTCGATCTCGTCGCGTACGGGATAATCCGCCCACCCCGGAAGGTTCGGTGACTCCCGCAACAGGCCCGTCTGCATGTCGATGATGCCCGGAACGCCGATGCCGATTCCGCACAGGGCCCCCGAGTTCCCGTACTTGTGCGACAGTCGCTGGATGGCTTCGCACATATCGTTCAATACGGCGTCGCGGCCAAGCGAGACCTTGGTTCCCAGCGTTACCTTTTCAATGAGGCGTCCGGTTTCATCGACGGCGGCAATGCGCAGGTTGGTGCCGCCCAGGTCTACTCCGATCGAGAAGCGATTCATAGGTAACTCTTCGTTGATTTCATCAACGCACGGGGCCCACTTGTTTTGTACATGGCGGGTCTCGGCTGCGTCAATATTAAATCGTTATATTACCGCTATTTTTGGCATTTTGGACAATAATGACTGCTGCGTCCGGAGAGCACCACCCGCTGGATCGGGGTTCGGCAGATGAGGCAGCGCTCGCCCTCGCGGCCATACACGCGATGCTGCAACTGGAAGAAGCCCTCTTCACCGTCGGCCCCGACATAGTCGGAGATGGACGAACCGCCGAGGTCGATGGCTTCGCTGAGCACTTCGCGCACTGCACGGTGCAGGCGGCGAAGCTGATCCCGTGTCAGGGAGGCTGCCCGTCGCCGCGGTCGGATCCCGGCGCGGAACAGGGATTCGTCCGCATAGATGTTGCCCACGCCACGCAGCAGTTTCTGATTCAGCAGCGCGCTCTTGATCGGTGTCTTGCGGCCACGGAAGAGTGCCACGAATTCCTGCTCGCCAATTTCGAGCGGCTCGATCCCGCCGGGATCGAAGTCATTCTCGTGCACGCTCAGTTTTCCGAACATGCGCGGATCGATAAACCGCAGCTCTCTGCCGCTTGCGAGCCTGGCGATCAGATGCGTGTGTTTGAGCACATCGGCCGTGGGGTCGGTGACGATCATTCGTCCCGTCATGCCCAGGTGGACGATCCACTGTGCCGGGGCGGTGGTTGAGGTCGGGCTGCGGTGTCGTCCCGTTGTTCCGCTTTGCCGGGACGCGGATTTGCCGGCGGCCTCCAGATCAAGAACAATATGCTTCCCGGCGCGATGAACGCGCGCGATCCGCTTGCCTTCCAGGGTGGCGGCGATTTTCGCTGCGGATGATCTCAGTGGCTGTTTTCGCGCGCCGATCCAGACGGATTCGATGGTGTCGCCGGTCACACGCCGGGCGAGTCCACGGACAATGGTTTCAACTTCAGGGAGCTCCGGCACGGGACAAGCATACAGGCTTCAGGCTCCAGGCGTCGGGTTTCGGGCGGAGGGCGACTGCCTGAATCCCGTTTGCTCGCTGGAATCTGATTCGGTATCCTAAGGCGTACGCGCCGGTTTCCCGCTGATCATTCCTGTTTTCAATCTAACTTCCAGCTGGGGTGACCCGTGTGTGCGACCCCAGGGATCCATGCAGAAGATTCCACGGAGACAGCTTTGAGGAGAGGCAGAACCGCGGTCATTGTCGGCGCCCAGTGGGGCGACGAGGGCAAGGGCAAGATTGTCGACGTCCTCACACGGAAATTCTCGGTCGTAGCGCGCTACGCCGGTGGACATAACGCCGGTCATACCGTGATCATCGGGGGCAAGAAATTCATCCTGCAGTTGGTGCCGGGAGGGATTCTCCGGCCCGAGTGCATCAATGTCATCGGAAACGGCGTCGTGTTCGACCCGATGGCGTTCTTGAAAGAAGTCGCTTCTCTGCGAACCAGTGGAGTGAAGGTCGAGGGCAATCTCTTTGTCTCTAACCGGGCGCAGGTCATCCTCCCGTATCACCGCATGATGGAACTGGGTTCGGAGAACGCACCCGGACGGGTCAAAATCGGCACCACCTCGCGTGGTATCGGCCCGACTTATGAAGACAAGATGGGACGGCGCGGGCTGCGGGTCGCGGATCTGCTCGACAGCAATCTCCTGCGCACGCACATCGAGAACGCTGTGCGCGAGAAAAACATGATTGCGCACGCCCTGTTCAACTCAGAACCACTCGATGCCGACAAGATGTTCAAGGAGTATGCCGAGGCTGCGCAGCAGATCGCTCCGTTTGTCTGCGACACCGCACTGCTGCTGAACCGCTCGCTGGCGGAAGGGAAGTCGGTCGTATTCGAGGGCGCACAGGGCACGATGCTCGATATCGATCACGGCACCTACCCGTTTGTCACGTCATCCAGTGCGACCTCGGGCGGCGCGGTCACGGGCACGGGAGTTCCGCCGACCTCGATCGATACGGTCATCGGCATCACCAAAGCCTACTGCACGCGCGTTGGCGGCGGTCCGTTCCCCACCGAGTTGCTCGATGACCAGGGAGAGGACATCCGCAAACGAGGCAATGAATTCGGTGCAGTCACCGGACGCCCCCGCCGCACCGGCTGGCTCGATTTGCCTCTTCTCCGCTACGCTGGCATGATTAACGGAATCTCCTGGCTGGTCGTGACCAAGCTCGATGTGCTCGACCACCTGAAGGAGATTCCGATTTGCGTGGGGTACAAGATCAACGGCAAGGAGACAACGGAAATCCCGGCGCAAGCGTGCGGCTACGAGCGGATCGCATGCGTGTATCGTACGATGCCGGGATGGGCGACTCCTACGCAGGATGTCCGCTCGCTTGAGGGGTTGCCCAAGGCGGCGCGCGAGTACCTGGCATTCGTTGAGGGCGAAACGGGAGCGCGGGTCGGCATGATCTCCACCGGGCCGGATCGCGAACAGACGATTCTGGTTCCGGAATTCGTAAACCAACTGGGTCTGGGGTAGGCATCGGCGCTGGAGTAAGACAATTGGGGCGTAGCGCAGCGTCGCAGCACACTGCGTTTCATACGGAGCGACGGATGGTCGTATTGGCAGTCACGTGGATGGCAAAAATGGGGCGCGAAGCGGAAGTGGCGACGATCTTCGAAAAACTATCCGCGGAATCGCGCAAGGAGCCGGGCTGCCTCATGTATCAGGTGCACAAGCACAAGACGGAGCCGCGGCGGTTCTTCATCTATGAGCAGTACCAAGACGATGCTGCGCTGGAGGCGCACCGCGCCGCACCGCATTTCCTGCAACATGCCAGGAAAGACCTGCCCAAGATCGCCGATCGCGTGGAAGGGCACCTGTTCGAACCGGTCGGCTAGCCTGAAATCGAACAGCGCGCTTTTGCCCGGCGGCGATCAGGGCTGCTTGTCTGCCATCAGCACGCCGCCGGAAGCGTAGCTCTCCTTCGACACTTCCACGAACGTCACCACAATCGCTTCGCGCCGCGCGCCGGCTTCTTCCACCATCACGTCGGTCATGCGTTGGGCAATCTTTCGTTTCTGGTCGGCGGTGCGGCCGCTGAGCATGGTGACTTGAACGAGGGGCATGCCTTGACTCCTGCGCTGCAAGGATTCCGATTCCCGAAATAGGTCGCTGTTCAGGCTAACAGGGTCACCTCCCTTTGGTCATCTTGAAGAGGGTGGGGACCTCGTATATAGAAATTCTATATATAGGGAGGCTGGGTTCAGATGACGGCGATCGGGACACAGATCAAGCGGGGCAGCGCGGAGCTGGCGGTTCTGACCGTGCTCGCCCGCCAGCCGTTGCACGGATACGAGATCGCCAAGCGGATCGATGAACAGACTGGTGGCGTGCTCCGCTTTGACATGGCCTCGCTGTATCCCATGCTGTACGGGCTCGAACGAAAGGCGTGGCTGAAGGCCGAGTGGCAGACGCTGGCCAACGGCCGCCGCCGGCGCTGCTACCGGCTTACCTCCCTGGGCCGAAAACAGTTGGCGCCGCTGCGCGCGGAATGGCGGACCTTCTTCTCCGCCTTCCAGAAAGTCACGGGGTTCCAAAATGCCTGATTGGGAAAAGTTGATTCGGGATAGCAGCCCGCTGTTACGGCTCTCTCCAGTTCTCGCCAGGGAACTCGTCTGCGAGTGGGCGAGCCACCTGGAGGAAGCTTACGAAGCCCATCTGCGTGAGGGCCGTTCACCGGAAGCAGCGTTGCGACGAAACCTGGATCAGATTCGCCGGCTTTCGGGGGTAAGGCTCGTTCTGCGAGTTTTATGGGAGGTGCTTATGAGGAATTTCACGAAGCAGGTCGCATTGCCTGGTGTGATGACGTTTGCCCTGGCAACGGTCATCGGAGCCGTCTTCGATTTCGCTCACCTGCCGCCGAAGACCATCCTGTTCTCCGACGGCCTGTTTCTCTCCCTGCCGATCCCGTTGCTGTGTGTGCTTCCGCTCTGTGGCGCGGCCGGCGCGTATGTATCGCACCGCAGGGGCGGCGCGCCCGTGCAGCGCGTGCTGGCTGCGCTGTTCCTGCCCGCCATCATGAGCGCGCTCTTCGTCGCGATGGTCATCACCGGGTGGGCAATTTCCCGATTCGCGCCCAACTACGGATGGAATTGGTCTCTGGTCATACGGAGCCTGTCGCTCTGGTTGACGGGGTACGCGATCCTGCCCGCGATTCCCCTGCTGCTGGGATCGGCGGCAGAAGTGAAATGGGGTGGGCGACTGCTACGCGTGCCCTGAGCGGCACAGCGACGCTACGAGCCGCGGGCTTCGCACTCAGGATGTTGTTGGCACGCCACCCGACGCTCGCAGCTCGCGGCGATTAACGTGCCAGTTCGTATCCCGCGAAGAAGAAACTCAGCTCGAAGCGCGCCGTTTCCTCAGCGTCGGAGCCATGAATGGCATTGTGCTCGATGTTGGTCGCCCACTTCTTGCGGATGGTGCCTTCTTCCGCGTTGGCGGGGTTGGTCGCGCCCATCAGCTTCCGCAGGTCGGCAATGGCGTTTTCCTTCTCCAGCGCTAGCGCCACGATCGGCCCGCTCGACATGAAGTTGGTCAGCGAGTTGTAAAACGGCCGGCTGGCATGGACGGCGTAGAAATGCTCCGCCTGATGTTTGGAGATTTCCAGCATCTTCATGGCGAGGATGTGGAACCCGTTCTTCTCAAACTGCTCGATGATGTCTCCGATCGCGTGCTGCTTGACCGCGTCGGGCTTGATGATCGTGAGAGTGCGTTGCAGAGTCTTCATATGTCGCGTATCAGGTCTCAGGTGTCAGGTCTCAGGAAAATGGCAAACCACCACCGATATTCGCTAACCACTAACCACTAACCACTGCTTTCCCCACCGCCGCCGCGAGCGTCTCCCCAATATCGGCTGGACTCTTCGCCACGCGGATCCCGGCTTTCTCCATCGCCGCGATCTTCTCGGCCGCGGTGCCTTTGCCGCCGGAGATGATGGCGCCGGCATGGCCCATGCGGCGTCCCGGAGGAGCCGTCTGTCCGGCAATGAAACCGACGACTGGCTTTTTCATATGGGACTTCACGAACTCGGCCGCGGTCTCTTCCGCGTTACCGCCGATTTCGCCGATCATGACGACAGCGTCGGTCTGCGGATCGCGATTGAAGAGGTCGAGTGCGTCGACGAAATTCGTCCCGATGATCGGGTCTCCACCGATGCCAAGGGCGGTCGACTGTCCGATGCCACGCTGCGTCAACTGGTGGACTGCTTCATAGGTAAGGGTTCCCGAACGCGAGACGATGCCGACGTTGCCTTCCTTGTGGATATGTCCAGGCATGATGCCGATCTTGCACTTGCCCGGCGAGATGATGCCCGGGCAATTCGGCCCGATCAGCCGCGAACGCCGGTCCTGCAGGAACTCCCAGGCGCGCACCATGTCGAGCGTCGGAATCCCTTCGGTGATGCAGACGATCAGTTCGATCTCGGCATCGGCCGCTTCCATAATCGCGTCGGCTGCATATGGCGGGGGCACGAAGATCACCGTAGCGTTGGCGCCGGTCTTATCGGCGGCTTCCTGCACGGTGTTGAAAATCGGCCAGCCTTCGTGTGTCGTTCCGCCTTTGCCGGGAGTCACGCCGCCGACGATCTGTGTTCCATATGCCGCGCAGGCTTTGGCGTGAAAGGTTCCTTCGCGCCCGGTTAGGCCTTGCACTACCAGTCTCGTTCTTTTATCCGCCAGTATTGCCATGATTGCTCGCTTTCAATGGTCAGCTGCTAGAAACCTTGCCGCTCTTGCGTGACGGGCATCCCGGAGTAGTGGACATGAATCAATCGCCACCCATCCGGCGTTTTCCAGTACACCTGAGTTTCTCTTCCGTGTGTGGTGATCGGCGAACCATCTCTCCGGAACTTCGCCACGAAGTCCCAGTAGAATTCGACCCACGCCGAATTTTCGTGCACATGGACCGCAACATCGCGAGGGCTCAGCTTACGTTCCGAGAATGTTTCGCCCATCAGGTGCGTATAGATGTTCTGCTTGATCTGGTCGAATCCGTGCTCGTGTCCGCGCGGATGAATGAACGACACGTCGGGCGAGACCAGCCACACCTGTGCCGCCAGCGCCGGATCGGCATCATCGACTGACTTCGCATATTCCGCGACCAATTGCCGAATCTCGTTTTCTTCGGCCTTGGAATCATTGCGTACGATGCGTCGCGTTTCTTGTCCAGCCGAGCAGATCGTGACTGCCAGAAGGGCGGTAAGGCCTAGCGCAAAGCCGGATTGTCGTCGAAATGTGAAAGCAGAGCGCATTTCTGTCTCGTGTTTCCTGCTAGCTACTGGTTTCTTGCTGCTGCGACGACCTTCTCCGCCGCGTCTTTCATCGTTTCAGCGATGTTGAAGTTCAAGCCCGACTCGGCGAGAATCTTCTTGCCTTCCTGCACGTTGGTTCCTTCCAGGCGCAGCACGATCGGCAATTGGATGTGAGTTTTCTTGGCCGCTTCCACAACGCCGGTTGCCAGGGTATCGACGCGCAGAATGCCGCCAAAGATATTGATCAGCACTGCCTTGACGTTCTTGTCGCTGAGCAGAATCTCGAACGCGTTCTCCACCTGTTCTGCGTTGGCGCCTCCGCCGACATCGAGGAAGTTTGCCGGCATGCCGCCTGCGTACTTGATGATGTCCATGGTGGCCATCGCCAGGCCGGCGCCGTTGACCATGCAGCCGACACTGCCGTCGAGCTTGATGTAGTTCAGGTTGTGCTTCGAAGCTTCGACTTCCAGCGGATCTTCTTCCGTGATGTCACGCAGGTCGCGGATCTCAGGATGCCGGAAGAGCGCGTTGTCGTCGAAGTTCATCTTGGCGTCGAGCGCGACCAGACGGCCGTCCGTGGTCGTGATGAAAGGATTGATTTCGACCAGCGACGCGTCGGTCTCGAGGAAGGCGCGGTAGAGGCTGGTGAAGAACTTCACCGCCGGACCGATCTGCGCGCCCGACAATCCGAGCGAGAACGCGATCTTGCGCGCCTGGAACGCCTCAAGGCCCATGCCGGGGTCGACGTGCTGCTTGAGGATCGCTTCCGGCCGTTCCGCCGCCACCTGCTCGATTTCCATGCCACCCGCGGCTGAGGCCATGAACACCGGCTTGCCTTCAGCGCGATCCACTAGAATTCCTAGGTAGAGTTCCTTGGCGATCGGCAGCGTCTCTTCGATCAGTAACCGTCGCACGACGCGGCCCTCTGGCCCGGTCTGATGCGTGACCAGTGTCATGCCCAGGATCTTGCTCGCCAGTTGCGTCGCTTCCTCAACCGACTTCGCGATCTTTACGCCGCCACCCTTGCCGCGCCCGCCAGCGTGAATCTGCGCCTTGACCACCACGCCGCTGGCGCCCGCGTCAAACAGGCTCTTTGCGGCCGCCGTAGCTTCCTCGACTGTGAGAGCCATCTGTCCGCGCGGCACGGTGACGCCAAACCGCTTCAGGATCTCTTTTCCCTGGTACTCATGAATTTTCATAGTGATTCCAATACCCAGTATCGGTCGTACTTCGTTGGTTGTTTGCGGTCACCTTCAAGGTAAACGAATACTCCCGGCAGGCTCATGCATGCGGTCTCGTACAGCGGTCAGCAAACTCACGATTCTATAGGACGCGAGGGTCATCGGCCAAGCACACGCACGGCGAATGGTGATCGGGATCACGGCGGAAAGTAAATCTGCATCGCTGAGCGCGGTCGTCTCGTCTGATATTCCAATGCGGCTTGTCTCTGTCAACGTCGGCTTGCCACGTCTGATTTCGTGGGGAGGCGCGACCTTCAAGACCGGGATCTTCAAGACACCTGTGGACGGCAGGATCGCGTTGCACCGGGACAACCTCGACGGCGACGGCCAGGCGGACCTGTCTGTCCACGGCGGCGTACATAAAGCGGTCTATGCCTACCCGTCGGAGCATTACGAATATTGGCGTAACCAGCTTCCCGGAGAAACGCTTCCGTGGGGCGCGTTTGGAGAGAACTTCACTACTCAAGGCATGCTGGAAGTTCAGATTCGTCCTGGGGACGAGTATCGCATCGGTTCCGCAATTCTGCGCGTAACCACGCCTCGCCTCCCATGCTTCAAACTCGCGGCCAAATTTCGTCGTGACGACATGATTGAACGGTTTCTGATTTCCGGCTTCAGCGGTTTCTATTTTTCAGTCGTGGAGGAGGGCGAAGTGGGCGCCGGTGACGACGCCACGCTTCTCGGTCGAGACGAATCGAATGCGACCATTTCTGATGTGAACTACGCTTATGTCTCGCCGGCACCCGAGGAAAAGGTGCTGCGCCGAGTCGCGGAGACCGGAGCCCTTCCGGAGAGCTGGCGCCAGCGGTTTCTGGCGAAACTCGTCGACCACGCCAAGACACGGGCGATTTGAAAGACTTTCCCGCCTGCGGTAGTTTTTAGGTCCATGATCCTCGACGCACTCCATCGCCTGGCCAATCATCGCCAGTCCCTCACCCGTGAAGCAGCGCACGCGGTCATGAGCGAGGTACTTACGGGCAAGTGCACCGATGCACAGATTGGAGCCTTGCTGGTCGCGCTGCACATGAAAGGCGAGACCGTCGAAGAGATTGTCGGGTTCGCCGAGGCGATTCGAGCCGCCGCAACGCCCCTTCATCTGCACAAGAACTCGACCCTCGACGTCAGCGGTACGGAGCGCGATGCGCTCGTCGACACCTGCGGCACTGGCGGCGACACCAGTGGGACATTCAACATCTCGACGGCGACTGCGCTGGTTGCAGCAGGAGCCGGCGTGCGCGTAGCCAAGCACGGCAACCGCAGTGTGACGTCGAAATGTGGCTCGGCCGATGTGATGGAAGCCCTAGGCGTGAAGATCGATCTGCCTCCTGCCCGCACCGCAGCTTGTCTGGAAGAAGTCGGGATCGCTTTTCTTTACGCGCCTGCCATGCACTCGGCGATGAAATATGTGCAGCCGGCCCGCCGCGAACTGCGCCTGCGCACCGTGTTCAACCTTCTCGGACCGCTGACGAATCCCGCGCACGCCACCTGCCAGGTCGTGGGTGTGTACGCCGAGGAACTCGTCGACAAGCTGGCAGAAGCCCTGAGCATGCTGGGTTTGCGCCGCGCGCTGGTGGTCCATGGCTGCGACGGACTGGACGAGATCACCATCACCGGGCCGACCCGGATCGGGGAAGTGCGCGACGGACAGGTTCGCAGCTACGAAGTCACTCCCGAAGATTGCGGACTCTCTCGTGCTGGGCTCGAAGACATTGCTGGCGGCGACGCCGCTATGAATGCTTCGTTGATCCGGGATGTGCTCGCGGGGAGACCGTCGGCCAGGCGCGACGTCGTGCTGCTCAATGCGGCGGCGGCGTTGGTGGCAGCGGGGCGGGCTGATCACTTGCGAGAAGCTACCCCCCTGGCAGCCAATTCTATTGACTCGGGGACAGCGCGGGAAAAGCTCGAAGCCTTGGCAAAGTTCACGAACCAGCTATAGTTCGAAGCCTGCAGGCGACAGAGGTTCAATGCAATTTGAATTCGATTTTGACCATTGTCGCGACGGCCACCGGCTGACCGTTGAGTCGTGCGGGCTCAAACTTCCACTTCTGAATCGCGGCAATCGCCTGCTCATCCAGGCCCATCCCTACGGATTGTGTCACTCGGACGTTGTAGGGTAGACCATCAGTTCCCACTGTCAGCCATAGGGAACAAGTTCCTTCAAGTTTGGCCCTTTTCGCCTCTTTGGTGTATTTCGGCTTTGGCTGATGAGTCGGCCTCGGCGGAGTTATGTTGTTTTTCGTCCGATCGAAATATATCGGTTGCCCATTTAGGAGGACGTAGTCGTACGACAAATAAGACGAGCCCTTGCTGACAGAAGAGCCGTAACCGGGAACGGATTGGCCCTGTGTGCACAGGGTGCAACAGAAGAGCAGACCGAGGACCGCTAGGAATCGTCGCCTCATTGGCGGACTCCTCCAATGCGCTGGAGTGTACGACTTCGCGCTGCAGGAGTCTGTGATAACGGCATGGGGCGCGGATCGCCAATGTACCCGATTCCCCAATTACAAATCTACTTCACTTCGACCCGCTCCATGTACTCCGCCACCTGCACGTTCCATCCTAGTTCCTTCTCCATCAGCGCCTGCAGTTGCGACGATGCCGCTGGTTCACCGTGCACCAGGTAGGTCACGCCGGGCTTGTTTTGGAATGTCCGCAGCCACTCCAGTAACTCCGGAGGGTCGGCATGATCGCTGAACTGCTCGAGTGCCGCCACCTGCGCGCGGATAGGAACGAAGTCACCGAATATCTTCACCTCGGGCGCTTTGCTCTTGATCGTAAAGCCGCGGGTACCCGGCGCCTGGAAGCCGATAAAGATGATGAGGTTTTTCGGGTCGGGCAACCGTTGCGCCAGATGGTGGAGAATGCGTCCCCCTGTCACCATGCCGCTCGACGAAATGATGATGCACGGGAACTTGCTTTCGTTGATCTTCTTTGACTCCTCGGCCGTCTGTGCGAAGGTGAGGCCGGGCCAGTCGAGAGGCGAACCGTATTTCCTGATCAGATCAGCAGCCTGCGGGGTGTACTCCTCGGAGTGTTTGAGGAAGATCTCAACCGCTTTGATTGCCATCGGACTATCGCAAAAGACGGGGATGCGCGGAATCTGCCCCGACTCCATCAGTTCCTTCAGCATGAACAGAAATTTCTGCGTGCGCTCGACCGCAAACGCGGGCACGACAATCGTGCCGCCGCGCTGCACGGTTTCTCGGATCAGGCGAGCGAGTTCCGGCCGCGGGTCCGTATCCGGATGCTGGCGATTGCCGTAGGTGGATTCCATAACCAGAACGTCGGCGGTCTCGCCTTCCTGTGGGCCGGAGTGTACGACCTTTCCGGGAGCGATTTCCGCGTCGCGCACCCGCCCGATGTCGCCAGTGAAGAGCAATCTTCGCGTACGGCCGTCGGTCTTGAGAGTGACTTCCGCCATGGTCGATCCGAGAATGTGCGCGGCACGCACAAACCGAAACGAAAGCTCCGGGCTGAGTTGGACGGTCTGTTCAATCCCCACGGCCTTGAAGCGCTGCAGGCAGTCCTGCGCCTCTTCCATGGTGTACAGCGGCAACGCCGGATCGTGCTTCGACGCCTTCTTCTTGTTGTAGAACGCGGCATCTTCTTCCTGCAGGTGGCCCGAATCAGGCAGCACGACCGAGCAGAGATCGATCGTCGCCTGCGTCGCATAAATGGGACCCTGGAAGCCTTCTTTCACCAGCCGCGGAATCCAGCCGCAGTGATCGAGGTGAGCGTGCGTGAGGATGACGGCGTCGATCTCGCGCGCCGGTACCGGAGTGTCTTTCCAGTTGCGCTCGCGCCACTCTTTCTGGCCCTGAAACAGACCGCAATCGATCAAAGTCTGGTAACCCTGCCTACCGCTCGAATCAAAAGTGGTGTTGATGAGATGCTTCGAGCCGGTAACCGTGCCGGCGGCGCCGAGAAACTGGATATAAGGCAAGGCTTTCTCCTTAAGGGAAACAGAAAATCTACCACGGAGCCGTCGAGACGCGGAGAAGAACACAGTTGAATCGGCTTGCCACAGCCCTGCGCTTCGAGCTGTGAGCTCTGAGCAACCCACGACAGCTTGCTCATAGCTCGTGGCTCGCAGCGTCTTGACTTCTGCCATCTGACTTCTGCATTCTGCGATGGTCTTCACGGCTCCGCGATCTTGAACACGTTGTTCGTCAGGTCGCTTTCCGGCACGCTGCCGTCGTTCACGATGACTTCTGTTGCTGTACCCGCGACTTCCACGCGCATTGTGGCGGACGACTGGGCGCGAACTTCGATTTTCTGCCGGACTTCGCCCTCAGCAAATCGGACAATGAACGGCACTTCGGCTCCGGCGTTTCCCCGATTCTCGATGGTCACGGTCACGATCTGTTTTGCTCCATTACTCTTCCACTGATGTACCGCGAGCACACGGAAGTCCGGCAGACCCCGATCGTGGTACACCCAATCGTCGAAGAACCAACCCATGTCGCGCTTCGATGCCGCGGCGACAAGTTGCTCGATGTATTTCGGATCTTTGTCGTCCTCTGCGTGGTACTTGCGGATGGCTTCTTTGAAGGCGTCGTCGCCAATCATGTCGCGGAGCATCCACCAGACGTAGGCGGCCTTGCTGCGGTAGTTGCTCTCGTCGTACGTCGAAGCCAGCGGCTGTCCGGAATTCTTCTGCGGCGATGCCGCCACATCTTTCTCGGCGTCCAGAAACGTCGCCCGATGAATGCCCAGAAAATCGAGAGCCGCCTGACGGCCGTCCTGCTTGTTGGCCCGAAACAGAGCCTCGGCGAAGTGCGCGAGGCCTTCATGGACCCAGGGCCGCGGAGAGGGAATCGCGGAATGGACCAGAGCGTGGACCAGATTCAGTTCGGCGAGTTTGTGGTCGTCGCTTGCCATCGAGGTCAGGAACAGGTTGCCGCTCTCGAATGGCGCAGCGTTCGGGTCGGCGAGGTCGGCGACCGTCACGGGAAGGCTCGGTGCCCCAAACCACTGAGTCACAAACTGCGAAGCTGGTTGCAGGGCCGCGGTATACGCCGCCGCGCCTGCTTCGTGCCCGTCGAGGGAGTCGATGTTCGCCGGAACTCCAGCCTCATTCGGCACCTGTCGGTAACTGGCGAATACGAAAGAAGGCGCGGTGGTCCCAAGAGGCTCAAACCGATGTTGGGTGCATACGAACGACGATGCAGGATGATCCATAGCGGCCAGAGAGCCCCCTCGAATTCCTCGCACGATGTCGCCCATGAACGCCATTCCAGCAGCTTCTCCGGACACGCACAGATTGATCGCCATGGCGCTTTCCGCCTCCCGGGCCCGCCATCGGTCTGCGACCTGGAACATGCTGTTGCCTTCGGTGAAGTCTGCCGCGACCGTCGCGATCGGATACCAGGCGACATATCCCGCGCCGCGCACCGCAGTGAACGACGGGCTGATCTGGTCCCAGCTCGTGTGCTTGGCAACGTTCTCAGGCACGCCGATCTGCGTGAGACGGGTCGCGTCGAGCGTGATCGTGCCTTCGTAGCCGATCTCCAGTTCGACCGCCTGTTTCGGCTGGACCTCGGCAGCCAACGAGACGATCGCTTCGGAGAGCGCTCCTGTGTGATCGATATCTGAGACGTAAGCCTGCGAAACAAACTGCACGGGCTTGTTGCCGAGCTTGATGGAACGCCAATTCAGCGACGACGAAATCTGCAGGACAACATTCTTCTGCGGCTGGGAAGAGTCGTTGCGCAGTGTGACCTTCCCGCGCGCTCCCAGGCGCTGCTGCTCGGGTTCGAGGCGGATCTCCAGATCAGATTTCGTGATGGTGAAGGCTTCGCGGTCGAGCGCTGTGGCAGAGACGCTCAAAACAAAGATGGCACAGAACGAGCAAAGGGGCCTCATGCCTGCTTCGATGCGGTCAGCTGCCTCTGCCGCACGACCTCATACAGGACTACTCCCGTTGCCACCGACACATTCAGCGACGGCACTTTGCCCAGCATCGGGATGGATACCAGGAAATCGCAGTGGCGGCGGACCAGGTCATGCAGGCCCTTGCCCTCGGCCCCGAGCACAACTGCGCAGTGCATCTTGTAGTCGATGGCATCATAGGTCTGCTGGCCGCGCTCGTCGAGGCCGACAATCCAAAACTCCTTTGACTTCAGATCTTCGATTGCCCGCGAGATATTCGTAACTTTGGCAATGGGCAGATGTTCACTGGCCCCCGCAGACGCTTTTGCGACAATCCCAGTCACTCCAACGGCGCGGCGCTCCGGAAGGATGACGCCGTCCGCTCCGGCAGCATCCGCTGTCCGCAGAATCGCTCCCAGATTGTGAGGATCTTCCACGCCGTCCAGCACGACGATCAGCGAGTGCTCGCCTCGCCGCGCAGCAACCAGATCGTCCAGATCGGTGTATTGTTTGGCCGATGTGACAGCGACCATACCCTGGTGCGCCGCGTTCCCAGCCAGCCGGTCGAGTTCCACGCGAGAGAGCACGCGCACCGGCACGCCGATCTTGCGGCATTCTTCGATCACCCGCTGAATGCGGATGTCATGGCGTTCCTTCGCGACGCCGACCCATTCAAACGCTCGCCCGCGTGCCTTAAGTGCTTCACTGACCGTATTGATCCCATAGATGACGTTCACGCGAACCAGTGTATCGCTCCGTGTCCCCCGTGCGCCGCCGTGTCCTCCGTGATTATCTGGTTGTGGCGGCCCTTTGCTAGACTGAAAGTTTAGGGAGACGTTCTTGAACCCCGTATACATTCTCTCCGCCGTCCGCACGCCGATTGGCAAGTTCGGTGGGTCCCTCGCCTCGCAGACTGCCGCCGATATGGGAGTAGTTGCAGCCAAGGCAGCCATGGAACGCGCGGGCGTGCATCCGCAGCAAATTGAAGAAACGATCTTCGGCAATGGACGCCAGGCTGGCGGTGGCCCGAACCCCGCCCGGCAAATTTCAGTCCGCGCCGGCGTCCCCCAGGAAGTGCCCGCCTACACGATCAATAAGGCATGCGCTTCCGGCATGAAGAGTATCGCCCTCGGATTCCAGGAAATCGCTGTTGGCAACTTGGAGTGTGTGCTGGCGGGTGGGACCGAGTCCATGTCGCGCCTCCCTTACTATCTCGACGGCGCCCGCTGGGGATACCGCATGGGTCATCAGGAACTGGTCGATGGCATGTATCGCGACGGATTCTTCTGTCCCCTGGCCAAGATGATTATGGGCGAAACGGCCGAAGTTCTCGCTGAACAATACAAGATCACGCGCGAAGAGCAGGATCAGTTCGCCTTGTGCTCACAGAAGCGGGCCGCCGCGGCCCAGTCCGCCGGACGGTTCGATGCAGAGATCGTCCCGGTCACGATCGAAGGCAAAAAGGAGACGACTGTCTTTGCCCGCGATGAGCACCTGTTTCTGGAAGCGACCGTCGAGAAGATGGCAAAACTCGCGCCGGTGTTCTCAAAAACCGGTACGATCACGGCCGGAAACTCGTCGGGCATTACTGACGGCGCTGCGGCAGTCGTGATCGCCAGTGAAAGCTTCGTGAAGGAAGGCGGCCTGAAACCCCTGGCACGGATCATGGCGGTGACCTCGGCGGGGGTTGACCCGCGCCTCATGGGCATTGGTCCGGTGCCCGCTGTCCGCAAGCTGGAGCAAAAGCACCAACTCAAGCTCTCCGATTTCGACCTTGTCGAACTCAACGAGGCCTTCGCCGCTCAGGTGCTGGCCTGCGATCGCGACTTGCACTTTGATCACGACAAGCTCAACGTGAACGGAGGCGCCATCGCTCTCGGGCATCCCATCGGATGTACCGGAACGCGCATCACGGTTACGCTCCTGTACGAGATGCTGAAGCGGAAATCAAAACGCGGACTTGCCACCCTGTGCGTGAGCGGAGGCATGGGAATGGCGCTTGCACTCGAAAATGTCGCCTGAGAATAACCAACCAGAATTGCGCCTGGCCACGGTCGCTGATGCCGAGTTGCTGCTCGATTTCATGCGCGACTACTACGCCTTCGACAGCCACCACTATGACCGCCAAGCGGCGCGCACCGCGTTGCTGGGTCTGCTGAAGAATCCAGTCTTCGGACTGGTCTGGTTGATCCTCGATGGCAATATCCCCGTTGGCTACATCGTCCTCTGCTTTGGTTACAGCTTGGAATATCACGGGCGCGACGCCTTCGTTGACGAGTTCTATCTAGTCGAGTCTCACCGGAGGCGGAACTGGGGCCGGCTGGCGCTCGAGTTCATCCGCGAGCAGGCGCGCTTACACCATGTGCGGGCCATTCATCTGGAAGTCGTGCGCCGCAATACGGGAGCCATGGAGTTCTATCGCAAACTTGGGTTCCGCGACCACGGTCACTACCTGATGTCCCTACCGGTTTCCTAGGGGCTCGGGCTTGTCTGTATTCCGGACATCACATTTATCGGTGAGACAGATCACACAAAAGTGTGCCAAATAACCCATGCGCCGCCGGAAATGCGGCCACACCGGACCCTGTCGCCTCATCACCTTCTTTTCCCGTAACTCCTTTTATTTCAATAATTAAGAGCAATAACTGAAAAGACCTGGCGCCTCAACATCCGGCATGGCCCTCAGAATGCCTTTCTCATCGCGTAGGAACGAAACCGGCTAGAGCCGAAAAGGAGCAATTCCATGGCAACTGCGACGCAACTGGTGGCAACTGGGACTATTTCCTCTCGTTTCCAGCCGGAGTACGAAGGCCGCCCAAATTCACCCTACGGACTGCCGATTGCCGACGATTGTGCGAGCCACACACTGCGCAGTCATGATCTCTCCTGTGCCTTGTCTTCCGAATCCATGCGCGATCTGGACCGCATCTCGCACGCAAATTCATATCCCGCGGGCGCCCTGCTGGTCGTGGAAGGGCAAACCGCACGAGGCGTCTATATCCTGTGCCACGGTCGGGCCAAACTGACCACAACGAACCGCGACGGCAAGACGCTCATCCTTAAGATTGCCCAGCCTGGTGACATTCTTGGGCTCGACGCCGTGATCAGTGGCCGTCCCTACGAGTTCAACGTCGAAACTCTGCACGCGTGCCAGGTTGCTTTTGTGGCTCGAGAGGACTTCTTGCGGTTTCTCAAGAACCATGGGGATGCCTGCCTTTACGCCACGCAGCACCTCAGCCGCGATTGCCAGGCAGCTTACGACTCGATCCGGTCGATGGGTCTCAGCCATTCGGTGACCGAGAAGCTGGCGCGACTCCTGCTCCACTGGTCGGTCGACGCGAAAGGTGCCGACGGTACGATCCGAATCAAGCTGGCCCTGACGCATGAAGAGATTGCGCAACTGATCGGTTCGTCGCGAGAGACGATCACCCGCATCCTTGGAGAATTCCGCAAACGGAAACTGGTCGAACTGAATGGCTCTACCATGCTGATCCGGAACAAGGCAGCCCTGGAAGGTCTGGCTTCAAACTAGGAGTCCGCGAAGCGCTCGTTCCCGTTTTTGGTTCGGCGGCACGAATCGTATCGTGGCGTGTGATGGGCCGCTCAGCCGAAGACCGGTTGCGTTGACCCTGCTACTGCCTCGACCTATACTCACCATAGTCATGTCTCTTTCCGCGGTCATCGTTGACGACGAGCAACCCGCGCGCGACGAGTTAGCCTACCTTGTCAAGAATGTCGCCGATGTCCATGTCGTGGCCCAGGGAAAAAACGGGCTGGAAGCCGTCAACCTCATTAAGGAACACAATCCCGACCTGGTATTTCTCGATGTCCAGATGCCTGGACTGGACGGGTTTGGCGTGATCAAGAAACTGTTGGACCGCAAAGTGCCGCTGCCGAAGATAGTTTTCGCGACGGCCTTCGATCAGTACGCGGTGAAAGCTTTCGAGGTCAACGCCGTCGACTACATTCTCAAGCCTTTCGACAAGAAACGCGTCGCGCAATCGGTCGAAAAGGCGCGCGTCAAGATCGAAAGCGGCAGCGGATCGGAGGGGAAACTTGATTCTTTGGTCCGCATGCTCGAAGCGCAAAAGTCGCAGACGGCGAAAATTCTGATCAAAGCAACGGGCAGGCTCTTCCTGGCCGATCCGAAGGACATCTGCTACGCCACCATCGAAGACGGCGTGATTACTGTCGTGACGAGCGGCGCCGCCGGTCTTGAGGGGCATTCCAATTGCCGGACGTTGGAGGAACTGACGGACAACCTCGCCTCCAACCTCTTTTGGCGCGCGCATCGTTCGTTCCTGGTGAACATCAATCACATCCGCGAAGTTGTGCCCTGGTTCAAGAGCTCGTATCAGCTCCGCATGGATGACAAGAAGCAAACCGAAATTCCAGTCAGCCGGGCCCAGACTCGCCGCCTTCGCGAACTCTTCAATCTCTAGTCAGGAAAAAACGGGCGGCTGCGAGCGTGCTGCGCCGCCCAAGGGGAGGAACCCTACGAGGCGATCGCCTCGAGGGCGACGCGGTTCGGGATCACTAAAGTGGAACCTTCCAGCCTGATCAGCTCTCTTCGTTTCAGATCGCTGAGCAGACGGGTCACTGTTTCTCGCGAGGATCCAATCATTTGCGCAATCTCTTCGTGAGTGAACTCGGAGTCGATCCGCAGGTCACGGCTTCCACCATCTTTGGCCGCCCAGGACAGGAGCAGCCGGGCCAATTTCTCTGTCGAACTGCGTGCCAGCAGCAGGTCGTGGACGTCCCGGAAGGAAATTCCGATCTCCCGGCTCAGGAGCCTGGCCACAGACATCGCCACGGAACCGTTGTTCCGGACTAGCCGCAAGAAGCTCTCGCCGTCGACATACTTGATCTGGCAGGATTCGATCGTCGTCGCTTCGACGGGAGACGGCCGTCCCGAGATGACCGAACTCATTCCCAGAACCTGGCGCTTGCCCGCAACCTTCAGAATCACAGTCTTGCCGTCTCTTGCCAGTACGGAAAGTTTGACGCGGCCGGAGCAGATAATATGCGCGCCGGTCACAGGCATTCCTTCTCGCAGGAGCACCGCGTAAGGCGGATAGATCGTCAAATTACCCACTTCGTGAAATGCCGTCAGCAGATTGCTGGGCAAATGGCAGAAGTCGCCTTCGCGCCGCAACGGACAGTCCAGGCACCCGTTGGAAAAAAGGAAACCTCGCGGCACGATCGCTGCCCTCCTGCTCGCCACGATCTTGGTAAGGTCGCTGCTGGGGGAAAGGTTTCGATGTGCCGAGCCAAGGTTCTATAGCATTCCGCCGACCACCAGGGTGGCAAGACTAACTTGTTCATTTGATTGCCCTGTGCACATGGGGCCGGTCGGGCAGCAGCCAGCGGCTTGGCATGCCCGACCGCGATTGGGCAGGATCAATCGAGGTATTCCATCCGCGAGATGCCGAGTTTCTGCATTTTGTATTGCAGCGTCGTACGCTTCAAGCCGAGACGGGAAGCGGCCCCAGTCGGGCCGGAGAGCACGCCTCGCGTCTGGCGGAGAACCTCGATGATGTGCTCGCGCTCCCTTTCCCGCAGAGTAGTTCCCGCCGGAGTATGGTGGCGTGAGATTTCCTGCTGCAGTTCCGACAGGGGAGGACGAAGAACTCGGCCCGCCGACAGGATGACCGATCGCTCGATGAAATTTTCGAGTTCGCGAATGTTGCCGGGCCAGGTCCACTTGAGCATGGCGTCGATGGCTTCGTCCGGAATGAAATCCACACGGCGACTCAGCCGGGAAGAAAACTTCTCGACAAAGTGGCGTATGAGAAGAGGGATGTCCTCACTTCGCTCCCGCAGCGCGGGCAAATGCAGAGGGAAGACGTGCAAGCGATAAAACAGGTCGCTGCGAAACTCTTTGTCCTCGACCGCGCGGTTCAGTTCCCGGTTGGTGGCGGCGATGATCCGGACATCGACCTGAATGGTGCGCGTTGATCCGAGGCGCTCAAATTCCTGGTCCTGAAGGACGCGCAGCAGCTTGGGCTGGAGCTCCAGGGGGATCTCGCCGATCTCGTCCAGAAACAGGGTCCCCTTGGCGGCCAGCTCCATTCGCCCGATCTTCTGGCTGATGGCGCCCGTAAAAGCCCCTTTTTCGTGGCCGAAGAGTTCGCTTTCCAGCAGGCCTGTGGGAATGGCCGCGCAATTCAGTTTGACGAAGGCGTGATCTTTGCGCCGGCTCATGCTGTGAATGAGGCGTGCCACCCGTTCTTTGCCCGTTCCAGTTTCTCCGGTAATCAGCACGGTAGAGCCGGTGGGAGCGACGATCGAAGCCTGATCCAGTACGCACTTCAGCAGTGGACTATTGCCGACGATGTTGCCACTTGCGTGCGTTTCGTCCGTGATTTCGTTTTCGAGATACCGTTTTTCTCCTGCCAGTCGATCTTTGAGTCGAACCATCTCGTCGTAAGTGCGGGCGTTGCAGAGAGCCGCCGCGATCTGGTTCGCCACCTGTTGCAGGTATTCGCTGTTATCCATCACCAGGGGATTGCGGCGCAGGGTGCCCAGGTGCAGAGCTCCCAGCACCTCTCCGTTCGAGATCAACGGCACATTGCACAGGAACTGAATTCCGGCATCGAGGATCGCCCGCGCACCGGGAGTGGCCATCTGTTGCAGGTCTTGGGCGGTCCAATACGTGATGGAGCGAGTCTCGATCGCTTTCTCTGCCGTGGCTTCCGAGAGTGAAAGACGCCCGTATTTGTCCTCCTGCTGCGATTCCAGTCCCGGTCCCCAACTGACGGCGTACCTGCGAAGGCCGCCGTCCTCTAGGATCCCGATCGCCGCATAGTCGCAAGGTGCAATCTGGCGCAACTCCGCGAAGATCGCTGGCAACCAACGGTCCAGACCGAGATTCGAGTTGAGTTCCTGAGCGATGGCAACCAGACTCTGCAGGCGGCGGCACCGGTCCTCCATCGCCCAACGCAATTTCTGATTCTGCAGTGCCACGGCCACCATGTGGGCGGCCCGGCTCAGGAAGGCCATATCCTCCGCATCGAGAGCCTCAGGTTGCTTTTTCCCCAGTCCAAGGGAACCTAGCCTGCCTTCGGTCGTGGTCATCGGCGCCACGCTGTACGAGCGGACTCCATGCTTGCGAAGCGCTGGAATGCACGCCTGAAATCGAATTTCCTGTTCGATGTCTGGGATAAACATCGCCTCCTGATTCTTCCAGACCCACCCCGTGGCGCAGTCATTGACCGGGAACCCGTCGAACTCTCCACTTTCCTCGCTCTTCGTCCAGTAGTGCGTGATCATGCAGTTTTGCCGCTCGTCGTGAAGGGAGAAATTGAGAAAGTGACAGTCGGTGAGGTTCAAGATTCTTGGAGCGATCCTCTTGAACAGATCCGGGGAGATTGCTGGCCTGCATCGCCACATCGGCTGCGCCTGGCAACAGACGGTAGCGACAGCGATCTGGTCCGGGCGAATCGGGATCGTGCTCACACCAGAATGTATCCCCGCGACTTCCAAGTCCGGGTAAGTCCTCCGCCATGCGGGCACCTCGTTCACTTCTGCCGCGGCGTTTCAGGCAGCGAATTGTTTGCTTCAGAGAAACTGGGGGTAGTTGCTTCCGCTTGAGCTTCAGCGGCGCAACCGAGACTTCGCCTCTAACTTCGTACGTAGTTGCCGAGACCTCTTATGAGTCGCGGTCTATATCTCCCGGACGGGAGCCCCCTCAGAACTACCCTACGCACAAATCCGGGCATTTACGGCGCCCGGAAAAGACATCTTACTCGCCTGACGATGACAATCAAGTGCTTTTTCGATTTCGGCTACAATATTGATGATGGCACGAGGCTGGGAGAGTAAGTCGGTAGAAGAACAACAGGCGGAAATGCTCCGGCCTTCTGTAACGCATCCGACGTTGAGCGGGGCGGAATTGAAGCTTCGCCGCCAGCGTGAAGGGTTGCTCCTCTCCCGCACTCATTTGCTCGAGCAACTGCGGAACACCATCCACCCGGCCCGGCGCCAACTGCTGCAGCAAGCCATTGCCGAGCTCGACCGGCAATTGGCTGCTGGTGAATGACTTACGGTCTGATTCTGGCGGTTGCACTGTCGCCTTTGGCAATGCCCCCTATAACCAAAACAAGGGTCGAGTTCCGCCGTCCCTGACGTATAATGAGCCTGTTCATGAAGGCCTACGTTTACGTCTCGCTGAAGAAAAGCGTGCTCGACCCCCAGGGCAAGACGATCCAGGGCGCGCTTAACAAGATGGGATTCAAGGGTTTGCACGACGTTCGCCAGGGGAAGTACTTCGAAATCACTCTCAATGGCGGGCTTTCTCGCGACGCGGCAAAGCTGGAAGTGGAGCGGATCGCGCGCGACGTGCTGACGAATCCGGTGATTGAAGAGTTCCGCTTTTCCCTCGAAGAGTAACCCGGCACGAGGCGACGACGGCAAGACCGTCGCTCGCCGAGTCGGTGCCATCAACGGTTCCCCCACCGATCAGATCAAAGGAGTTTAGAACCATGTGCGGCATTGTCGGATACGTGGGGAAAAAGCGGGTCGTCCCCGTCATTATCGAGGGTCTCAAGCGTCTGGAATATCGCGGGTACGATTCGGCCGGAATCGCGGTCGCCGGAAACGGCGAGGGACTGCAAATCCGCCGCGCGGAAGGCAAACTCCGTAACCTCGAAGAGTCCATCCGCAACAAGCCGCTCGACGGCACCTACGGCATCGGCCACACCCGCTGGGCGACGCACGGCCGTCCCACCGAGGAAAATGCCCATCCCCACCGCGACTGCACCGGCCGCATCGTCGTTGTGCACAACGGAATCGTCGAGAACTACCTCTCCTTGAAGAAGAAGCTGATCGAAGAAGGCCACAAGTTCACGACTGAGACCGACACCGAAATCATCGCTCATCTCATCGAGCGCTATTACCTGCACAGCGGGAACGGCCACAAGCCTTCGCTCGAGGACGCGGTTCGCAAGGCAGTCAAGGAACTGACCGGGGTCTTCGCCTTGGTAGTAATCTGCACCGACGAGCCCAATAAGATCGTTGCTGCCCGGAACGGCCCTCCCGCCGTCATTGGATTGGGTAAAGACGAGTATTTCGTGGCGTCCGATGTTCCTGCGCTTCTTGACCATACCCGCGATCTCTTCTTCTTAAACGATGGCGACCTGGCCGTGATCACGCAGCAGGGAGTCAAGGTCACAGATTTCGATGGAAACCCTGTGGAGCGCAAGGCCCAGCGCATCACTTGGGATCCGATCATGGCGGAAAAGGGCGGCTTCAAGCACTTCATGCTCAAGGAAATCTATGAGCAGCCGCGCACGGTCCGCGACACGACTCTCGGCCGCGTCTCGCAGGACACTGGCAAGATCTTCCTCGACGAGATGCAGATCACCGAAGCCGAATTCAAGGCGCTGAAGAAGATGAACATTGCCGCCTGCGGGACCAGTTGGCACGCCGGGCTCGCCGGCAAGTTCATGATCGAGACCCTGGCACGGGTGCCGGTTGAGGTCGATTACGGGAGTGAGTGGCGTTATCGTGACCCTATCATTTCGCCGGATACGATGACCATGCTGATTTCGCAGTCCGGCGAAACCGCTGACACGATCGCCGCCCAGCGCGAGGCGAAGGCCAAGGGCTCAAAGACACTGGCGATCTGCAATGTCGTCGGTTCGATGATCACGCGCGAAGCCGCCGGCACGATCTACACGCATGCCGGTCCGGAGATTGGCGTTGCCTCAACCAAGGCCTTTACCGGACAGCTGACTGCTCTGTATCTTTTCGCTCTGTATCTTGCGCAGGTTCGCGGAGCGATCACGGCCGACCGCGCCCGGGCCCTGGTTCAGGAATTGACCCACATCCCGGGAAAGCTGGAACAGATCCTTACCCACGACGAAGCGTGCAGCGATCTCGCCAAGACTTATGTCCGTGCGCAGGACTTCCTCTATCTCGGACGCGGGATCCACTACCCCATTGCGCTCGAAGGCGCGCTCAAGATGAAGGAAATCTCCTACATTCATGCTGAGGGTTACCCCGCCGGCGAAATGAAACACGGTCCCAATGCTCTGATCGACGAGAATCTTCCTGTCGTGATCATCGCCACGCGTGACGTCAATAGCCCGCAGTCGATGATTCGCTACGAAAAAACAATCTCGAACCTGCAGGAAGTGAAGGCCCGTTCCGGCATCGTGATCGCGCTCGCTACCGATGGCGACGAGGAGATTCGTTCCAACGCCGATCACGTTCTCTACATTCCAGCCGCTCCGGAGGAGTTGTCGGCGATTCTCGAAATCGTGCCTCTGCAGATGCTCGCGTATCACATTGCTGTCCGCCGCGGCTGCGACGTCGATCAGCCCAGGAACCTGGCGAAATCGGTGACGGTGGAATAGACGCCGACGCCTCCAACTGTCCTGTTTTCAGCCAGTACTAGGCGCAAAATAATTGCTTGACGCACGCAACTAAATAGAATAGCTTGTTCCCATGCCAGCACATGCCCCGGCCCGTATGGAGATCCAGCCCTGGTGGGACGAACTCGAGCGCCTTACTCGCATCCTCGGGCAGGTCGGTCCTGACGAAGTCTGCTGTGGTGGCTTGTCCCAGCGCCAGTGCGCGATCCTGCGCACGCTGGTTGCTCGTGAAGGCGCGCGAATCTCAGAGCTGGCTGCCAGTTCCGGCATCACTCCCAGCGCGATGACGCGAGTCCTCGAGAAGCTGGAAGCGCGCAAGCTGGTTGAGCGGGTGCGCGGCACTCATGACGATGGCCGTGCCGCCAGCGTGAAGATCACCGCGGCAGGAAAGAAAGTGCGTCGGGAGCTTGACGAACTCATGCGCGAACGCACCAGCACGATCGTGCAAGCGATTCCCGCCAACCGCCGCGCGGAAGTGCTCTCCGCGTTGCGGCTACTGAACGACGTGATCATCTCGGCGGGATGCTGTGCCCTGAATGAGCCTGTGGGGGAGCTGGTCGCCATTTCTTCTTCTCGTCATAGATGAATTTCGCGGAAGGCGAAGGAGGACTCATGAAAGCAGAAGCGATTACCAACGCAGTCGAAGAACATTACGGAGCGGTTGCTCGCGGTGAAGCCTCCGCGTGCGGAGGTCCGATCGAAGATGTTGCTCGCGCCATCGGTTACAGCAATGAAGAGCTCGCGATTGCCGGCGACGCAAACCTCGGCCTGGGTTGCGGCAATCCTCTCGCACTCACGGAGATCAAACCGGGCATGACTGTGCTTGATCTTGGATCCGGCGCCGGGTTTGACGCTTTTCTCGCCCTTAACCGTGTAGGTCCGACAGGCCGCGTGATCGGCGTCGATATGACCGATGACATGTTGGCCCTTGCGCGCGCCAACGCCGAAAAACGCGGCGCGGCCAACGTCGAGTTCCGCAAAGGGAAGATCGAGCAGCTTCCCGTTGAAAGCAGCACGGTCGACTACGTCATCAGCAACTGCGTCATCAATCTCTCGCCGCACAAGCCCGCGGTCTTTCGCGAAATTGCGCGCGTGCTCAAGCCGGGCGGCCGCTTCGCTGTCAGCGACATCGTTCTGCTGAAGCCACTGCCCGAAGAAGTGGCGAGTGATATCAGTGCCTTTGTAGGATGCATCGCAGGCGCCAGTCTGCTGAATGATTATCTGAGCATCGCCGCCGCTGCCGGACTTCGCGATCTGACCATCCCTCGAATCGCGCTTGGCCGCGATATGATCAAGCTGCTCGCGCCGCAGGGCTCCGAGAAAAAAACCTCTTGCTGCGGTTCGACGGTTTCGGTCTCTTCGCTGAAGAATCCGGACGATCTTGCGCAGCAGGCGGCGGATTCTCTGGCTTCGATCAAGCTGCATGGACAGAAGTGAAGAGATCGCAAGCCCGGCACAGTGGCAGTCACAAGGGCGTGGCCGACTATAATCTTGTTTTCGAGAGCGCCGTAACGCTCGGGAGACACGCCCTTGTACGTACCCAACAGCAACCGCTACGACTCAATGCATTACCGCCGCTCGGGCAAGAGCGGCATCCTTCTTCCCGCCATCTCGCTGGGCCTCTGGCATAACTTCGGGGGCGTCGATAACTTCGAAAACTCGCGCGCCATGCTGCGTCGGGCTTTCGATATTGGCATCACGCATTTCGATCTGGCCAACAACTATGGCCCGCCCTACGGATCAGCCGAAGAAAACTTCGGCCAGATCATGAAGAAGGACTTCCTACCGTTCCGCGATGAACTCATCATCTCCACCAAGGCCGGCTGGGACATGTGGCCCGGACCGTATGGAAACTTCGGGTCGCGCAAATACATACTCGCGAGCCTCGATCAGAGCCTGAAGCGGATGGGGCTGGAGTATGTCGACATCTTCTATCATCACCGTCCCGATCCTTACACGCCCATGGAAGAGTCGCTCGGCGCGCTCGATACGGCCGTGCGTTCCGGCCGCGCTCTGTACGCTGGAATTTCTGCCTACGATGCGAGACAGACCGCTGAAGCGATCAAGATCATGCGATCGCTCGGAATGCCCTGCCTGATTCACCAACCCAAATACTCGATGCTCGTCCGCGACCCCGAACAAGGGCTACTCGATGTGTTGGGCAAGGAAGGCGTAGGTTGCATCGTCTTCAGTCCGTTGGCACAAGGCCTGTTATCAGACCGTTATCTGCAAGGGATTCCCAGCGATTCGCGTGCCGCTCGCGATTTCTTCCTCAAGAAGAAAGAGATCGACGAGAACAAAGTCGCCATGCTGCACGAGCTGAATGCACTGGCGCAGCAGCGCGGGCAGTCGCTGGCCGAGATGGCGGTGTCGTGGGTGCTCCGCGATCAGCGTGTCACCAGCGCGTTGGTGGGAACGAGCAAGGTTTCGCAGGTCGATGACAACGTGGCCGCGCTGAAGAATCTTGCCTTTTCCTCAGAGGAACTGCGCAAGATCGATCGTATCCTCGCAACCAGGCAGCCCGCTGCATGAGCTACCTACGCGGGTTTCATCAGCAGTGCCGCAAGGCTGCCTCGGATCTTCGGACGTTCGATGATCGCGAAGCCGGCCTTCGCGGCTTGTTGAAGTTCGGCCTCGAATATCTCTTGTTTCACGTGGCCGGGCGGTTCCGCCAGCAGCAATGTGCCTCCGGGCTTCGTGCACTCGGCCGCCTCTTGAAAAAACCGGGATGCGCTCGGCATCTCGTGCACCATGTAGAACGCGAGCGTGAAGTCTATCCTTCCGCGCAGATCGCCAAGGCCCATCGAGCCGGCCTGCGAAACGCGCGCATCGGTCCGGTTCAGCAACCCGGCCTTGGCCATGCGCCGCTTCAGCGTGGCAATCATGCGCGGCCCAATATCGACGGCCACGACCTTTCCCTCGGCTCCCACCTGGCGCGCCAGTTCCACCGTAAAAAATCCCATCCCGGGTCCCGGCTCGAGCACGGTCATCCCGGGTTTGACGTAGGGGCCGACAATCGCGGCGGGATCCTGAAACCATCGCCGCAATGGACTGATCAAAAAATAGCCGACCCACCATGGGCAAACATGCTCGGCCATGAGGTTCTCCTGGATTCCGGATGGCACGAGTGGTTGGAGATCGCAAGCGTCCGAGGTCAAGATAAGGTCATCTATATTGGGGATGGCGCAATTTCACACCTGGACGGCACGACTCTCTCGAACCACCGCACTCTCCGACTATACCAAGCACCTGGAGTTTGAGGTCTGTGACGCGCCGCGCTTCGGATTCGTTGCTGGCCAGTGGCTCTCAGTGAAGGCAACTGCACCTGATGGCGAAGAGATCACGCGCGCCTACTCGATCGCGTCTCCTCCGTCGGAGAACGGACGTTTTTCCTTCTGTCTGAACCGCGTACAGGACGGCTTCATGTCCAACCACATGTGCGACCTGATCGTTGGCGACAAGATCACTTTCCAGGGACCATTCGGCAACTTCATTCTCCGCCCGCCCATGCGTGACACGATCTTCATCGCGACCGGGACAGGCATCGCTCCGTTTCGATCGATGCTGCACTGGCTTCTGGCTGATCTGTCGCGGCATGAAGGACGGCAGCTCTGGCTTCTGTTTGGGGTGCGCTCGGAGCAGGACATCTACTATCGCGAGGAGTTCGAACGACTCGCGTCGGAGCACGCGAATTTTCACTTCTTGCCGACGCTGAGCCGCAGCGGCCCGGAGTGGCAGGGGCTGCGAGGGTATGTGCAATATCATGTCGCCGAAGTCGCTGGCCGGCGCGACGACATGCATGCCTACATCTGCGGGCTCGATAAAATGGTCCGTGCGAACCGGGACCTGTTGAAGGGGCTCGGTTGGGACCGCAAGCAGATTCTGTACGAGAAATACGACTGAGAAAATCAGGTCTCAGGTGTCAGGTCTTAGGTGTCAGGCCCTAGGCCTCATAGGACAACGAGGATGAAACCAGCGAAAAGGACTGAGCTTGTCCGTTGCACGTGGGCGAGGAACGAGCGGGCCATTGCTTATCACGATCGCGAGTGGGGTGTGCCACAACATGACGACCGCGTCCTCTTCGAGTTCCTGATCCTGGAAGGTGCGCAGGCCGGACTGAGCTGGGACACGATCCTGCAGAAGCGCGAAAATTATCGTGCTGCGTTGGATGGCTTCGACGCGAAGAGGATCGCCCGCTACGATCGCCGCAAGCAACAAGCACTGATGCGCGACCCGGGCATCGTCCGCAACCGGTTGAAGATCGCATCGGCGGTGCAGAATGCTGAGGCATTTCTGGCTGTCCAGAAAGAGTTCAGGTCCTTCGACCGCTAGATCTGGCAGTTTGTCTGCGGCAAGCCGATCGTCAACAAGTGGAAAGCGGGGCAGCGCGTACCGGCCCGGACGGCCGAGTCGGATGCGATGAGCAAGGACCTCAAGAAGCGAGGCTTCAACTTCGTGGGCTCAACGATCTGTTACGCGTTCATGCAGGCCGTGGGCATGGTCAACGATCATGCCGTGGAGTGCTTCCGATACCCAAAATGCAGGGGCTAGACGCCGGAGAGCCATGCGGCGGATGTGACTTATGTTCCACGTGGAACATTTTGTGATGGCATATATGTACATACATTAACGCGCAGAAACGGGACGTAACCTGCTCGTCTGACTATACTTGGGTGCGCACCAGCCAGGCGTCCAATGAGATCCGGCACGCCCCGCAAAACAGCCATCGAAAACATTCATCATTGCGCTAGGCCAATTCCGGTATAATGTGCCAACTTCGGGGATCAAGCTCCCTTGGTCATTCCGATTTTCCCCGCAAAAAATCAGCAGGAGACACCTATGAATTCTCTCAAGACACCCCTCGCCAAGTATGTCCTGGCCGCAGTGATAGTGCTGGTCGCGATCCCCGCATTCGCCAGAGTTCCCGTCCGGTCGGCCTCAGACAACGGTGTAAGTTCGAGCGTCGATCAGTGGATGTTGCTAGGAAGGAGCATTGTTATCAATTTGTCCGCCAACGGCAAGTCGGTGAAGGCAACACGCGAGATCGTTTGTCCGAACCAGGATGTTGGAGCTGGCGGTTGTGCTAGCGGCGAGTACCTGTACATCTTTCAGATCCAATCCACGTCGACCAATGTGTCTGTCGTTATTGGCAAGCTGGTTGGCTTTACGAAAACAGACGGCGATCACGCAGGCACTTATGGCGTGAACATCTGCGACGACGACACGCTTAATGACCAGGAGCTTTGCACCGAAGATCCCGGTGATCCCAGCTTCTCGAAACTGTCGGGCATAACATTCGTCGTCAACACCAAGAAGGCTACCAGTGTGAGTTTTGTCGTCCCCTCATTCCCCAGTTTTCCGGCGGGCAGCAACCCGGATAAGGAAGGGCAGGGGCTGACATTTTACATTCGGACAAAACAAAGCTCGGGGTTTCCCATCGCTTACCCGAGTTTAGGTATTAAGTAGCCCGGATTCTGCTTAAGGACGTGCCGAGGTGCGCGAAAATGAGCTTTTCGACAATTCCTCGGCGCGTCTCACGAGCAACTTGAATCCCAGCGGCCCTGCCTGGTTTTTCAACACTTGAACATTGTCAGCTGCCTTCTGCAACTCGCCCGCGCCAGCTTCAATTTCCGCAAGTGCCAATGTGGCTTGCAGGTATCCAAATGCATAGTCCATTGTCTTGGCGCGGTTCCGAACCGTTGCCAGCAGATCGGCCGCTTCTCGGCGTTTCTTCAGCAAGGCAAGAAGTTGTGCGCGTGCGATCTCTGTTGCCATCAGAGTTGTGCGATCCTTTGCATCGAGCTTGCGAACGGCATCCAACTCCAACTGCCCTCGATCCGCTTGCCCGCGTAAAATCCATGACCGGGCGAGAAAGTTATGGGCCACAGTCTCCTGCTCTTGGTCCTGCAGGTCGTGCAACTGTTTCGCTGCCTGTTCGGCGGTCCGTACGGCTTCATCCAGATTGCCTTGCTCAAGTGCTAAGCCGGCCATGGACAACTGGCTCGCTGCGATTGTTGATGGCTCTCCCAGTTGCTGACGGAGATTCAGCGCCTTGCTGTAACTCTTAGCTGCCGCCGAAAAATCGTCTTTCGCTATTTGAATGTCCCCCACGACGGTAAGAGCATAGGCCTGCAGGGCCTGCAAGCCTAGCGAACGTGATGTCTCCAGTGCCTCGTGCGCATGCTTCTCCGCGTACTCTAACTGACCCATGTTCAAGGAGACTGAGGCGAGGTTAATTAGCGATTCCACGGTACCCTGCTGATCGCCGATTGTGCGTGCGATTTCGACCGCCGATTGCAGGGACTGTTGCGCCTTGCGAAATTCCCCCAGCGTCAGCAAGTTGCCGCCGATATTGCTCTGAACCCTTCGTTGATCGGCCTTGTCGTCGATTTCAATGGCCACCGCGAGCGCTTGTTGATACTTCGCGGTGGATTCCGCAAGCTTGCCTTGAGCGGCAAGCATGTTGCCGATGTTATTGAGCGCGCCTGCGATATCGAGCTGGGCGCCGATCTGCTGAGCAAGGCCGAGCGCCTTCTCGTACATCTTCTGCGCCGAAGCGAGATCCCCTTTGTCACTAAGAACGGTGGCCACACAGGTCAGGCTACGGGCTTCCCCGCGCACATTGCGATTCGTCTCGAAGATCGCCTGCGCCTTGGCGCCGGCGTCGTGGGCCTCGTCCAACTGGCCCAAGTTTCGGTCGGCCCAACATTGCTGCTGCAGGCCAAGCGCCCGCTCGAAAGAAAATCCGCGCTTTGAGGCAACGTCTACGGCGCGCGCATTGGCTTCGCGAGCGCGGCGGAAATCGGACAACGCAGCTTGCGCGCGGCCTTCCGCCAAGTCGACTCTTGGGTCGTCAACCCCGGGCGCGCGCATGCCGCGGATTGCTGCCAGGGCATCCTGCGCTCGCCCGCCGGTGATCTGCGCATCGACGAGACTCAAACCGTAGTCGATGCGGTCAGGAAAGAAGGTGTACAACGATCGGTATACGTCGACGGCCTTGTCCCATTTCTTGTCGGCGATGTGATAGGCGCCTTCAATAGAAAGGCGGTCCTCGCGCGCAAGGCCATTGGAAAGATCGAAGGCAATCTTCGCCTGCTCGACGGCGCGAGCGTCATAACCGAGCTGCGACCAGGCCGAGGCTAGAGCCGCGTGAGCCAGGGCATCGTTGGGGTCGGCCTTGACGGCAGCTTCGAACTTGTCGCGCGCGCCCATCGCATCAAATTGACGCAGGCGGGCGAGTCCCTCGGCGTAGAGCCTGGTGGCGGCCAGGTTCGAAGGTTGAGAGGCGCGCACGTTGGCGAGCTGGTCCGAGGTCAGTTCTCCGGCTCCACAACGCGCCCGGAGCGCGGCCCCGGCGCGAGTCACGACCGAGAGAATCTCATCTTCACTGCCGGACTCCGACAGCCTCGCGACCACCGTTCCGTCGGAGGCATTCTGCAGCTGCATGTCGACGCGCACCTGTCCATTTACGGTGAGGTACGATCCCGCCACCACCCAGTCGCTGCCGAGCCGGTTCTTGATCTCCTTTAGCGTAGCCAGGCTGAGGCTTTCGCTCTCCGGAAGTTTCAAGTCTCCCTCGGCGCGGGCTACATCCTCGCCGGGGATGGTGCGCAGTTCCTCTCCGGCTGCGAGTTCGGTCGTCAGCATCTCAGCGAGCGCGGTCGACATCCAGTCTTCAGCCTGATCTCCTTTCAGGTTTCTGAAGCCAAGGACGGCAACTGCGCGGCGGGATTTGTTCGTCGAGCGGCTCCCGCGGACGAGGTAATACGCGACCGCGCCAATGGCAACCACCAGGATGGCGGTGGCTGCGACAGTGAGCCACATCGCTCCCGCCGTTCGCAGTGTGCCTTTCTGCAGTTCCGAAAGGTCCTGAAGCAGCTCTTCGGCAGTCTGGTAGCGCTTGGCGGAATCCTTATCCAGGCACTTCAGGATGATTCGCTCCAAACCGGGGGGAATATCAGAACGAATCGCGCGAGGTGGCCGCGGGGCCTGGTGAATGATGTTGGCTGCTGTTTCGGTGGCGTTGTTTCCATCGAACGGCCGTTTGCCGCAGGCCAACTCGTACAGCACGGTGCCGATCCCCCAGATGTCGGTTCGGGCGTCGCCAACCTGTCCGCGGAGCTGCTCGGGGGACATGTAGGGAATGGTGCCGCTGGTTTCGAAAGCCTGAGTGGCAGTGACCGTATCTCCGGATGTGCTGGCGTGCGGCGCGTGGCGTGCCAAGCCAAAATCAAGCACCTTGACCCGTCCTTCGGGGGTGAGACGGATATTGCCGGGTTTGAGGTCGCGGTGAATGACTCCGCTTTTGTGGGCAGCGCCAACCGCCTCGACGATCTGCGAAGCCAGCACGACGACCTCGGCTGCCGGGAGGGGCCCGACCAGCAGGCGATCGGAGAGGCTCTTGCCCGGAATGAACTCCATGACCAGGAAGTCGGTGTCGTTTTCCGATCCGACGGCATAGAGGGTTGCGATGTTGGGATGATTGACGCGCGCCAGCGCCAGAGCTTCCTGCTTGAAGCGCTTGCGGGCTTCCGGCTCGTCGAAAGAACCCGCGCGGAGCACCTTGACGGCGACGTCACGCTCCAGTTGTTCGTCGCGGGCGCGATAGACGACACCCATGCCGCCAGCACCGATCTCACTAAGAATCCGATAGTGTTCGAGGCGAGTGCCGATCATTTCCATCATTCCGGAAGTGAGCCTACTCACGGGTGAAGCACGCAGAATAGCACCGGCAAGGACCGCGACAACGCGGGGCCGGGCGTTGTGCTTATGTGAGAGGCTCTCTTGAACCAAGAGTTCTGAGAGTCGCGAATCGCCCGAGCCGCATCTAATCCTTGACAGTAATTCACTCAAGTCTTAGCATACTGAAGGGCGCAATCGTAATTTAGTTGATTATAAAGCACTTATTTGATTAGGAGGTTCAGTTATGGGCAAGATCATCGGCATCGACCTGGGTACCACGAACTCTTGCGTAGCCGTCATGGAGGGTGGCGAGCCAAAGGTCATTGCAAATGAAGAGGGTGGCCGGACCACGCCGTCGGTGGTTGGATTCACCAAGACCGGCGAGCGGCTGGTGGGGCAAGTGGCGAAGCGTCAGGCCATCACCAATCCGGAGAACACCGTGTATTCGATCAAGCGCTTCATGGGCCGGCGCTATGACGAAGTTTCTGAAGAAATGAAGATGGTGCCCTACAAAGTCGTCCGGCAGGGCGATCACGTGGCGGTCGTGGCGCAGGGGAAGGAACACACCCCGCCCGAGGTCTCGGCCATGATCCTGCAGAAGCTGAAGAAGGCGGCGGAAGATTATCTCGGCGAAAAAGTGACCGAGGCGGTCATCACCGTGCCCGCATACTTCAACGACGCGCAGCGGCAGGCGACCAAAGACGCCGGCAAGATTGCCGGGCTCGAGGTCAAGCGCATCATCAACGAGCCGACAGCGGCAGCCCTCGCGTATGGGCTTGACAAGGGCAAAGACGAGACGATCGCCGTGTACGACTTCGGCGGCGGCACGTTCGATATTTCGATCCTCGAAGTGGGCGAAGGCGTGATCGAAGTGAAGGCCACCAATGGCGACACGCACCTGGGCGGCGACAACATCGATCAGCGGCTGGTCGACTGGCTCATCGACGAATTCAAGAAAGATGAAGGCCTCGACCTGCGCGGCAAGGGCAACGAGATGGCGCTACAGCGTCTGCGTGACGCGGCGGAGCGCGCCAAGATCGAGCTCTCCACCACCATGGAGACCGAGATCAATCTGCCGTTCATCACGGCCGATGCTTCCGGTCCGAAGCACCTGGTGAAGAAGCTGACGCGGGCGAAGCTCGAGTCGATGATCGAGGACATCATTCAGAAGTCGGTCGGCCCGTGCAAACAGTGCATGAAGGACGCGGGCGTTGATGCGTCGAAGATCAACGAAGTTGTGCTGGTCGGCGGGCAGACCCGCATGCCGCGCATTCAGCAGCTGGTGAAAGAGCTGTTCGGGCGCGAAGGCCATAAGGGTGTGAACCCGGATGAAGTCGTCGCGGTCGGTGCGGGCATTCAGGGCGGCGTGCTCAAGGGCGAAGTGAAAGACCTGCTCCTGCTCGACGTGACCCCGCTGACGCTCTCGATCGAGACGCTGGGCGGCGTGGCGACGCCGATGATCCCGCGCAACACGACGATTCCGACCAAGAAGACGGAGACGTTCTCGACCGCAGCGGACAGCCAGACTTCGGTCGAGGTTCACGTGCTGCAGGGTGAGCGTCCGATGGCGGCGCAAAACCGGACGTTGGGCAAGTTCCACTTGACCGGGCTGCCACCGGCTCCGCGGGGAGTGCCGCAGATCGAAGTGACATTCGACATCGATGCGAACGGCATCCTGAACGTGACGGCGAAGGACAACGCGACCGGCAAGGATCAGAAGATTACGATTACGTCGTCTTCGGGTCTAAGCAAGGAAGAAGTCGAGCGCATGGCGAAGGAAGCCGACGCGCACTCGGCCGAGGATAAGGCGGCGCGCGAGGTGATCGAAGCCAAGAACCAGCTCGACTCGATGGTCTACAACATTGAGAAGATGCTGAAGGAGCACGGCGACAAGATCTCGGGCTCGGAGCGCGGCGACGTTGAGAACGCGCTGGCCGACGCGAAGAAGGCGCTCGAGTCGGGCGACAAGACGCAAATGGATCGCGCCCGCGAAGCTCTGACTCAAGCCTCGCACAAGCTTGCTGAGCAGATGTACAAGGCCACGCAGGCGGCAGGGCCGGGAGCAGGTGCTGGTCCGACGCCGGGTGCGGCTCCGGGTGGCGATGGCCACGGGCAGCAGAAGAAAGACGAAGGCGTGATCGATGCGGAGTATGTCGACGTGGAGGACAAGAAATGAGCTTCTAGCTGTTAGCTGCTAGCTTGAGCGATGGCACTTTCGGGGGACGCGACCGGCGTCCCCGAAGTGCATCTGATGGAGTAGTCGTTCTCGCACTTGTATCGGAGTCGGAAAGAGGAAAGCGAATTGAGATTTGAAGTCAATGGCCAGATGTTTTTCGTGAACTTCGTCCCCGAGGAGGGACGGTGGTATTGCTATGCGCCGACGCCGACCGGAATGCAGCGGATTCCGGTGTCGATGGACTCGGCTCCGTTTGAGAACTTTGCCGTGCCGGTGGATGAGTTGGAGAAGGAAGTCGTCAATTGATCGAGGTACATTTCTGTAAGCTCTCAGAAATCCGTGCGAGTGCACTGAAAGGCTGGAGCGATGCCGACTCCGGTTGAGCCAGGATCAAACGATCAGCCGGCGCCTGCCCGGTCTGTGTTTGCTCGATACACGGAACGCGCAAGGGTGATAGTTTTCTTCGCGCGTCGTGAAGCCAATGCACACCGATCGCCCGAGATCGGCACCGAACATCTGCTGCTCGGGCTGCTTCGAGGCGATCGGCGTCTAGCGAGAAAGGCGCTGGGCTCAGGCACGTTCATCCAGCGCTACATCTCCTCCGCATCCGCAATGAAATCGATACGCCACAACGTCACTGCCTTTGGCGAAGCATCCATTTCTGATCAAACTTTACCGCTCACTATCGAGTTGAGGCGGGTATTGCGAAACGCTGCAGAGGAAGCAAATCGCAGAGGAGACAAACACGTCCGAAGCAAGCATCTACTCCTTGGATTACTGGCGGAAGCTGGTAGTCTTGGGGCGACGCTGCTGAATCAGGAAGGTGTCACGCTGCAGTCTGTTCGGGCGAATCTGGGCGAGTACACCGTAATTTGAGATCGATTGAGTCAAACTAAAGCAGGATGGCCACCACAACACAGAAAGACTACTACGCAGCGCTCGGCGTGAAGAAGTCCGCCTCGGCTGAGGACATCCGCAAGGCGTTCCGCAAGCTGGCGCGCAAGTACCATCCCGATGTCAATCCCGGAGACAAGACTGCAGAAGAGAAGTTCAAGGCCATCTCCGAGGCCAACGATGTTCTTAGCGATCCCAAGAAGCGCAAGATCTACGATCAGCTTGGGTTCTATTCCGACAATATCGATCCCGCTACGGCTGAAGCGTACGCACGCGGCGGCGGGCAGCCGGGTGCGGGCTATGGTGGTTTCCCTGGCGGATTTCCCGGCGGACAAGGCACAGGCTCGGCCGGAGCGGGTGGCGTGCACTTCGACTTCGGGGGATTCGACTTTTCCGACCTCGTCGACGGCGGTCGTGGCGGAGGCAAGAGTTCAGGAGGGGGTGGCGGCTTCCGTGACATCTTTTCGAGCTTCTTCACCGGAGGCGGGCACGCAGCCGGAGTTGCTGAGGAGGGGCCCGAACCGGGCAGCGATCTTGAGTACCAGGTGAACGTGCCGTTCTGGACCGCGATCCGCGGGGGCGTGATGAAGCTGAATATTGCCCGGCGGGATGTCTGCGGAAACTGCCACGGGGCAGGGTATATCGAATCGCCGGGAACATGCCCGCAGTGTCACGGCAGGGGCACGATCGAGCAGACCGGCGGGCGGATGAAGTTCAACGTGACGTGTCCACGATGCCATGGGACCGGCAAGAATATTTCGACGTGTCCTGTGTGTCATGGGGAAAGCAGCGTGGAGACGGCAGAGCCGCTTGAGATACGTATCAAGTCCGGAACGCGCGACGGCCAGCGCATCCGCATCGCCGGCAAGGGCAATGCAGGGCAGCGAGGCGGGGCAGCGGGCGACCTCTACGTGATCATTCGGGCAGGCGAACACCCCATCTTCCGGCGCGACGGCGACGATGTCTACGTCACCGTGCCAGTGACGGCGGTCGAGGCGGCACTGGGATCGAAGATCGAAGTCCCGACGATTGATGGCCGGAGCACGCTGAAGATTCCGCCCGGGACCCAGTCCGGCCAGAAGCTGCGCCTGCGGGAGAAAGGCGTGCCATCGGCGACCCAGGAAGGCCGCCGTGGTGACGAGATCGTGGAAGTGAAGGTCACAGTGCCTATGCCGCGGGATGAGAAGACCAAAGAGCTGCTGCGGGAATTGGCCAAGCTGAATCCGGATGATCCGCGGGCGGAGTTGTGGGGGAAAGTCTAGAACCAGTGGCTGGTTGTCCGTAGCCAGTTGTCAGTAAAACCGCCGAGACGCTAGTCGAGGATCTGTAATCTTTGCCACAGAGGACATAGGAAACGCAGAGGCAATCAGTTTTTCTCTCTGTGTTCCCTGTGCCCTTGCTCGTCGTTACCTCCGTACCCCGCCTTCTTGACAATTATTTTCAAGAAACTTCTTGCATCTGTGGAAAATTTCCGTAATCTCACTACTGCGAACTAACTTCACCGAGATGCCCGGGAATCGCTGTTCACCCCGGGAGCCGCGAGCAGAACGCTAAGGGAGACGCGGTGGTGAGAGTGAGTCGCTCAAGGAGGACGCCATCGAAATTGGCAACCGCCGCTACTAACACCAGCCTGCCGCAGCCTGCCCTCGCCGCAGTTCCTCGCAAGAAATCCATCCGCCTCACGTTATGGCCCCTCGTCGCCGCGACCTTCTTTATGGTCTCGGGCGGCACGTATGGGACCGAGGACATCGTGCATGGCGCCGGGTATGGCAGAGCCATCCTCATCCTGCTGGTGACCCCGCTGCTCTGGAGCCTTCCGACCGCATTCATGATCGGCGAGCTTTCGAGCGCACTGCCCTTCGAAGGCGGTTACTACGCCTGGGTGCGTCGTGCAATGGGGAACTTCTGGGGATTCCAGGAAGCCTGGCTTTCGCTGGCGGCGTCCGTTTTCGACATGGCGATCTATCCGACACTGTTTGTCGCGTACCTTACCCGCCTGTTCCCGTGGTTTCAGCAGAACCATCGCGGCATTGCAGTCGCGCTGGGCGTGGTGGTGGTTTGCGCCGCATTGAACATCGCCGGCGTGAAAGTTGTCTCGACGACCTCGTTGTGGCTATTCTTCCTGTTGTCAGCTCCTTTTGCGGTGATTTTTGCCCTGGCTCCGTTCAAGATTGGGGCCCTCGTCAACGCGGTTACGAAGCCGACGACTTCCAATGTCGATATTCTGGGCGGCCTCCTCATCTGCATGTGGAACTACATGGGGTGGGACAACGCCTCCACCATCGCGACCGAGGTTGAGCGTCCGCAGCGGACGTATCCGCGAGCCATGATCGCCGCGGTTGTCATCGTGTGTCTGACCTACATTGCGCCGTTTGCCGCCATGTGGATCACCGGTCTTCCAGCGAGTGCCTGGGAAACGGGCGCGTGGGCTGATATCGCCGGACTCATGGGCGGCCCGCTGCTGCGGATCGCATTGGTTGCCGGCGGCATGATGAGCGGTTTCGGAATGTTCAACGCGCTGGTCATGAGCTACTCCCGCCTGCCGCTGGCTATGGCGCAGGACGGCATGCTCCCCAAGGTATTCGCCAAGTTGCACCCAAAATCCCGTGCGCCGTGGGTCGCGATCGTTGCGCTAGCGGTTGGCTGGGGATTGGCGCTGAATATCGGCTTCGCGCGGCTGGTGACGCTCGACATCATGATCTACGGCGCCAGCCTGGTGCTCGAGTTCCTGGCACTGGTCTGGCTGCGCGTGCGGGAACCCAATCTGCCGCGGCCATTCCGTGTTCCGGGAGGGCTCATCGGTGCAGTTGCGGTGGGAATCCCTCCCATGCTGCTGTTGGGATTTGCCATCGTTCGCAGCCAGTCGGAGACCATTCTCGGGATGAGTTCGTTCCTGTTCGGACTCCTCGTGATGGGGGCGGGCGTCGCCGCGTATCTCCTCAACTATGCGGTCAAGCCGGCAGGGTGGTCGGGCGAGCAGAAACCAGAATTGGCGCGGTAACGTCTTTCCCGCGGACGCAAGTGGCGTAGATCCAATATGAGGTTCAGAGACGCGGCTCGCCGCGTCTCTTTTCGCTTGCGAACTTACTTGTTCGACTCCAGCGGATATTTCTTCTCGCGCCATTCGCGAATACCGCCGTCCATCGAGATCACGTTGGTGTAGCCCATCTTCTGTAGATTGTCGGCGGCCAGGGCCGAGCGGAAACCGCCCCCGCAGTAGAGCACGAGCGGCGTAGTGAGATCGGGATACTTTCCTTCGATGTCGCGCTCAATGATGCCCTTGCCCAGGTGGACCGAGCCCGGAATGTGGTCCTTGTCGTATTCCAGGTCCTCACGGACGTCAACCAGAACGAACTTGTCCTTACGATCCAGCCGTGCTTTCACATCGTCGACCGTGGTTTCACGGATGCGTGTCCTGGCGTCATTGACGATCTTCAGAAACCGGGGTGGGTGCTGGCTAGCCATAGCGTCATCTCTCCGTCCAGAATCTTAACAGTGTTTGAAAGCGGGAGTCAGTAGTGGAGAGCCAGGAGTCAGTAGTCAGGAGAATCCCTTGATGCCTGAACATTGCCAATGACTTCCGACTACGGCGTCCTCAAATATGTTAAACATACGGAACCCATGCCTCTCGTTTTGCGTCAATCGCCGATCCATGACTGGGGCTGCTATACCACTGCGCCCATTCGCAAAGGCACGCTTGTCGTGGAGTACGTCGGCCAGCGGATGAGCAATGACCATGCTGACGACCTTTACGATGACGTGCCGCAGACCTATTTGTTCGGCCTCGACGGTGGAAAGCATGTTGTCGACGGATTCGGCGTGGCGGCGTTCGTGAATCACTCCTGCCACCCGAATTGCGAAACCGATATCATTGCCGGCCACATCTGGATCATCGCGCGGCGCAACATCGCCCCTGGCGAAGAACTGACGTACGATTACAACCTCTTCGATGGAGAAGACGATGCACCCTGCTTCTGCGGGGCCAAGCGCTGCCGCGGCAGCATGTACTCGGCCGAGCATCTGCGGAAGGTGGCGAAGAAACGGGCGAAGGCTGCCGCCGCCTGACCTGCTTACCGATGCTACAATCGTGTCTCCGCAGGATCACATTCTCGACTCCGGAGCGATTTTTCTTGGAGCGCGTTGCGTCCCAGTTGGAATCCGTTGTTGCCAGGGCCCTGCACCGGGCGCCGGTGGGGGAAAGCGCGCTGCTGGCGTGGCCGATCGCCTGCGGCAGCGCCGTCGCCGAGCGCACGCGTGCGCTGACATTTTTCGACGGCATCCTACAGGTTGAGGTGTCAGACTCGGGCTGGCGCCGGGAGTTGACTGCGCTCGCGCCGCGCTATCTGGCCGCGATCAACAAGTATTCGGCCGTTCCAGTGGAGCGGATCGAGTTTGTGGTGAAGAAGTAGGAAGAGCTTCTAGCCACTAGCTTCTAGCTACTGGCAATCTCTTCAACGGCACTCAATTGCATGGTTGCTAGAAGCTAGGAGCTAGAGGCTGTCTTTCAGATGAAAGTCACCGAACAAGATGTCGCCTACGTCGCCGACCTCTCCAACCTTGAGCTTACCGCCGACGAGCGCTCGCGGATGTTGCGGGACTTGAATTCCATCCTCGGCTACGTGGAGCGGCTGAGCGAACTCGATACTGATAAGGTTCCTCCGATGGCACAGGTGTCGGATTGCTACGGAGTCGATGAGTCGCGGCAGGGAAGCGAGCGTTTTGCCTACGCGTTGCGCGACGACGTCCGTGACGGGTTGAGACCGTCGTTGCCGCACGAAACTGCGTTGCAAAACGCACCTGATACAGACGGCTCGTTCTTTGAGGTTCCCAAAGTGATCGAAAGATAGGGTGAAGACATGGAGTTGACGCGAAGAAACGCCTGCCTCTCTTTGCTGCTCCTCAGCCAGGTCCGCGCGTGGGCCGAAGATTTGCCCGCCTTGCCGTCGAAGGTATACCGCTTCGAGGATCTGCCAGTCAGCAAGGAAGACCGGGTTGCTTATCGCGACATCATGGAAGGGCGCACGCACACGGGAGATTATCTGGAAGTTCACGAGACGGTTCTGGAGCCCGACGCCAGGCCACATCCGCCGCACCGCCATATCGGGGAAGAGTTGTTTCTGATCAGCTCGGGAACTCTAGAAGCCACCGTCGCCGGGAAGACCACGAAGCTCGGACCCGGATCGGTATTCTTCGTTGCTTCCAACGAAGAGCACGGCATTCGTAACGCAGGGATGACGGCAGCGCAATATTTCGTGATCACCCTGGGACAAAAAGCGTAGATGATGCCCGCCCTCACGATAGACGAAGTCCGCAACGCGATTGCCGAGCGCCGCAGTACAGCTACCGCAATTGCGGAGGAGTTCTACACGCGGATCAAGCAGGAAGACCCGGGGATTGGCGCGTTCCTGACGTTGTCGAAAGAGCGGGCGATGGCCAAGGCGGCGCAGATCGACAAACTGGCGGCTGCGGGGGATCCTTTGCCACCGTTGGCAGGAGTTCCAGTCGCGATTAAAGACGTGATGGTGACGAAGGGCGTGCGAAGCACGGCCGGGTCGAAAGTGATCGAGAATTTCATTCCTCCCTATGACTGCACGGCTGTAGCGCGTATGGAGGCGGCGGGCGCGGTGATGCTCGGCAAGCTGAATTGCGACGAGTTCGCCATGGGATCGTCGACGGAGAATTCCGCGTTCCATCCGGTGCGCAATCCGCGCGACAAGAGCCGTGTGCCGGGTGGGTCGTCGGGCGGGTCGGCAGCAGCCGTAGCGGCGAGCATGGCCGTGGCCACGCTGGGCTCCGACACTGGCGGATCGATCCGCCAGCCGGCATCGTTCTGCGGCGTGGTTGGACTGAAGCCGACCTACGGACGCGTGTCGCGCTACGGCCTGATCGCGTTCGCGTCGTCGCTCGACCACATCGGGCCGTTTGCCAAGACTGTGAAAGAAGCTGCGCTCGTCTTGCGCACGATTGCCGGGCGCGATCGCATGGATTCGACCTCGGCAGACGTGCCGGTCCCCGATTACGTGGCCGAACTCGACAAGCCAGTGAAGGGCCTGCGCGTAGGAGTTGCAAAAGAGTACTTCGGGGCTGGACTCGACGAAGAAGTGAAGGCGGCGGTCGAGGCGGCGATCGAAAAGTTGCGGGACCTCGGCTGCGAGATCGTGCCGGTATCGCTGCCGCATACCGAGTATGCAATTCCGACCTACTACATCGTCGCGACCGCCGAGGCTTCTTCGAACCTGGCGCGCTATGACGGCGTCCGCTACGGATTCCGCGCCCGCGGGGTGAGAACGCTCTCCGACATGTACCGGTTGAGCCGCGACGGCGGCTTCGGCATGGAAGTGAAGCGGCGCATCATGCTCGGGACGTATGTGCTGAGCGCCGGCTACTACGATGCCTACTACCTGAAGGCGCAGAAAGTACGTACGCTGCTGGCGCGCGACTTCGACGAGGCCTTCAAGAAAGTCGACGTAATCGCCGCGCCGACGAGCCCGACGGCGGCGTTCAAGCTGGGCGAGAAGGTCAACGATCCGCTCGCCATGTACCTGGCCGATATCTACACGGTGACGGCGAACCTGGCAGGCATTCCGGGAATCTCAATTCCCTGCGGCGAGAATCACGAGAAGCTGCCGATCGGATTGCAGCTGTTCGCAAAACATTTCGATGAGGCGACGATGCTGCGGGTGGCGCAGGCCTATGAGCAGGCGCGAAGTTCTGCGTAGGGCGATCAGCGAATTGAATTCCGAGATATCGGAATCTGTCGGAGAGTTCTTACGGTTTTCGCCATGTCAGATTTCTTGGCACGAAGTCCCATTCGCTCGGTGACAATACGCCAGAGATGGTCCTGGATTTGTTCATCGGAAACACCACTCACCAACAGCTTGTACACGCCGCCTAAGTAGCCGTCATACTCGTCCTGGGCGTTCGGTTCGTTCTTGACGCCGATCGGATCCCAGACATCCATCAGTACATACCTGATCGCAGCCCTGATCCGCCGGGATTCATGTTTCTCAATCATGCTGATTACAAAATTGCCAAATCTATTTCCGCCTCCACCGCACTCCCTCCTTCGTGTTCTCCACAATGATGCCGGCGGCGATCAGGTCGGCTCGCAGCGTGTCGGAGGCTTTGAAGTCGCGCGCTTTGCGGGCAGCGTTCATTGCCTCGATCTTCTGATTCACTTGCTCGTCGGAAAGTTGCGCTGATCCGGCAATCTCCTGGAGTTCGGGGCTGATGTCTTTCTCTCTGCCTGCCGCTTGCGCCCAGTCGAGCGCGGCTTTCATCTTGGGCTGGTCGTCGTCTTTGAGCACAGAGAAGACTTCGTCGAACTTCTCAAGCGCGCCGAGCAGCGGCGCGACATCGTCTTTTCGCACTTCATTGGTATCGAACGCGGCGTTCGCTTTGCGCACCATGTCGAAGATGGCGGCCTGCGCCTGCGCCGTATTGAGGTCGTCTTCGAGCGCGCCTCTCAGGCGGGTCGCAGTTTCCGCTGCCAGTTGCGCCATCGCTCGATTCGCGCCGTCCGGAAATTGCGTGCTGGTCAGGCGAAAACGGAAGTTTCGCAACTTGTCGACCGAACTCGCAGCCGACTTCAGCCCGTCGAACGTGAAGTTGAGCTGGTTGCGATAGGGAACCGAGCTGAGCAGCCAACGGATCGACGATGGCTTGTATCCCTTAAGCACCAGGTCGCGCGGCGTGAAGAAGTTGCCCAGGCTCTTCGACATCTTCTCGCCTTCGACGAGCAGAAAGCGGGCATGGAACCAGAAGTGGGCGAACGGCTGGCCGGTGAGCGCCTCCGACTGCGCGATTTCGTTTTCGTGATGTGGGAAGATGAGGTCTTCGCCGCCGGCGTGCAGGTCGAACGACGACCCCAACTCCTCCATCGACATGACGGAGCACTCGATGTGCCAGCCCGGACGTCCCGGACCGATCGACGTCTCCCACGAAGCCTCGCCCGGCTTGGGCGCTTTCCAAAGAGCGAAGTCGCGGGCGCTGTCTTTCTCGTATTCGTCCAGGTCTACGCGCGCGCCGTCTTCCATGCCGGCAAAGTCTTTCTTTGACAGCTTCCCGTACTCAGGGAACTTCGCAATCCGGAAATAGTAGGAGCCGTCCTCGGCGCGATAGGCGACGCCTTTCTGTACAAGCTTCCCGATGAACTCCGCCATCTCGGGAATATGTTCGGTAGCCCGCACCAGGACAGGCCGCTCGATGTTCAGCATGGCCGAATCTTCGAGAAAAGCCTCCTCATATTTCGCGGTGTACTGCTGCACGCTGACACCGTCGCGCGCCGAGTTCCGGATGATTTTGTCGTCGACGTCGGTGATGTTCATCACGTAGCGAACGTCGTATCCGCTCTGGCGCAGGAACCGGTAGAGCATGTCCACAGCAATGAACGTTCGGAAGTTCCCGATGTGGCCGTAGTCGTAAACCGTAGGCCCGCAGGCGTACATGCGGACCTGGTTGTCCTGCAGGGGGCGAAACTCTTCAACTTTGGCGGAGAGGGTGTTGTAAAGGCGCAGTGCCATGAGTGAGTTTGAAGTCAGACGAGGAACTCAACATTCTAGGAGGCATGCAGAAAGAGGGTCAAATGCCGGGTGCTGACGGTGGTTGTCCACATCGTCCAAACCCTGCGCGGAACCACTAGCCGGAAACATCCGTCCTTTGCGCCCCACGGACACAAGCGGAACGGCTTTTCCGTTTCCCGACAACTAGTTGCAGTAGCAGACATTTTCCCAGAAGATTCTTCGCTCCTCTTCTTGAACGCCAGCCCATCCTGTGGTCTACTGCACAGAACTTCTTACCCCCGCCTGAAGGAATCGAGCATGAAGAGCATCTGGAAATTCCCGCTGCGCGCCGCTCTTCTGGCGGCAGGCATGGTCGCGGCGACCCTGTCAGCTGTGGCTCAGCCTCATTACATCATCACCAACGATGACGCGTCGTTCCCATTCACCGGGGTGACCTTCTATGCGGTAAATCCGAACGGCGGCCTGAGACTCGCGAAACAGGTTGCGACCGCCGGCACCGGAATTGGAGGAGGCTATTTCGGCGCGAACCGGATCATCGTGCTGAACACCTCGGGCCAGGCTTGCGTCTTCGCGTCGGAGGCCGGGAGCGGCGATGTAGTGGGAATCGACGTCAACACGTTGACGGTTGGCGGCAGCGCGCATGGTACGGACACCGATGCGGGTGCGGGCAACGGCATCGGCCTCGCCGGAAATGGCGGCTATCTGTACGCGGGATTCAGCGACTCCAACACCATTGGGACGTTCAAGGTCCTCAGCGGATGCGGCCTGATGTTCGTCAATTCCGTGGCTGTTGGCGGCGTTGAAGGCGGATTCGTGAACGGTTTGGCAGCGCGCGGCAACCTGCTGATCGCGACCTACACCGACGGCACGATCGAATCGTTCAATATTTCGGGGGGCACACCCCTCGCAAACGGCGACAAGCAAGTCTCGACCGCCACGACTCGAGCCCGCGGCGCGACTTACCCCAACTCGATCGACATCACCAGCGACGGGCATTTTGCGATCTTCGGCGACACCTCGACTTCCATGGTTGTAGAGGTGTCGGATATCTCTTCCGGCAAGCTGACGAAGACAAAGGTCTATACATCAACAGCCAGCATCAGTTCGAGCAACGTCATGCTGAGCCCGGACGAGTCGCTGCTGTATGTGGTCAACACCCAGGGAGACAGCCTCACCGTCCTCTTCTTCAACAAGGCGACGGGGGGCCTCAAGCCGGGATGCACGTCAGGACCGATCCGTGGCCATTCGACCGACTGGTCGTACCTGGCGGGTGCGGCCCTGGCCGGCACAACGGGAGACGGCGATGGCGTGTTCGTTGCGGAGTTCCCGTCAGGGCTCGCACGAGTGAAACTCAAGGTCAAGGGAAAGACCTGCACGCTGCGGGAGGCTGAACCGTCGTCGTTCAGAACCAAAAACGCCGCGGGATTGCTCTCGATTGGCTCGTTCCCGCCGCGCGCTTTCTGACGTCGCCAACGGCGGCATTGCATTTTGGCTGGTCAAGAGGAGTGAACATGCATTTGGCAAGAAGATGGTGCCTGGCGTTGGCAGTGCTGGCGAGTTCGGTCGCGAAACTGGCGGCGCAATGTCCAGATCGTCCGAATCCTGGCACCGTCGTGGCCGATCCGCTCAACCTCTCCTCGCAGGATGGAGTCCTTTCCGCCCAGCTGGTCATGCAGCATTCGGTCGACGGTAGCGGCTACACGCACTACTGCTACAACTACAACACCGGAACGCAGATCGTTGAAGCGCCCACCTTGCGCGTTAACCCCGGAGACCAACTGCTCCTGGATATCGTGAACCGCATCCAGAGCGACGATGCGATGAAAATGAAGATGGCGATGCCGGGCACCGACGCTGTTGGCGGATGCGGCGACGGCGGCGCGATGACCGTCGATGCGACCAACGTCCACTATCACGGCATGAATATTCCTCCAACGTGCCATCAAGACGACGTCATCAATACGCTGATCCAGCCTGGGACCCCGGGATTCAAGTACAAGATCCCAATTCCGCTCACGCAGCCGCCAGGATTGTATTGGTACCACCCGCACGTTCACGGCTTCACGGAATTCCAGGTGAATGGCGGAGCCGCGGGCGCGCTGATTGTCGAGGGCATGGAGAAGGTTCATCCTGAAGTGGCCGGCTTGCCGGAGCGCGTGTTCATCATCCGCCAGCAGTTCCAGATCCCGTGGATCCCGGGGCCGTATCAACTGACCATCAATTACCAGGTCGCGCAGCTGATCGGCGGGGCGAAACCGATTATCCAGATGAAGCCGGGCGAGAAGCAGTTCTGGCGCGTCGCCAACGCCACATTGCAGGACTTCATGCCCTTGCAGGTGATCGTCAATGGAGTCGCACAACCGCTGCAAGTGGTGTCGCTCGACGGTTATCCGCTGGCCGAGATCAGAACCCAGGATACGATCCTGCTCCCGCCGGCCGGCCGCGCGGAATTTATTGTGCAGGCGCCCCCGGCTGGGTCGGAAGCGTTTCTCTTCACGCAGGATTATTCGACTGGTCCGACAGGCAATCCTGATTTGCAGCAATCGCTCGCTACGATTCGTGTAGTCGAGGGCGCCGCTGCACCCGCGCTCATGCCGAAGACGGTGGCGCAAGCTCCTGCGATCAAGCTGAAGTATGCCGACCTGGCCGCGCAGAAGCCGACCGTCGAGCGCAAGCTGTTTTTCTCGGAAGAATTTGGTGGGACTAACGGTCCAATTCAGTTCTACATCACGGTGGACGGTCAAAAAGAAAGAGTGTTCGAACCGAACGAGAAGCCGGTGATCACCACGAAAGTGGGAGCGATCGAAGACTGGACCATCGAGAACCGGGCACTCGAGACGCATGCATTCCACATCCATCAGATCCATTTCCTGATGCTTGAAGTCGACGGGAAGCCCGTGACAAACCAGGACCTGCGCGACACCATCGACATTCCGTTCTGGGAGGGTTCGGGGCCGTATCACAGCGTGAAAGTGCGGCTGGATTTCCGGGATCCGACGACGGCCGGAACGTTTCCATTTCACTGCCACATCCTGCTGCATGAAGATCTGGGCATGATGCACAAGATGGTGGTCGAGCCGTAAATGCGTTGAACCTTAAAACTCAGAGAGGTCGTCTCGATGCGCAAGAGGATGGCATTCGTGTTGTGCGCAGGGCTGCTGGTCGCAGCCGGATATTTCGCGGGAATTCAGAAAGCAAGCGTAGTCCACGCCGAAGCGGCAGCGCCTGGGGTAGTGCCGAAATCGTATGGCAAGCTCGTCACCGCGATTCCTGACTCCATCGGCACCGGGCTGATTTTTGAAGATGGGCAGGGCGTGATCCGGTTTGTGAGCGTTACCGGGATGAAGGAAGGCGAACTGGCGCGTTACGACTCCACGCCCACACACGGCGGGATTCCCCGGTCCTACGGGCACCTGGTTGCCGCAGTTGTGAATCACGGCATGACGGCGCTGGTTTTTGAGGACGACAAAGGCGTGATCCGGTTCGTCACTATGGCCGGCGTGACGGAAAAAGAGTTGACGCGGGAGTAGCTTCCGTCGCTCCTCCTTTCAGCATTGTCTCCTCGTGTTATGAACCGGTTGGCGGATGCGCGTGCAATCGCTGCTGGACCAGAAACGCGTAATGCACCGCCGAGAGAATCGTGAAAGCGAACGTGGCTCGCAGGAAGGACTTCAAGGCCCAGGAGACCCAAAGCACGGGATTAACCAGAAACAGCAAGGCGAAGAACACAGCAGCCACCTGCGCGCATGTATTTGCCTTGCCGAAGATGCTGGGTCGGAAGTCGCGCAGCCCGGCGATCATGAACAGCACTCCGCTGACCAGAAGAATCGAGATGTCGCGGCTGAATACCAGAACCGTAAACTTCCACGGCACAACGACCCGATACTCGATCGAAAGCACGAGAAACATGGTGCTCAGGAGCAGTTTGTCGGCGATCGGGTCGAGATACTGGCCGAGCACCGTCTGCTGGTGCAGCTTGCGCGCGAGCAGGCCGTCGAGGCCGTCACTCAGGCCCGCGAACACAAACAAAGCAAGCGCGCTGGTGAAATGATGGCCGACCAGGTTGATCACGATGAAGGGGAGAAAGATCATCCGCAGCAGTGTGAGCTGGTTGGGCGCGGTCAGGATCTGGCGCAGGTTCACTCCTGACCTCCGCCGGCGAGGAATTCTCCAGTCAGGAGCGGGGCCGGGTCCTGTCCCGTCTGCTGCGCAAAGCGCTGGCTGAGCGACAGGATGCTGCTTTCCGGCAAGTCGAGTTCAACGCGCTCCACGCGGTGCATGGGGAAGAACACCACTCCAGACGTAAACGACTCGCCGCCTTTGATCTGCGAGAGCAGGTCGTCAAAAGAAATCAGGTCGACGCCACGGAGACTCAGGCCGACGGTCGAGAGATCGAGAATGGCACCCCAGAACTTCTCGCGCGGGTTCGAGAGCGTCACGATGACAATGGTGCCGGGACGGAAGGGGCCAGCGGCGCGGGGCTGTTGCACGGGGGTCATGGATGGTTGATTGTCGTATTTGGGGGGTGGGAATTGCAACAGAACGACCCTGCCGACAGTCTTAGTCGGCTTCTGGCAGCGCAATTGCGCGACAGGTGTTTGGATTCATAACGTGAAGCCGGAATGCTCGTTGATCGGGTTTTGGCAATTGCTCTACCGCCCCCAGGAAATCACGATGTACCTTGCTACACACCTTCTGCATTTGAATGGCATAGTCACTATGGGGGTCTGAAACAATCTCCGTTCCGTACGCCACGTAAGTTCGCAAGTAGGTAGGAGCCAGAAGGACAGCATTTGCTAGTTCGCGTGGGAAACCCTCATTGACTCCACTGAGGAGTTCCATTTCTGTTGCCGGTTCTCCGTCGCACAAGCTGTCGCCCAGTGTCATAACGATAGTCCGCTGAAAGTCATTCTTCGGAATCAAAACCAATAAATGTTGAGCATGCATCGCATCGCGTTTCAACTGAAACGATCGGTAGGCGAACACTAAGTCGGAACGGTAGCCGCTTCCTGCATGCGTCCTGGCCTCCGATAGAGTTTCGACTGAGGTGGCGCGCACCATCTTAGACAGCGCAGCAATTTCTTGACAACTGGTTTCCTGCGGCCAGGAGAAACTCGACAAGTATAAGACTGTCAATGCAGCGCAAACGCGTCTCAATCGGCTCATCGACTGCCCTTTCGAGGCAGGCCACACGTTGGGATCAGCGTTCCCCTTCATTGCGCACCGCCTTCAAATCAATCCCCACCTGCTCAGCTTTTTTGTAGAGATGCGACCGCTCCAGCCCCAAAGCACGCGCGGTATTGGAAATCTGGTTCCGGTTGCGCTTCAGTTCGGCCAGGATCATCTGCTTCTCAAAGGCGCGGACACGATCCGCGAGTGGACCCGTTCCCGCAAACCCTGTGTCCGAAGCGCCGGACGATGCCGGCAACGCGAGCGCGACGGTA
>DATIWL010000162.1:0-29472 GCA_035519435.1 Terriglobales bacterium
CCATTCGGCGGACTTACAGCGATCTTGATGGCCGGCGATCGCTCTCTTGAAAGACAAGTGTCAACAAGCGGGCAGCGGCGGAGCCAGAGCATCTCGAACTACGCGACTTTCTCGCTCGTAGCGGGTGCTGCGAGTGCCTACGCGCTCGGCCGACTCACCCACAATGAACATCTGCGCGAAACCGGCGTGCTCAGCGGCGAAGCCATAGTCAACGACATTCTCATTACGTCCGCACTCCGGCGAGCCCTCGGGCGAGAACGTCCCTTTGATGGCGATGGAAAGGGAGCATTCTTTCGAGGTGGTACTTCTTTTCCTTCGCAGCATGCCGCAATCGCCTGGTCGGTGGCGAGTATCGTAGCCCACGAGTATCCGGGTCCACTGACAAAGTTCCTGGCATACGGGTTGGCTTCAAGCGTGACGGTGACGCGTGTCAGCGGAAAGCAACACTTCGCTTCCGACGTATTTGTTGGAAGTGCGCTCGGGTGGTACCTGGGACGACAGGTCTATCGGGCACGGCATGAGGCCAGCCTGGGGGGCACTTCTTGGGGTGACCTTGACACTAATGAGGCGATCGAGCAAAGTCCGCGTTCCCCCGAACGGATGGGTTCTGACTACGTCGCGCTCGATAGCTGGGTGTATCCGGCCATCGAAAGACTGGCTGCTCTTGGCCACATTCAATCGGCGTTCCTCGGCTTGAAGCCGTGGACTCGGATAGAGTGCGCTCGACTCGTTGAACAGTCCCTGGAAGCAACGCCATCGACTGACGGTATCGAATCCACGGAGGCTGAGCTGCAAGCCCGCTTACGGCGGGAGTTTTTTTCCGAATTTGAGCTGTTCCGGGGTGAGCGGAATCGCACGGCTCGGATGGACTCCGTGTACATGCGCACCGTCTCACTCAATGGCCCACCATTGACCGACAGCGTTCATTTCGGTCAAACAATCGCCTATGATTTCGGGCGCCCATTCCGAATGGGCATCAATGCGCAAGTAGGCGCGTCTTTTCGTGCCGCCATGGGTCCAGCAGCTGTCTTTGTGCGCGCCGAGTTTCAGCATTCGCCCCCGGGACCGCCGTTGTCCGATCGTGTCCGAGATTTCATCGCGACTGCCGACCGGGTGTCCACTCCTGCGGCGACCGCTTTTGCCGCAATCAACCGCCCTCGCCTGCTGGATGCGTACGTTGCCATCAATTTGCGCGAGGGCTGGCAGTTCGCGTTCGGCAAACAGAGCCTATCCTGGGGCCCAGGCCGAGGTGGGTCATTTTTGTTTAGCGACAACATTGAACCGATTCCAATGCTTCGTCTGAGCCAATCCGCAACCCACCTCCCCGGACTCCTGCAAGTCTTGGGACTGGTACGGGTAGAAAGCTTTATCGGGCGGCTCGAAGGACACACATATATCCCGCATCCTTATGTCTACGGAAACAAGATCAATTTCAAGCCACTCCCGAATCTGGAGCTCGGTTTCGGGCGTACAGTAACCATCGGAGGCAAAGGAGGCGATCCCCTCACTGCCAAGAACTTCTGTCGCCTGGCACGGAGTGAAGTTGGGAGCTGGTTTGTCCAAAGAAACTGAACAAGAGCAATACCAGTTTTGATTGGACGTTCAATGTCCCCAAAGTACGAAACCACCTCGTGTTCTACGGCGACTGGTATGCGGATGATGACTTTGTGCCCTTCCAAAATCCCGCGAAAAACCCGTTTCGACCGGGGATCTACCTGACCCGCGTCCCGGGCCTGCCGAAACTCGACTTTCACATGGAGGTGGCTTCGACCGAGTCTCCATGGTTTCGGAACCACGGGAACCTGAACTACTGGAATTACACATACCGGGATGGATACACCAGCAACGGCAATCTCATTGGCAACACGGTTGGGCGCATGGGCCGCTCGATCCAATGCTGGTTCAACTATTGGATCTCTCCACGTAACGTTCTGCAATTCACCTACAAGCACAACAGCGTGAGCGCTGATTTTGTTCCTGGCGGCGGAGCCTGGCAGGATTACGGCCTGCAGCACGAAATCAGTCTGCGTTCTGGTTTTTACCTGAAGAGCCAAGTTCAATATGAGCACATCTCGCGTTATCCACTGCTGTTTCAGACCCCCCCGGGCAACGTGGCAGCCATCATTGAACTAGGTCTCCTTTCCCATCGAATTAAGTAATTTGCGTGCCCAGCGGACACCACGTGGAACTTGTGCGAGCCTTGCTCCATCGAGCAGTGTCGGCCCGGTCGCCGGAATGAGGCGATTGACCTTGATCGTGGAAATCTGGACATGCTTGCCCCCACCGCAGCGTGCCGTCGCATTTGTCGACCATCCAATTCAAAAGTGCGTTGCTGAAACTCATCATCTACAATCTCAACCCAAGCGGACAGGTGCTTCGCGGCCGCTGTAGGTGACTTGGAGATCGAGCCCGGACAATGAAACCAACGCCTGTCTCGAATGACGCGGTCCCTCCCGCAGTCGTCACAGAGCCAGACACGCATGCGTTGCCGCCAAGAGCTGGATACTTTCGCTGGGTGATCTGTGCCCTCCTGCTCCTGGGCACGACCAAGAACTACATGGACCGCCAGGTCATCAGCTCTTTGAAGCCGAACCTGCAGCTGGCTCTTGGCTGGAACGAGATCGACTATGGCCACCTCGTGTTCGCCTTCCAGGCCGCATACGCGTTGGGAACGCTTCTCCTCGGCCGGCTCATCGACCGCCTAGGAACCCGGCTTGGTTATGCCGTCGCCATGGTGGGATGGAGCCTGGCCTCCATGGCCCATGGCTTGGTCACATCCTTGCATGGTTTCTTGGCCGTGCGCTTCGCTCTCGGGTTTGGTGAGGCCGGCGTTTTTCCCGCCAGCCTGAAGGCCACGGCGGAGTGGTTTCCGAAGAAAGAGCGCGCGCTGGCGACAGGCATTTTTAATGCCGGCACAAATCTGGGCGCAGCCGTGGCGCCCACGCTGGTCGTGTGGATCTACTCCCAATGGGGATGGAGAGCTGCTTTCTTCCTCGTGGGCGGACTCGGTTTCGTTTGGCTGGTCTTGTGGCTTTTGGTCTATCGCAAGCCTGAAGACCACTCCATGTGCTCGGCCGCCGAGTTGAATTACATTCGGAGCGACCCGGCGCCAACTCCCGCAAGAATTCCGTGGCTCGGCTTGTTGTTGCACCGGCAAACATGGACCTTCGCCGTCGGCAAATTCACGATCGATCCCATTTGGTGGTTCTTCTTGTTCTGGATCCCGGACTTTCTGAAGCGTGAACACGGTTTGGACCTGATGCAGGCCAGCCTCCCGATCTTCGTGATCTACGTCGTTGGAGACACCGGCAGTGTCGTGGGTGGATGGCTGTCGTCGACCCTGATCCATCGCGGGCGCACCGTCAACGCGGCCCGCAAGACCGCGATGCTGATCTGTGCGTTATGTGTGTTGCCGATCGTTCTCGCGCCGACGGTTCGATCTCCCTGGACCGCCGTTCTGCTCCTCGGGCTCGCCGTCGCCGCGCATCAGGGTTTCTCCGTCAATCTCCTGACTTTGCCCTCGGACATGTTTCCATCCAGGGCCGTCGCATCCGTGGGGGGAATCGGAGGAATGGCGGGTGCGGTTGGAGGCATGTTGATTGCAATTGTCGTGTCGCACCTTCTGCAATGGACGGGCAGCTACGCGATTCCCTTTCTCATGGCCGGCTCTGCTTACCTGCTCGCATTGGGCGCAATTCAAGCACTTTCCCCCAGGCTCGAACCAGCACATATCGAAAGCGCTCGATCATCGAACGCCGCCTAGACGCAATGTTCGAAACTCCCAGCCTCAGCAACCTTGCTCCTCGCCTGCAACTTTCCTTCCCGGGCAGGGTTAATTTTCATCGGGAATCCCCTGTCAGGAGACGTGCCATGGCAAGAAACCGGTTTCTCCCCCTGGCGTTGCTGGCTGGCGTCGTCGCCGCATTTCCGCAGTCCACGACACAACCCCCAAACCGCTCCCGGAACTCGTCGCAAAACACGGTGGGCGTGCCCGCGCGCACTCCCACGGGAGTTCCTTCTACGACGGTCCCGGGTACGCGCCCAAACCGCACCACCAATCGCCGTGAGCCGTGCTGGGAGGTAGCGGGTGTTTCGAAGGCTGCAATGCAGCAGCGTCGTGCTCTCGCACAGCAGTTTCATCAGGAAGTCGAGGCGGTCTGCGCGAATGCGTCACTCACGCCGGCCCAGAAACAGGAGCGTATTCGCGAGATTCACCAGCAGGAGCGTCAACAGATGCAGGGCCTGATCACGCCGCAGCAGGAAGAGGCCATGCGAGTTTGCCGTCAGCAGCGTGGAGGCGGTGCTCATGCAGGTGGAGGAACCGGCGGACACGGCGGGCCTTGCGGTACACTGCCCGGCATTGTGAATCGTCAGAATGAATCGGACTGGAACGACGAACCGCCGGAGAAATGAGCGGCCTCACAGGACTTCGCGTGCGCGCGAAACAGACTCGTGCCGGGACCCGCGAACCTCTCGCTTATGCTGATGCCGCTTCGCGGCTGCGCTCCGGCACCGGCGATTTCGTCGCTGCAACCGGTTTGCGCATGGGAAGGATTTCCGCGTGAGACTGCAGACGATGTTCAATCCTTCCGATCACCGGGAGACCCGCTGTTCCGAGTCCCGGCATCGAGGCGTATCCGTTCTCTTCAGACAACCGCTCCACGAAGCGTTGCTCTCTGCGGCTCAACACTTGTTGCGGCAGCGAAGGAAAATTGCGGAACATCCACATCAGATATACGCGCTGTTTGAGAGTCAGTCGAACGTAACGAGGGCCAATTGGCGTTTCAATTTGAAGAACGCCATCGGCAAGTTTGTCCATCCACATGACCAGCCTGCCCTGGGAAGAGGTCAACTTCGCAATGTTCTGCAAAGCCCGACATTATTGCACCAGATATGGAGCATGGGAAGAGGAACTTTCAGTTTTTTGTAGGAGATGTCGGGCTGGTGGGTCTCCCCCAGCCTCCAAAACGGGCCAGGCGGGGGGGCAAGGGACTCTTCGCCCCGGGCCGACGCGGAGCCTTTATGAGAGTTCTGGCAGAAGTTCGATCCGGTCCAGCGTCGCCGCCACGCCCAGCCGTTTGCCGTCCTTCTGCTCCACCCGTACCACGGACGCCTCGCACAGGGTCCACCCGCCGCCTCCCACCCCCAGTTCCGGGGGCAGCATGACTACGAGTTCCAACTTGGACCCAGCTTCCAATCCTGTGTCCGAGTAGAGGAAGATACCGCTGGAACTCAAGTCGCGGCTCAGGCCTGAGGTCTCGGTCCCATCCGGCTTTCGCACTTTGACCGGAACCGCGACCCGCTTGCGCTCCTTTGACCGCCGCTCGGATCTCTCATTTCCCATGGCTTCGGCAGTGTATCGCGTTTTGAGACAGAAAACGTCCTGCAAGCTTCACCGGAGTCGACGGCTACGGGGCCGCTAGTTTGCAGCGACCGGCTCTTTGGCTTGGCTTGGCTTGATCTCGTTCCCGCCCAGGGCCAGAACCCGTTCCAGGCTTTGCAGGTTCGTGCCCCGCAAACGGTCCTGCGCCTCACGGCTCTTGTCCGCCGCGCCTGTCTCCTGGTAGGCCTTTGCCAGAATCGCCAGCGTTTGCGGGTTGTCCTCGTCCTCCTCCAGTTCCGCAATTGCTTCCTTGAAATTCGCCCGTGCTGCCAGCGATTCTCCCACCGCCCCATGCCAGCATTCCTGGACCCTGCGGCTGTGATTCCCAGCCGCCAGTTCGCCCAATCGGTTCAGCGTGGCCTGCGCATCTTCCGCCTTGCCGGCGTGCGCCAGTCGAGTTGCGCGTACCCGCAGGACCCGGGCCAACTCCTCATCGCGGTCCGACGGGGAGAGGTTCTGCCGATGGGTCAGGGCGTCCTCCGCCGAGACCAGTCGCTCCAGGGCTAACTGGTCGTCGGCCGCATATTGGGCCATGCGCCGCAAAGCCTGTGCTTCCTGCAGTTCGTAGGATAAGCCGTGCGCTTCCACCGAAATCCGCCAGAACTCACGATCCGCCTCGGTGTAATTCTTCTCTGTCACCCAGGTGATTGCTTTCTGCATGCGGTAGTCGAAGCGGTTTGCAGGATTCGGCTCATTCTGGATCGCCTTGTCATATTCCTGGCGCGCCCTCTCCTGATCTCCCATAACTGCATAGGTGTCTGCCAAACCGGCCTGCGAAGTATTGAAGTGCGGATCAATCGCCAGCGCGGCGCGGTAATGCTCGATGGATGCGTCAAGTCGGCCCGCCAGGCGCAGGATCTCGCCATACGAGTCCTGTGGGTTCGCCTCTTTAGGCAGCAAGGCCGCGTAGTGATCGATCGCCTGCAAGGCTTCGTCGAATTCACGGTTCCGTGCGTGTACGTATGCTAGATCGTTCAACGCCGGAGCAAAGTCCGGATCAATCTCCAGTGCTTTGTGCAGCAGGTGATGTGCCTGCTCATTGCCCCGAACGCCCATCAGCCAGTTGGCGGCCAGAAAGTACATGTGTTTGTCGCGCGGGAACATTGCGATCATGTCGTTCATCGCCATGATGCCTTCGAGATATTTCCCCTCCTCGACTGCCGCCACCCACTGAATCATGAGTTTCTCACCCGGCGACGCCTTTGCCGCCAGGGCCTTAGCCTGTTCGCGTGCCGTACGCATCTCTTCCGGATCTCGGCTGTTCAACGCCACCATGGCAAAGGCGGCTGCAAAGTTCGGGTCCTCCTTGGTTGCCGCTCGCCACCCGATGTTCGCCCGCTCGAGGTAGAGCAACTCATAGTCCTGCACTGCGCGTTGATACAGGTCCTTGGCCTTCAGTGACGAAGTTGTCAAGGGCATCGTCCTGACCGGCAGATTCCTGGCCTTGGCAGGCTTCGACGTGTCTGAGGCCGGCGCCGTCTTCGAGGCACCTTGGGTAGTGCTGCCTGTCTTCGCGTCCGTGTCGTGCCTTTCGTGGGTAGCCGCCAGCCCACACCCTAGAACTGCAACCATTGCCACGGGCAATGTCCAGCCTCTGCGCAGCATAAGGCACTCTCACCAACTTCAGATTTTGGGGGAGATAGCCTGAGACTAGCACCGGCCACGAGCCACCCCAAGACACGTCGGGTCACCATGGACGTAGCACCTCCGCGCACTTCAGGCCGATGGCCAAGAGACGTACCCACTTGGTGGGGGATAAGAGAGAAGTCGCGCGAGGGATTGAAGGGGGCCTGCGTCCGGACCAAAATTAAGGTCTCAGGGCGCTTAAGTGGCTCCCTGAGACCTATGATCTGACAAACCTGTACCGGTCCTCTAGAACGTAATCTTGGCCGCTAACTGGATCCCCCTGGGCCCGCCCCCTCCAAGAAACGGGTTGCCGATACCGACGTCGCCCGTGGCCGTGATCTGGTACCCGCCGTTTCCAACTTCTTTGCCATTTCCGTTCAACTGGAATCCGCACCCGCAATCCCCGAGGTTGGAGGCGGGATCGGCGATGAACGCCGGCAGCAGCGGGCTGGAAAAGTTAGGGTGATTTAGCAGGTTGAAGAACTCGGCACGGAGTTGCAGGGTGACTCGTTCCGTAATCGGAGTGTTTTTGTACAGGGCCAAGTCCCACTGCTTGTAGGTTGGACCAACAAGAGAATTGCGGCCGAGGTTGCCGTAATGACGTGTCCCAGGCACGCAGTCAGAGGCGAACCCCGAAAGTTCGCCATTATTGTCGCAAGGCATGGCAAACGCGGTGAGGTCGAGGTAGTTCCGCGGATCCCGCTTGTGATACACAATCGGTCCGACGACATCCGGACGGTCAAAGCAGTCGCCGCCGCCGCTGAAGTCATCCTCGCAGCTGTAGTTCAGCGTGAACGGCTGTCCGCTCTGCAACGATACTGTGCTGTCGAAACCCCATCCGTTCTTCAGTTTCCGCAGTCCACCGCCCATTTTCGGAAATTCGTAACTGAGCACCCAGGTGAAGCGGTGCGGAATGTTGAAATTGGACGGGCCATATTCCAGATGCGGCCGATTGCTGTCCTGAGGCTGTGCCGCGTTCACGACAAAGTCCTCTCCGTCGCTGGAGTTGTCCAACGATTTCGACCACACGTAGTTCACAGCCGAGGTGATACCCCTCCACGAATTGATCTTGTAGCTGACTTGCAGAGAGTTGTAATTGGACTTCCCGGTAGACTTTTCCTGGAAGATGTAAACTGCGCCGGTATCCGTCGGATTGCCGTACGGGCGCGGCACGCCGAAGTCATTAATGCAGTCGCACTCGATGTCGGCGGTCGTGATTGCCTCTTGGGTGGGCTGGTTGATGTCATAAAACCGGAACAACCGGTGCCCTTGGGATCCTACATAACCCACCTGCAGCGTCATCCGGCTGGTGAGTTGCCGTTGGATGTTGATGTTGTAGTTCTCCATGTACGGCGTCTTGATGTGCCGGTCTACGCCAAAGATATCGCACTCGACAAAACTGAAATCTGTCGACTGGCAGTTCGACGGCCCATAAATCGGGACGCCCGCGTTGACCGTGTCGACGTTGAGCCCAGTTCCGGTAATCGGGCTTGGACCGAAGTTCGCGTACGCCGGACCCGGGGCATAGAACGCCGGATACGGCAGGTGCCCCATGAAAATGTCCTGGGAGAAGGCGTCGTAGAACAACCCGCCGCCGATGCGAATGACTGTCTTGCCTTTGCCCGTCACGTCCCAGGCCAGGCTGGCGCGCGGTGAAAAGTTCTTGTAGTCCGGCTCATACAGCCGGCTCAAGCCGGAACTCCCCACCTGCTGGAGTTCGCCCGTGGCTGGATCGAAGTTGGTAAAGAGATTGTTCTTCTCTGACACGACGCCGTAGTAGTCCCACCGCAACCCGTAGTTCAACGTCAGGCGCGGACTGATTCGGAAGCTGTCCTGGAAGTACAGTCCGTAGCCGTTCTCCCGCGTGTGCCGATTCGAATCTCCTGAGTACTGCAACCCGCCAGAGAGAAACCCGTTGAGGAAATCGCTCAGGTCCGCAAACTTCAGCCGCCCGCGGAAATATTTGTTGAAATACTGCTTCACGCTTGTGCGCCGGAACTCAAACCCGACTTTCATATCGTGCTTGCCCAGCTTCCAGGCGAAGTTTTCGATGAACTGGTTGTTCGTATCCACGCGAGCCCGCGGATCGCCCGATGTCGCCCCCGGCTGTGCAAAGAAGCTGGTTCCGCTCGGCGTGCCCGACACCAGAATGATCGGCAAGCCCGAATCGTGCGGCCCCGAGCCCGAGCAATCTTCTGTGGAACTGGCCGCGCACAGCCCGATCGAACTCGGATGGAAGCTCTGGTCCTGCGCGAAGAATCCTTCGGCAAACCGGTTCCAGCCGTAGCGCAGCTCATTCACCTTGTTGTTGCCCATCGCGTGAACATAGGACAGCGACACTAACTGCACTCGCGTCGGAGTGACCGTATTGAACCCCGGGAGCTGCCCGCCTGACGCGGTCAGCGCAAGAGGAAACGATTGCGTGCTGTCGCCGAAGAAGTAGCGTCCCGTCAGAATGTTGTTCTGATTGAAATTATGGTCGATCTTCCCGATCACGCTGCTCAGGTTGTTGGAGGATGGAGTAACCAGAGAGGCGTTGGGCCCCCGTGGACATCCGAAATCGAAAGCACCGAAATCTTCGTCGGTCTCCACCGGCCGAGTTCCGATATTCGGCTGCGGCCAATACTTCAACATTGCCGCCGTCACGGGATTCGGAGTCTCGTCGCCGATGTCGAACGCGACGCGGTTCGGTTCTGGCACGCAGGCGAGAGTCACGGTGCCCACGCTTTCGCGCTGGCCTTCATAATCCAGGAAGAAGAACGTCTTGTCCTTGATGATGGGACCGCCGAGAGAACCGCCAAACTGATTGTTGTGAAACGGCGCCCGTTGTTGCCCGACTTCATTGAAATAGTTCCGCGCATCCAGCGCGTTGTTGCGGAAATACTCGAATACTTCGCCGTGTAGGCTGTTCGTGCCGCTCTTGGTCACGATGTTCACGACCGCCCCGGCGTTTCGGCCGTACTCTGGCTCGAAATTCGACAGCACTTTCATTTCGGCTACGGCCCCGATCGGCAGAATCGCCGACGGCACCGCGAATACTCCGCCCTGGTTGATCGCGGGATCGTTACGATATCCGTCATTCATGTCGGTGCCGTCGAGCAGGTAATTGTTGGACCGCCCGCGCGCGCCGTTCATGGAAAACTCGCCGAACGATCCCGGCGAATCCGTGATCTGATCGGGCGAGCCCGCAACCCCGGGGTTCAGGAAGATCAGTTTCGTATAGTCGCGCCCATTGATCGGCAGGTCTTCCACGGTCTTGCTCGTCAATACTCCGCCCAACTCGTTCGATGTCGTTTCAATCTGCGGCAGATCCCCGCCCGACACCTCCACCATCTGCGTCACTTGTCCCAGCTTCAATTGCACATCCACACGCCGTTCCGTCGCGACGTTCACTTCCACTTCGCTGGTGATCGCCGTCTGAAATCCACTCTGCGTCACGGTGACGGAGTATTTTCCAATTGGCAGTTCCGGAATCGCGTAACTGCCGTCGGCGCTTGTGGTCGTGCTCCGCTCCAGTCCCGTCCCGCTGTTCTTCACTTTCACGGTCGCTCCTGCCACCAGGTTTCCCGACGGGTCAGTTACGGTTCCGAGAATCGTGCCGCGGAATGTTTGCGCCACGAGCGTGGCTGCAGCCAACAGCACAAATACTGTTGCCAAGCGCAGCTTCATATTCAGTTCTCCTTTGTCGCAAGTTCTCTTCCCCACGCCCCACTCGGCGACGCGTTCACAAGCTTGCTCTTTTGAATTCGGGCATTATAGACGGTCTGGCTTGGTTGTTAAGCAGAACTTTACGGAGAGAACCATCGAAATTCCCGATGACGGTTCCAATTGCGAACTCGCGAAGGGAATGAGAGGTGGAATGTCAGCCTGAATCCAAAATCGCAGAACAGAGATTACCAAATTACATATTCTCGTTCCGCGAAACGGTGCCACGAGCCAGCCTCAGTGAGGTTCGAAGTCTGAGACCCGACCCCGGGCGCTTGAGACCTAGAAGTTAAACGCAACTCCACCGCGAACCGAGCGAGCCGATTGCACCAGGTACACTGTGTGTCCGTCCTTGCCCAATACCGGCACGTATCCTTGCGCCAGAAGGTTGCGCAGATCAACCAGCACCTCCACGTGTCCCGACAGGAAGCTGGTTGGAATCGGTTGGCGCACGAACAGATTCAAATAGGGATCCGACTGCCCCGCAGAAGTGTTGAACCAGTCCACCGGCGTCAGGGTTGAACCATTCGTCCAACGATAGGAAGCGATCCAGTGCGTCTTCGCGCGTGGAACGGTTCCGCTGAATTTTGCGGCCACCGCGTGACGACGCTCCGCTCGAATCCACTCTCGCGCATCCTGCAGTTCAACGTCGGGACGAGTCAAATCGAGCGCGCCACCGTAAGCATAATCCAGCGTCGCAGTCAGATCTGAGAGCAGCTTGCGCTGCAACACCAGCCGCAAGCCGTTCGTCTCCAGGTCGCTGCCCTGGTAGCTGAAAGTCCCCGAATAAACATCGGGCAGCACTTCGCCCGTCTCCGCATTCAGGTCCCCCACGCCGGTCAGCGCCGGATCGACCACGCGGTCGGAATAGAACGCGACCTGCATATTGGTCTTCCCGACGCGCTGGGAAACCGAAACTTCCTGATGGTGCGCGCGCTCCACCGCCGGGGCAAAGTTCGTGATGCTCATGCGCGGCCCGGTTTCGCTCAAATCCATGGGCGCCGAATCAAAACCTTTTTCCATGCGCGTATTCGGAATCGAGCTGGCGTACTGATACTCGACCACGGTATGTGGCGAAAGGTGGAGATCCACGGTCCCGAACGGACGGAATGCATTCACCCGTCCCATAAACTGGATCGTCTGCAGTTCGCTCCCGAACTTAAGCTCCAGCACCTGGCCCAGTGTCATGCGATCCGACGTCATGAGTGACAGGGCCTGCAGCGACGCGCCATGCAGGCTATTCACGTCCGGAGAATTCAGTCGGCGGACCGTGAACGCCACGGTCGGTTCGAAACCGTTGTTCAGGCGGTTGGTGTAGGACGTCCGGATGACGGCCTCGGGAAGCCCTGTCCCGTAGGCCACATTCCCATTCAGACTCAACGTTCCCGAGGACATGATCGAATGCTCGACGGAGAATCCCGTGCTCACATCCGAAGCGCTGCCGAAACCTTGCGAGGCCGATCCCGCCATGAACACCAGCGTTCCCTTCAGCTCGCGGTCTGAGGTGTCTCCATTCTGAACGACAGCGGTCGTGCCATCCGGCAGCACGCGCAGCACCGGGCGGTTCGCCACCGAACGCAGAGTCCATTTCCAGTCGTCATCGTCCCCGGGACCACGAAGCGGACCTAGCTGAATGGCATCGAACAGCGTAGTCAGTGTGACATTGACCATCAGCTTCGTGCCGGGTTTCAAACCGATTTTTTCGCGCAGAGAAGGCAGGAACGAGGGCGCGCTGACCCTGATGCTGTAGCTTCCCGGCATCAGCCCTTGGATGGAGTAAAAGCCGCGGTCGTTGGTGAATACCCTCGAACTGAGCACGGCCGAGCCCAGGATCTCTACCGCCGCCCCCATCTGCGGCACTCCCCTGGCGTCGCGAACGTATCCGGAGATCGTGCCCGCGTCTTGCTCGGACCACGCCGGAAGCGCCAGGCTCATGATTGCCACGAGGAACCCGAGCTTTCGGATCATCTCTCCCACCACCTTTGGGAACCGCGCAGCGGCTTTACTCGACGGCAAATGTCGCCGAAGGATCCACCGTCTGCTTGGAAAGGTTGTCGTTCACCTTGATCTCGATCTTGTACAACCCCGGCTGCAAATTCGCGGCGGACAGCGTCTTCTGCAGCGTCACCTGGTCGCCCACGTTGCCCATCGTCTCCGTCGATTCCACCGTGTGGATGATCGCCTTGTTCGTCGCCGCATCCGTCACATTGTATTCGACCGTCGCCGACGGCTTATGGGTCTTGTCGTCTATGGTCAGATTGTAAACCTGCATCCAGAAATTTAGCTTCTGATTTCGCTTGAACGAGACGGGCTTGCCGTCCGAGGGTGCTACCCGTGGCCGCACCTTCGTCGTTCCAATCACGAAATTGCCCGTCCCCACGTTCTTCGCGGCCACCGGTTCCATCTGGTCGGCCACGATCAGCGAGGAATTGGTCAGGCGGTCGTCGCCGAAATCCGGAACCGGAAGCGCCTTGCTCCAGGTTCCAACCCGGTCGCCGTTGACGTCCTTGACCACGATGTCCATGCGATAGCGGCCGGGCTTCAGCGGGAGCGCCTTCCAGTACACCGAAGAATTCTCCGCCGTCCGCGGCAACAATTCTGCCGGAACGTCGACCTGCACCGTGTCTTCGAAGGTTTGCGCGATCTTCCCGGTCAGCGTCGTAACGCGCCCGAAAATATTCACTGTCCCGCGCTCCACGCCGTCTTTGTTCTGGAACGTGATGTCGCGATTCTTCAGCTGGATCGTGACCGGCACGAGCACGGTATCGCTGGTGACCTTCACAAAGTCCGCGCGGACATCAAATGGCATCAAATTCACGCTGATCTTGTGCGTGACAACCTCTTCCAGATCCTTGAACTTGATGGCCGGCGCCTTGTTCAGTTTCGCGAACTGCTCCAACCGGTCGAACTGTTTGGACTGAAGATCCTGATTGAAAGGCGACCTTCCCAACCGTTCCAGGCCGCCGCCACTAAACCGATCCGCCTTGCTGGCCAGTCCCATTTCTTCATAGAGGGTAAGCCCGGCGTTCGGCGTCATCAGCAAGGCGTCTTTTTCCGAGCGGTCGATCGTCATGTGGTAGTCGTTGCACATGCACGTGTCGACGAACTCGATGATGACTTCCTGTCCGATATCTTCGATGTAGCGATAACGCCACTGTTCGAAGGGGAAGGTCGAAGTCTCGCCGCCGCCCTCTTCCATCGGGCGCACATAGCTGCCGCCTGAGGGATGCGATTCAATCTCGTCGGGAGGTCCGAATACGATGTAGATCCGCCCCCGGTCCGTTTTCCATCCGGGAATACCTGCCGGGAAATGCTCATTGGCGTAGGCGATGCGCCGGTAGTGTTCCTCTTTGAATTCGTTTTCCGCTGTGTCGGGCGTGGGATCGCGCCGCTGCCAGAATGCCTCGATGAAGTTGTCGCGCTCCTCGTCGTTCGAGAGCAGCATGAACGCCTTGCGTTCCTCGTCCGTGATGATCCAGACAACGTCCTGATCCAGCCACTTCTTATACGTCTTGCCCAACTCCTGCTTGAGCGACTTGGCATTCTTCTTCTGCTGGTCCTTGCTGATCGGCCGTTTCAGGGGATCCTGATCCGCGCTGTCGCCGGCCTGGGTTTGTGCATTTGCTTGATCTTCCGAGGCCTTCTGATCCTTGTCCTTGTCTTTCTCTTTCGCCAGGGCCAGGGTCCCAGCCCCGAGCAAGGCAAAGATCATCAAAACACCCAGGAAACGCCGGCAAAACTCTGCGGAACGCATAGAAAGGCTTACCTCGCGAGACACAGCTTGTTGTAATTCTATGTTCACTGGATGCGCCAAGGCAAGCGAAAGTGGCCTGCCGCGTCAAGTTTTCCCATGCCGAACCTGTCCCCTAACCCCTTTAAAAATCCATAGGTTGCCGCCCCTCTGTAGCGGATTCCACCACAATTTCTGGATCCCTGGTCACGGCTCCTCACACCCCGGACACGCTATAATGTCCGCGTCGATAGGTTTCCCCTCTGGCAGCGGTCCGTGGCCCGCCCGGGTAATGGCTGTTGTGGGAACTTTTCCCCAAGTATGGACGTAACTGTTCATGCGGCGACCAGTGCGGCTTGTGCCGTTCTGTAACCAGGGATCAGCCGGCAGCGGCAGGCAGAGCCGCAGCCCGGCAACGGGAACCGTCGCCGCAGGATAGTTCATGAAGACCTGGCAAAAAGTACTCATCGGACTCGGCGTCGTACTCGTGCTCGTGATCATCGTCTCGATCACTGTGTACCAGAGCCATAAGAATCTGGTCACTGTGCAAACCGGCAAGGCGCAGAAAGCGAATCTCGCCTCGATCGTCAGCGCCTCCGGCGAGATCAAGCCCAAGACATACGTCAACATTGGCGCCAATGCCTTCGGCAAGATCGTGAAGCTGCACGTGAAAGAGGGCGACCGCGTCAAGAAAGGCCAGCTGCTCGCGCAGTTGGAAAACGTCCAGTCGTCGGCCGACGTCAACGCCATGCGCGCCTCTCTGGCCGCGTCGGAAACCGATGCCGTAGCTGCCGACGCCGCCATGAAGACCGCCGTTGCCGATTTGAACCGCGCCCGCTCCGATGAGGCTCGCGCCAAGCTCGACTATGACCGCGCTCAGGGACTCTTCCGCGATCAGCTCATCGCCAAGCAGGAATACGACGCCAAGAAAGCGGCCTGGGAAGCCGCCGACGCCGGCGTCGCCCAGGGCGTAGCCCGGCTCGCTCAAGCCAAGGCGCAAAAGGAGTCGTCCGACAAGCGGATCTCCCAGAACTCGGCGAACCTTACCCGCGCCTCCGACGTGCTCAGCAAGACTGTCTACGCAGCACCCTTTGACGGTGTGATTACGAACCTTCCGGTGCGTGAAGGGGAAACCGTGGTCATCGGAATTCAGAACGCTCCGGGCAGCACCCTCATGACGATTGCCGATATGTCGGTGATCACCTCCGAAGTCAAGGTCGACGAAACCGACATCGTCAACGTGCATCTCGGCCAAGCCGCCGAAATCACCATCGATGCCATGCCGCACCGTACTTTCCATGGCACGGTCACCGAAATCGGCAACAACGCAATCGTGCGTTCCACCGGCGTCTCGACCTCCCAGCAAACCTCGACCAGCCAGGAGGCTAAGGACTTCAAGGTCGTCGTGACCCTGAACGATCCCCCGGACGACTTGCGGCCCGGGCTTTCGTCGACGGCGAAGATTACGACCGCGACCCGCACCAATGTGCTCAGCGTCCCGATTCAGGCGCTGACCGTCCGCACCAAGGCTGACCTTGAAACCAAGGAGTCCGGTAAGGGTTCGGTCCAGGCTGCCGCTCCGGTCGCCGACCCAAAGCAGAAAGACAAAGATAAAGATAAGGACTCGGCTAAGGAAGAGGTCCAGGGCGTTTTCGTGATTCGCAACAAAAAAGCTGAATTCGTGCCCGTGGAGACCGGCATTGCCGGTACCACCGACATCGAAGTGAATAAGGGCCTGCAGGAGGGTGACGAAGTCATCACCGGCAGCTACAAAGTTTTACGCACGATCAAGCCGGGGACCAGCGTCAAAATAGATAATTCGGCCCCCAAGAAGGAAGAAGAAAGCAGCTAACCGGCTGCCAAGGTCAGGTTCACTGCAAGAGAGGCTTCGGGTTGCTCGAAGCTCGCAGGTCGACGTTCCTCACCTCTGCCAGTTTGGAACGTCTAAAGCAAGACGGCAAGAACGGAGCGCTTGTGTCCGAGCCGGAAACGGAGAAAAAGAAAATGGCGACCGCCGAAGTACTTCCAATCGATGCCCCCATTATCTCGGCTGCACCGAACTCCTGCATGATCGCCACCGAGGATCTGTGGAAGACCTACGACATGGGCTCCGAGCAGCAGGTCCACGCTCTGCGCGGCGTCAACCTCCGCATGCATCGCAATGAATACGTTGCCATCATGGGACCTTCCGGTTCTGGTAAGTCCACGCTGATGAACCTGATCGGCTGCCTCGACTCGCCTTCTAAAGGCAATTACTGGCTCAACGGCCAGCTCGTCAGCGAACTCGACGACGACGAACTCGCCCGCATCCGCAACAAGGAAATCGGCTTCGTCTTCCAGACCTTCAACTTGCTCGCCCGCGCCACCGCGTTGCATAATGTCGAGCTTCCCCTGATCTACGCCGGCATCCCCGCCGAAGAGCGTGCCGAGCGCGCCAAAGGCGCACTCGCAGCCGTCGGCATGGAAAGCCGCATGCACCACAAGCCCAACGAGCTCTCCGGTGGACAACGCCAGCGCGTCGCCATCGCCCGCGCCCTGGTCAACAAGCCTTCGATCATCCTCGCCGACGAGCCCACCGGCAACCTCGATTCGCAAACCGGTATCGAGATCATGGCGCTCTTCGATCGCCTCCACGCCGAAGGCAACACCATCGTCCTCGTCACCCATGAGCACGACATCTCCGAGTACGCGCACCGCGTCATCCACATTAAGGACGGCGTAGTCGCGCGCGACGAGCAAAAGCGCTAGGCCAGACTCGTATCTTCTTCTCGATGACGCCCGGTCCGCCGGGCGTTTTCGTTTAGGAGTGTTGTTCGCGGCTCAACGCCCGCTCGTGGCGGTAGTTGAGCACCGGCTGCAGGACGCAGCCGAGTACCACGCACAGAATCGCGGTCGGCAGAATCATCGCGCGCGTACCCACAAAATACGCGACACTGACCGCCAGCAGCGGCACATACACCGCCATGCCCGTCACAACTCCCGGAGAATACTGTCTCGTCTGAATCGTTCCGAGCAAGTGCAGCATGCCATTGAACGCCATCGCCGACGTCAGTATGCACCAGACGTGAATCCCCCCGAAACTGTACCCGCCCCGGTAGTCGAAGGCGCCCAGCGGCATCAGCAGGCACGCTGCGCCACCCACCACATTCACTCGCAGCAGGTACGACGGCGTAATCCGCAGCGCCCATTGCGGCCGGTATCCCCGATACCACTCTCCGAATCCACCCGGCAAAGCAAACTCCTCGGCGACATGCAAGCCGAAGGCAATCGGCAGAAGCCAGATCAGTACGACCGCCGTCTTCGACGGAAATACCGTAAGGTGTGACAATTGCACGATCCCGGTGACCACAGCAGCCTCGATCACCACGATGATGCCCAGCAATCTCGTGTTCATGGGTTCAGGAGCCAGTTTTTCGGATGTGTTCAGCCTACTCGCCCGACACGCCGCTCTCAGTGACCTTGTGCACTGCCGGATGTGACAACGGAGGCCGCCTCGGAATCCTCTCTGCCAGGCATCTTTCGCCCTGTTTCTGACCCTGGCCACGAGCGGCTCTCGATGGCATACTCCCCAGGCAGGAGGAAGAGATGCGGCAACGATCCCGCGTAGCCCCTGCCCCGATCCATGACAGCCTGCTGGAAGCCTGGATAGTCAACGACGCTATCAACCAGCTCCTGCTCGAGCATCTCGACCCGCGGGCATGGCAGGCAAAACCGCCGCGGGCCGACGGCCGTCCCGGACGCACCATCGCTGCCATCGTCTCGCACATGCACAACATCCGCCGGAAATGGGTGCGGCTTTCGGCGCCGCATCTCAAGCTATCCGCGGAACTCGACCGTTCCTGCACTCTCCGACAAGCCCGTGCCGCGATGGCACAAAGCGCGCGTGCTTGCTCGCACTTGCTCGCGCAGGCTTTCGACCCGGCCGGCCGCGTCCGGCATTTCCACCGCGACGGTTGGGCGAGGTCATGGCCCGTGGGTGGCGTGATGTTTGCTTACATGCTCTCCCATGAAGCCCACCATCGCGGACAGATTTGCATGCTGGCACATCAGCTGGGCTTCCCTCTGTCGAACAGAACCACGTCCGAGATGTGGTGCTGGGAGAAACACTGGAAAGCAACCGGCGGAAATTATTTGAACGTCTCTAATCGAAGCCCAGTGCACGGGAGTTAGCTCCAGGGAACTGGACCGGTATTTCGGAGATCTTCGGGGCGCCACTATGATGCGCGAATATTCGTTCAGGCTCGCTCTCCTGGTTGTCCTGATGCTTCAGCTCTCCCAAGGCTTGCTCGCACAGCGGAGTAGTGGCATTGCCGGCAGCATCATGACGTCGCGTGGTCAAACTCCCGATCATGCCATTCAGGTCACCCTGCAACTCGGAGGGACTGTGGTTGGCACTGCGTTCAGTGACGGCGCTGGCAAGTTCTCCTTCCCTCGGCTTCCGGCCGGCATCTATCACGTGCTGGTCAATGACGAGAAGTATCGTCCCGTCGATGAGTCGGCCGAAGTGGACCCCGCAATCAGCGATCCGACGATTGTTCGCGTGACTCTGATTCCGAAAGACAACACCCCCCAGGAAACACCTGCCGCCGGCAAAAACCCGAACATGGCCGGAGCGGCGGAACTGAAGCAGTTTCCGAAGCCAGCTCTCAAGGAATTTGAAAAGGGCGTGAAGGCCGATAAGGACCGAAAAACGGATGAAGCCATTGAGCACTATCAGAAGGCGATCCAACTCGCGCCCGATCTTTACATGGCCCGGAACAACCTGGGCTCGGCATACTTGGGGAAGTCGGATCTTGCCGCGGCCCGGGAACAGTTCGAGCAGGTCATCAAAATCAACCCGGCCGATGCGGCAGCCTATTTCAACCTGGGCGTTTTATCCTTGATCGCGAAGAAATATGAGGACGCAGCGCCCTGGCTCGACCAGGGATTGAGCCGGCAACCCAACAGCGCTTTGGGGCACTACCTCAAAGGTGTCTTGTGTCTGCAGATGGGACAATCCAGCCAGGCCGAAAAAGAACTTCGCGATGCGCTGCAGTTTGACCCGAAGGCACCCAAGACGCGCCTGGCGTTGGTGAATCTGTTCGTACAGCAAGGACGCAATCGTGAGGCGGCGGATGAATTAAGGCGTTTTCTGAAAGATCATCCGGATGGCCCCGACAGCCTGAAAGCACAAGATATGCTCCAGAGATTGGAGACGCAGGAGCCTTCCCGGAGCCAGAATCCCTGACCGACCACCTGCTGCTAACTGGCTGGATCTGTTGCGTTTGGAGGCGGGACGCATCAGTTTGTACATACATACTTGGCTTGACAATGTTCCACGTGGAACGTTTTGTACATGCACTCTCACCGTCGCCCGGGATATGCGCCCGCCGTCCGCGCCTCTTCTTCGCTCCAGCCCAGGAGCTTACGGACATCAGCAGGAAGCGGCTGGCTGCCTGGGGCTTCCGGAAGCGGTTGCAACAATTCGTAGTGTCCCACGTCCGGGCCTTTGAATGTCGAGCGCGGCGCGCGGTCGATCTCGCGGCTTCCGGCCTCGAAGGATGTGGCCTGCTTTCGGAAGTCGTCGAGTGAGCTGAATGTCGAGGTGCAACCGGCGGGACTCGATGCGCTGGTCGATGCACTCGTGCCGTTGGGACTCCACACAATCAGCGGCGCAGTCGCGCCTACCGCGACTGGACGCACGTAGACGTTGCCGGCGATCTCTTTCGCCATCGGGTGTTGCAGGCGTCCACAGAGTGACGCCGGCTGCTCGAACTGCAGCAGGTATCGGTGATACGCCTCGCTCGCCACGAGCAGGTTGTTCACGAAGACGTGGCCTTCGCGCTGATCCACGTCAGGACCAGTCGAGGGATGCCATCCGAAATGGTCGTTGGTCGCGCTGCGCTCGTTGCGCTCGAACGACGCCGGGTTGTCAACGAACGTGTTGTTGTAGACGTGCACCGCGGCGGAGTTGAGCACGCGCACGCCTTTGTCGTTGCGAACGAAGACATTCCCGGCGACGGTCGCGCCGCGCGAGATCTCGAAGAAAAAGCCGTCGAGCGCTCCTTCGATCCAGTTGTTGACGAAGACGCCGTCGCGGTTGCCGACGTCATACCAGATGCCGTTCGAATAAGGCTGCTCGATGACCAGATTGTCGCGGCAGGTGACGCGGCGCGTTTGGTTGAAGATCTTCACCGCCGCTGGATAGTAGCCGGTGAGCTGGCGAACATTGTTGCGTCTGATGATGTTCTTTTCGAGCAGCACGTCCGAAGAACCGATCACGTAAATGCCCTCGGTGCCGGTGTCGCTGACCAGCGAGTTGCGGATGATGAGACCGTCGCCGCGAAAGTATCCGGCTACACGCGAGCAGTAGGTGATGGTTACGTTTTCAAGCACGGTGCCGATGACTTCCTTGCCGAAGGTTGCGGGATCGGAGAGGCCGACGGGCTCGTCCGTCGGCTCGTCATTGACGGTGAAGTGCTTCTTTCCCTCGACTTCGAGCGCGCGATAGGCGTACTGCGTGAACGTGATGCCACGAATGATCGGGCCTTTGTGGTCGTCGGTCTTGCCGTGGACGGGGGAGCTGGTGCGGACGAGCGCGCTGTCGAAGGCAGTAATCTCGATGAGCTTGTTTGTGGGATCGGTGCCGATGTACACGTATCCGTTCTGATAGTCGATGTAAAAGGAGTGAGCGTCGAGCGCGCCTTCCCATCCTTCGGAGCGCAGCAGTTCGCCGTCGACGAACACCATGTCGTTGTTGAAGCGATGGAGCGGCGTGCGCATGCCTTCGCGGTTGCGCTGCCACCATCCGAGCGGCGCCGCCGGAAAAAGATGAGGCCACTTCGTTCGCCAGACACTCCTGGGCAGGGCTTCCCACTGCGTTGCTGCCTGCGTGCCCTTGAGCACCGGACGCTCGTCGGCGTAGGGCTGCATCGTGATGCCCTGGTTGAGAACCAATCCACCGGTGCGGTAAACGCCGCCGCGCAGGATGATGGCATCGCCCGTGACCACGCGCTCAATGGCCGATTCAAGCGTGGTCGGCTGGTCGAGCGCGGTCCCGGAAGAGTCGGGCTTGCCGTCGGGCGCGACGTAGTAGACGTGCGCGGCCTTCGGGATCTCGTAACGCTGGTCGATCGGACCGTAGGGACCTCCGGAGGGTTGGGCGGATGCCACAGTCGCGAGCAGAAGGCCGAAGAACAACCAATGATCTGAATTTCGAAAAGAGCGCATCGCGTGTCCTTTTGAAGCCAACGGACTGATTAAGACTAAATGCTCACTATACGAAACCCAGTCGGAGCTGTCAGCGGCATCCGCGAGACCGGCTCATGTTGCACAGATGCCGGCGTTCCCGTTGTGCAATACCCGGTGTAAACTCAGCCCGATCATGTCTGCGATCTTCCACTCCGAGCACTTCACCGACATCGTCATGCTGGCGGCAGCCCTGGTGCTGGCCGGGGTCCAGAAATTGTGGCGATCCTACCGATTGTCGCGGAGCCAGACCTGGCCGCTGACGCATGGCACCACGCTTCGCAGCGAGTCCGAGGACGGCAAGCTCAAGGTGTTCTACTCGTATGGCGTCGGTGAAAGCTCGTTTCAGGGCGAATTCGAAAAGAAGTTTCGCGACACCTCCGAGGCCGAGTGGTGGGCCGAAGCGCTGACGAAGAAGCAGGTTGCGGTCCATTACGATCCCAACAATCCGCAGCGGTCGGAGCTGTGGGAGTCGGACCTGATGCCCATCGTGCAATCGCTTCCTCCGGCACCGGTGGCCCACGTGCAGGAGCTTTTTCCGGCATGGGAGCGTGGACTCGTCAGGGCTGGAATTGCTGTTTCCCTTGCTGGATGCGGACTATCGCTGCTGGCATACTTTGGCAATCTCGCCGGCAAGGAGTGGATCTCCCCGGGGTTTTCAACGGGACTATTCGTTGGAGGCTTGGCGATGGCGGGGTTGGCCGCTCTGGAAAGAAAACGGGTGCGCAGGAAGCGCGCCGCGCCGGAATGGATGTCGTTCGCGACGCACGCGTTGCTTTACTTCGCCATCCTGACATCGGTACTGCTGCCGCTCGACAAAGCGAGAAGAAGACCGGCGCAGTCCACGCTTAACCTCAGCTACCAGGTCCTGTTCTACTTTGGCGCCTTCGAGACGCTCTACATGCGCTTAAAGGACGAAGAGGAAAATTCGTTCGCGACGGTTGGAAGCTATCTGGGCAAGTAATCAGAAATCGCTGTTCGCTGGTGCTAACGCAACAGCAGATCTGCGTATTCCGGATGCTCCTCTATGTACTTCGCGACACTCGGACAGATGACATCGACCTTCAGATGATTTTCGCGGGCGTATTCGAGCGCGGTATGGGCGAGTTCGTGCGCGAGCCCGTGCCCGCGCAACTTTTCGGGAACTTCGGTGTGGATGAGTTCGAGCACGTTCCCCGCCAGCGTGTATTCCAGGTACGCTACCAGGCCGTCGCGCTCCAGTTCGAAGCGTCCACCGGTGACGAGTTCCGGGGCGCGCTCCTTCCTGCGGAAGAACTTCATACCGGAGAGTATAGGACAGAAACGCGCGCGGCTTGCCCCGCGGCTTCCCCGGCTCGTCCCGAGTTGGCTGCGGTTATTCCTGCTCGGATGGAACGGTACTGACCTTCTCCAGATCAGGATTGGTGGTCGTGCCTGCCGAATGCGCCACAAAGAAGTTGTGGTCGTAGAGATTGCGGTACATGCGTCCGGCAATCTCGGCGGCCTTGGGGCCGTAGGTCGGACGCCCGCCCTGCAGGAAGACCACGGTCACGATGCGTCCGATGTCGGTGTTGGAATAGGACGCGAACCAACCATAGCGCGTGCCGGCGTGGGAGCAGGTTCCGGTCTTGCCGAGGATTTCTTCCTCGTTGAAATTCAGGCGCACGCTGCGCGCGGTACCGTATTCGACAGCCCCAGCGAGACCGTCAGACATTTCGGGAATCACGTTGGCGATGTCGAGATGCCGCTTCACGCGCGGCTGGAAATCGGCAACGGCTTCGGGCGTCGTCGGATGCTGCAGGTAGTAGAGTGTGCCGCCGTTGGACATGGCGGCGACCAGCGCGCCGAGTTGCAGCGGGGTCATCGAGATACCTTCGCCGAAGGAGCACATCTTGCCGACGCCGCCGAGCTTGGAGGAAATTTCCGCATCGGGATAAACGCCGACCTGTTCCCCGTCGATGCCGTAGCCGGCAAGTTCGCCGAGCCCATACTCGTGCGCGTAATAGCTGACCTTGTCGAACCCAAGCTTGCGTCCCACGGCCTCAAAGTACTGGTTGTTGGAATGTGCGAGCGCGGAAGTGAGGTTGATGCGGCTCCGGCGGCCGAGGCGGATCTCTGTTTCTTTGTCGATCAGGCCTTCGCTGAGAGCGGCCAGAGCGACAGACAGCTTGATGGTCGAGCAGGGCTGTGCTCCGCTGGAGAGCGCGAGCTTCTGGTTGACCATGGCGAGGACGCGGCCGCTGGTCGGCTCGATGGCGACGACTGTGCCATTCATGTTGCCCAGAGCATCAATCGCAGCTTGGCGAACGACCGGATCTTCGCCAGCGGTGACGTCACCGTCCGTGGCGTCAGCCGAGAAAGAACTCGTACGGAAGCGTTCGTAATAGCGGCGATGACGGCGCGCTGTGCGCGAACGCGGCGCCCGGCTCCGGGCCAGGGTGCGCATGCGCTTCTTCGCCCGTTGACTCTCGCTGACTGACCGGGATTTGCGCGCTGTGAGCGCGCGAGTATTCACACTGGCGGCGAGGCTGCTGCCCACCAGCAGCAGAGTCAATCCGACAACGACGGCGAGACGAAGGAGCCAACCCCAGAACAGACCTTGCTTCACTTGCTTCTTCCCCGGAGGTTTACTGACCTCACACTAAATTCGATGCACGCGCCTCGCCAATCGGCCTGTAGCCTGACGATGGGAGTGCAACTGTCCGATAATAGGGGAGTTAGCAGCGGAGCGCAACGTCAAAATCTCCTGCTGGTAATCGCCAGTGAGGATCGCTAAGGTATTCATAGATCAGGGTGTTGGCTCAACTTTCTCGCGGTCCAAACACTTTGGTAATCATGGCCCGTCTGTTACCTTGGAAGGCACCTCTGCGGCCGCAAAGATTTTCACAGTCCAGGATACGGCCAGCTGACAGAATCGGGAATTTGAGGGCAAGAAAATGTCGTCCGCGTCATCGGAAACGGTGCAGTAGCCGTCCAATTGTCTGGTACTTTTTCTCACTCAACTCCTTATTGAGGTGAACGGTGCGAACCATTCTCGTGATGGGATCTGTGAGTCTTCTTCTCTCTCTTCTTGGTCACGCTGCGGAACAGGGTCTGGAAGCGCGGCGAGCGCAATTGAACCGAATGCTGGCCGATGAATGGGAGTACACGCTGCGCACGCAGCCGGAGCTCGCCACACACATTGGCGATGATCGATACAACGATCGACTGAGCGATCTCTCCGACAAGGCCATTGCGGACGATCTCGCGCACACGCGCGCAGCGCTGCGGCGATTTGAAGCGCTCGATACAACCGGCTTCCCAGAGCAGGAGAAACTGAACTGCACGCTCATGGTCCGGAGCCTGCGCGATGGACTTGAAGATGCGAAGTTCAAGGGTTGGGAAATGCCGGCGACGCAGTTCGGCGGCATTCATCTGGGCTACGCGTCCATGCCGTTCGATTCGCCGTTTCGCAATGTGAAGGACTACGAAGATTACGTCTCGCGCCTGCACCAGATTCCGCGCGTGCTCGAACAGGCGACCATGCACATGCGCCAAGGTCTGCGCGACCGGCTGATGCCGCCGAAATATCTGCTGGAGAAAGTCTCGTCGCAGGCGCAGCAGATTGCCGACAGCCCCATGGACAAGAGTCCTTTCACGGACCCGCTTCGCAAATTTCCCGACTCGATCGGGGACGCGGACAGGAAGCGCCTTCGCGAGAGCATCGAAGCGACCGTGAAGAATGAAGTTGCGCCAGCCTACGCAAAGTTCGCGAAATTCGTGCGGGAAGACTATGCGCCACATGGCAGGCTCGATCCGGGAGTCTGGGCATTGCCTGACGGCGAGGCTCGCTATCGCTTCGCAGTCCGCCAACAAACCACCACCAATATGAGCGCCGAAGAAATTCATCAGCTGGGATTGAAGAGCGTGTCGGAAATCGAAGTCGAGATGCTCAAGATTGCGCGGGCGCAGGGCTTCGATGATCTGAAGTCGTTCAACGCGCACATCCGGCAGGATCCGGTGGCGCACGCGAAATCAGGCCAGCAACTGCTCGATCTCTACACGCGCTATCGCGATCAGATGTACGAGAAGCTGCCGCAGCTTTTCGGGAGATTGCCGAAGAACAAGCTGGCGGTGGTGCCGATGGAGTCGTATCGGAGCGCCGACAGCGTGCCCGCCGATTACTCGGTCGGCGCCGGTGACGGATCGCGGCCGGGGCGGATCAACGTCAATGAATATGCGCCCGAGAAACGGTTGCTGCTGAATGTGGAGGCGATCGCATACCACGAAGGCGTCCCGGGACATCACCTGCAGTTCTCGATTGCGCAGGAATTGACGGATCTTCCTCCGTTCCGCAAATACAACCTCGACGTCAACGCGTTTACAGAAGGATGGGCATTTTATTCCGAGCGGCTGGGCAAAGAAGTCGGGTTTTACCAGGACCCGTACAGCGACTACGGGAGGCTGCAAAACGAAATGTGGCGAGCGGTGCGGTGGGTTGTGGACACTGGTGTACATGCAAAACACTGGTCACGGCAACAGATGGTCGACTTTTTTCACGAACACACGGCCATGGACGATCAGAACATCGAAACGGAAGTCGATCGCTACATTGCCTGGCCAGCGCAGGCTCTTTCATACAAGATGGGCCAGCGCAAGATTCTGGAACTGCGCCAGAAAGCGCAAGAGGAACTTGGGCCGAAGTTTGACCTACGCGCGTTCCATGACGCGGTGCTAGACCAGGGACCGCTGCCGCTGGATGTGCTGGAGCCAAGAGTCATGGCATGGATCGCAGCGCAGAAACAGAGCGTGAGGGACCGGCCAAAGGCAACGACAGGCAAAAAACCGGGGAGCCTTGCGGCTCCCCGAGGTCGTTAAGACAAATGGAACAATGAGTTCAGAACGTCAGCTTGAGAGCAAGCTGAATATTGCGGTGATCGTCGAAGGGGTTGCCGAAGCCACCCTTCTTGGCTTGAATGATCGGGTACCCGCTGGCATCGGTTGGCACACTGTTGATTTCCGCTCCACCCTGGCCGAACCCGAGGACGAAGAAGTTCTTGTGATTGGTGAGGTTGAAGAACTCGCCACGGAACTGTAGGTTGAAGCGCTCCGTTAGCTTGAAGTCCTTGTAGACGCCAAAGTTCAGATACCACACGCCAGGCCCGATGAACGAGTTGCGCCGCACCATGTTCGACGGGAAGGAGCAGCCTTGTCCATTCAGCCCGGTGCAAGTGGGCAGGTTGGACGCGGTCGTGATCGGATGATCAACGCCGTCCAGATCTGTCCAGGTATCCGAAAGCGGGAACGCAATGTCAGTCCCGGTCACGACCGCCGGCCCGGTGTATTCGTCGGCTCCTGGCTGCGGATAGTCCGAGGCGTCATTGGTGTTTGCCCAGTTCGGCATTGCAGCAGGAACGGCCAGGTAGTCGAAGCTGTTCCCGCCATTGTCCTTTCCAGCTTTGCCGGTCTTGGAGACCGCCTGACCCGATGCCAAGAAGGCCCGCGGGCAGTTGTACGGAGAATAACCGTACATGCAGTCGAAGACTGTGAACGGGTAGCCGGAATGGTATGTAAAGATCGGGGCCAACTGCCAACCACCCAGCGTGTGTTGGGCCAGCTTGTTCGACGAGTTCTTGTAGAAAGGCAAGGGCACGACAGCGCTCAGCGATATGCGATGCCGGGCATCGTAGTCCGAACTGCCCTTATCCAATCTGGTATCGAACGGATCCAGATAGCCGAGGCCGTTGTTGGCGACTTCGTCGCTGAAGGTGGAGCTCAGCGTGTCGATCGAGTGCGACCACGAATAGCTGGCGTTGAATTGAACGTCTTTCATCCTGCCATGGAGTTCACCGACCAAGCCATGGTAGTAGGAGTCACCCACCGACCCACGATTGTTGATGTTGGTGTATTGGCTGTTGAGCCGGAAGTTCCCAGGCCCATCGAGGAAGCTGGTGTCGCCGAGATACACTTGGGCAAAACCAGGTTCATTGATATTGGAGATCGAATACTGGTGCAAGCCGCGAGCTCCGTTGTACCCGAGTGAGGCAACCAGGCCGGGCCGTAACTCACGTTCGAGGCCGAGGTTCCACTGCTCGGTGTACGCCGTCTTGATGTTCTGACTTACGTGACGAAGGCTGACAGCTGGGAGAAGCTTCGAGCCGCCGCTTCCAGCCAGTGGTCCAGCATTGTCCGTATAGATCGGAAGGAATGGCAGACCTGCATCCGCCGCGGACACCGAGAGTACGGCGTAATTCGGCGGATTCTGAATGACATTGAAGGTGACGTTTCCGAAGTTGCGCTCGTACGCAATACCATAACCTCCGCGCAAAGACGTTTTACCATCGCCGAAGACGTCATAGGCAAATCCAATCCGAGGTCCGAAGTTTCCCTTTTCCGGTTTCCACAAGGTACCGACCGAGCTCTTCGGCGCAACCTGCACCGATCCATTGCGAATCTGGTCGAAAATAGTCGTACCGGTACCATAGTAGAAGTTCGAATCAAGATTCTGATTCTTGTTGTGCTGGACACCGTAGTATTCCCAGCGAAGTCCGACGTTGAGGGTGAGCCGGGGCGTTACCTTCCAACTGTCCTGACCGTAGAAGGCCCAATCGTTATAGAGATTGCTACGGGAGAAGGAAGGTGCGCCGACGGGCAGAGTCACGGTGCAACTCGGATCGGCGATCACGTTTCCAGCATCGTCATGCAAGCAAGGATACTTTCCCTGCGGATAAACCGCCGCCTGGAAGCGTGACAGCTGGCCCGAAAGGAAATTCTCGAAGGCAACAGTCTTGGATGGGCTGCTACTCAGCGCTTCCACCGCTCCTTCATAGGCGCCAAACATACGATTGTCCTGCGTGTAGATGTACTGAACGCCAAAGCGGAAGGTGTGGCGACCGTGGACGAAGCTCTGGTCGTGGTAGACCTGGAACAAGTTCTGAGGTCCACCGAACGGGATCGAGTTCCCTGGCGTGTATTCCGAGTAGCCTGGGAAGGCGATCAGGTTTCCGCTCACACGTCCAACGACGGCGTTCGAAGTGTACAGGGTAGGGCCGACCGCATTCTGCCCCAGCGGCTGCGTGGGTCCGTTCAATCGCGTGAAGATCGCGCGGGTGTTGCTCAGGACATTAGTAGTAAATGCATGCGTGAGAGAGATCAGGAATGCATTGTCCACATTGGTTTGCCCGGTCTCGTACCCGGCATAAGGGCTGGTGATGACATAGCCGGCAAAGTCTTTCTCGTTGAAGTACGAGTAGCGGCCGAACAGCTGGGTCTTGTCAGTGATGTTGAAGTCCACACGGGCCACCGTCATCAGCGTATTCTGCGGTGCACCGCCACCAGCATCGGAAGGTGCGTTGTACGTGACTTTGTCGAACACCGTTCCGTCGTAGGCTGTGAGGAGTGGACCGGGCGTGAAGTCCAACTGAGAAACATCGATCGTGTCGATCTGCTTGAGATCGGCACGCAGCGTGCCGTAGGTGCTGAAGAAGTCCTGCGTGGCTGCATCGGACGCGGCAATGAAGGCTGGATCTGGGACTAGTGTGATCTGCGGCGCCGAGCTGCGGACGCGGATCCACTCGGTGTTGTCAAAAAAGAACAGCTTGTTCTTCTTGATTGGACCACCGATCGAGAAGCCAAATTGGTTGCGCGTGAATCCCGCTTTGTCAACGCCATTGGCTGCATTGTTGTAGGTGTTCGAGGCCAGGGCGGCGACGCGGTTGTACTCGTACGCGCTGCCGTGGAAGTTGTTGGTTCCCGACTTGGTGGCCACGTTCACCACGCCACCCGAAGCGCGCCCGTATTCCGCTGTCAGTCCATTGCTGATGACGCGGAATTCCTGTACCGA
>DATIWL010000163.1:0-11901 GCA_035519435.1 Terriglobales bacterium
GTGATCTCGTGGTACGACAACGAGTGGGGATACTCCTGCCGTGTCCGCGACCTGATCAACTACCTCGTAAGCAAGGGCCTGTAACAAGCTCGTGTGGGGCGGGCGACCGCGTCCGCCTCAGAGTTTTCCCCGGCGCTGTCGTTGGTCGTTGGTCGTTCGGCATCAAGTTGATGGCTACTCTCGTCGCAACCTGGTCGCCAACGTGGAACAAACGGCAGCACAACCGAGAAGTCCTAACGACGAACGACCAGCGACAAACACTGACAAGGTGCCCTCATGTCCAAACTTTCTATCCGCGATCTTCCCCTGAATGACCACCGCATCTTCATGCGTGTCGATTTCAACGTCCCGCTCGACAACGGCCGCGTCATGGACGACACCCGCATCCGCGAGACGCTGCCCACCATCGAGTACGCTCTTCGTCACGGCGCGCGGCTGATCCTCGCCGCACACCTGGGACGCCCAAAAGGCAAGCCCAATTCGAAGATGAGCCTCAAGCCCGCCGCCGAACGCCTCCGCATGCTGCTCGATAAGGACCTCACCCGCGGCGAGAATGTCGGCTTCTGTCCCGAGTGCGTCGGCCCGGAAGCCGAGGAAATGGCCACCAAACTGGAGAAGGGCCAGGTCCTGCTGCTTGAGAACCTGCGCTTCCACGCCGAAGAGGAAGCCAACGACGAGAATTTCGCCAAGCAACTTGCCAAGCTCTGCGACTTCTACGTCAACGATGCCTTCGGCACGGCCCACCGTGCCCATGCCTCAACGGTCGGTATCACCAAGCACGTGCAGAAGTCCGCTGCCGGCCTTCTTATGGAGAAGGAACTCCAATACCTGGGCCGGGCTCTGCAGAATCCCGAGCGTCCCTTCGTCGCCATTCTCGGCGGCGCCAAAGTCAGCGACAAGATCGGCGTCATCCAGAACCTGATGACCAAGGTCGACGTCCTCATCATCGGCGGCGGCATGGCCTACACCTTCCTCAAAGCGCAAGGCGAGGAAGTCGGCAAGTCTCTGGTCGAAGAAGACAAGATCCAGCTTGCCAAAGATCTTCTCCAGCAGGCCAAGACCCACAAGCTCAAATTCCTGCTGCCCACGGACCACATCATTGCCGATCGCATCGACGCCAACGCGCTGACCAAGGTGGTCGCTCACGGCGAGCCCATTCCCGCCAACATGATGGCCCTCGACATCGGCCCGCAGACCGCCGAAACCTATGCCGAAGAAGTCTCGCGCGCTCGCACCATCGTTTGGAACGGTCCCATGGGAGTGTTCGAGCAGCCCCCCTTTGCCAAGGGCACGTTCAAGATCGCGCAAGCCGTGGCTGAGAATGCCGGCGCCACGTCCATCGTGGGTGGTGGCGATTCTGTTTCCGCGGTGAAGCAAGCCGGCGTCGCCGACAAGATCACGCACATCTCCACCGGCGGCGGAGCTTCGCTGGAATTTCTCGAGGGCCAGGTGCTGCCCGGTGTGGATGCACTGACTGACAAGAAGTAGTTGTGTGGGGCGGGCATTCCTGCCCGCCCGAATTCGGGTGTCCCACCCTTGTTTCGCGTTCTGTGCGAAACAGGGTGGGAATCTCCCGTACCTCGGTATTGTTCGTCATGTCCGACTTCTCGGCCAAACTCACCTTCCCGGATGGCAAGATCCTCGAGTTGCTGGGCCCCGATGACATCACCAAAGAAACAACCGACGCCATTGTCAACGCCGCCAACTCTTCCCTGCTCGGCGGGGGAGGCGTCGACGGCGCCATCCATCGCGCTGGCGGCCCCGCCATCCTCGAAGAGTGCGAGCGCATCGTGGCCAAGATCAAATATTTGCCCGAAGGCAAGGCCGTCATCACTACCGGAGGTCGCCTCGCGGCAAGACACGTCATCCACACCGTCGGCCCGATCTACCAGGTCGGCAATCGTGACGAAGCCGAAGCGCTGGCCAGCTGTCACAGCGAATCCATCCGGGTCGCCGATGAACACGGCCTGTCCTCGCTCGCCTTCCCGGCCATTTCTACCGGCGCCTACGGTTACCCGCTCGACGAAGCCGCCGAGATTGCCATCCGGACCGTCGCCGAAATGCTGCCATCCTGCGCGCATCTGCGCAACGTTCGCTTCGTGCTCTTCGCGGCCCCCTCCTGCAAGGCATTTATCCGGGCCGCGGAAGCGTATTCCCGGCGCAACACTTCTGTTATCTTCGAAAAGAGTTCTTAGGAAAGGTCTTCATGAGAAAAAAACTTATCGCCGCCAACTGGAAGATGTTCAAAACCCCCGACCAGACCCGCGACTTCTTCCAAGCCTTCCTCCCCATGGTCAAAGACCATGACCGCGACGAAATCGTCGTCTGCCCCACCTATCTCTGTCTCGACGCCGCCATCGGCGCCGCCAAAGGTTCCAATGTCGCCGTCGGCGCGCAAGACTTGCACTGGGAAAAGGAAGGCGCTTTCACCGGCGAGATCAATGCCGCTATGCTTCTGGCCGTCGGCGTGACCCACGTCATCATCGGCCATTCCGAGCGCCGCCAGTATTTCGGTGAGACCGACGACACGGTCAACCTCAAGCTGAAATCCGCGCTCGAAGCCGGACTCACGCCCATCGTCTGCGTCGGCGAAGTGCTCGAAGAACGCGAAGCCAACCTCACCGACGACGTCCTCCGCCGCCAGTGCCTGCGCGCCTTCCATGCCATTTCCGCGAAGAAGGCTGCCAAGCTCGTCGTCGCCTACGAGCCTGTCTGGGCCATCGGCACCGGAAAGACGGCCACTCCTCAAATGGCTTCTGATGCTCACGCCATCATCCGCGGCGAAGCCGCCAAGGCCTTCGGCGACGAATTCGCCGCCCAGTTGCGCATTCTCTACGGAGGGTCCGTCAAGCCGGAAAATGCCAAGGCCCTGATGTCTGAAGCGGAAATCGACGGTGCCCTGGTAGGCGGCGCTTCGCTCGACCCGAAGTCCTTCTCTGCCATCGTGAAGTACTAAGAATGGGGCGGGCAGTCCTGCCCGCCTCGTTTTCTCTGAGGTCCGCTCATGTTCACTTCTCGTCCCATCGGACACGTCATCAGCCCTTATAAATCCACTACCGATATCCCCAAGGGCCTTGGCGCAAAGCACGAAGCCGAAGGTATTTTGAGAATCCTTCCAGAATTCGCTCCCGGCCTGCAGGATATCGAGGGCTTCTCCCATCTCATCGTCCTCTGGGAATTCGATCGCTCCGACGGATTCGAACTGCTCGGCGCGCCTCCTTCCGACAATCGTCAGCACGGTGTCTTCGCAACTCGCTCGCCCTATCGTCCAAACCCGATCGGCTTCACCACCGTCGAACTCCTTCGTCGCGACGGCGCAGATCTCCACGTACGCGGTGTCGACATGCTCGACGGCACTCCCATCCTCGACATCAAGCCCTACCTCTCCAGCATTCCGCCCGAGAGACTTCGCCGCGGCTGGTTGGCTGAGGCCGAAGCGCGAAAGAAGTAGGAATCATCTGCATCATTACCCGCGCCTGGGGGCAGCCAGATTTCCCTCGTCATTCCGGCGCACTCGACCTATCCTGAGACACACTGAATCCCGGTCGTGCAGGGAGGCTTTCGTGTCGATCCAGCGGATCGCCGCTATGTATCCGTCTGCTCCGTCATACTTTCTCCGAAGAACAGTCGGCACCTTCTCCGCCGCAGCTCTGCTCCTGCTCGGCTCGCACCTGGCACCCGCCCAGCAGGGTCACCGGGCCGACGAAGCCGCGCATATTCAGGCTCTGGATAACTCCTGGAACCGCGCCCTCGAAACGAAAGACACTAGGGCGCTCGACCTTCTCCTCGCCGAGAGCTTCGTCTCCGTTGACATCGACGGCAGCATCCAGACGAAACGCGAAGTCCTCGACAGCCTCAAGGCGCCCGACTACCATCCTCCCGCGCAGGCTGTCACCGAACAGAGTTCCGTCGAGGTTTACGGTGATTCGGGCGTCGTCGTCGGCGTCTTCCGCAGCAAAGGCGTAGACAAAGGCAAGAAGTATCTCAACCGCGAGCGTTTCGTCGACACCTGGGTCAAGATCGATGGCACATGGAAATGCGTGGCGGCGGTAACGGTGCTGATTCCCGCGAAATAGGAAGGACCCGGATTCCCACGATTCGGAATGTTGCGTCGCCACGCGGGCGTGGCGACGTGGAACCAGCAAGCCCGCCGATGCCGGCAAAAAAGGCGGCCCACTCGTGATCGTTGCGAGTCACAAGTGGACCGCTTCCCAGGAGGAGACCGCAGGCACTTAGATTGGCTTATACGTCATCTTCACGGTCTTGGTCGAACCTTTCGGCACCGTGATCGCGTAAATGTGCCCGATGGAGCCGTCTCCGACAAACGGTGTACTGTTCAGGTTTGCAAAGAAGTTGCAGGGATCCGGGCCGGAGTAGACACTCTGTGTGTATCCCTCGTGTGAGAAGCTGAACGTATTGGTGGTGAGGCCCAGTCCGTAGCTGAAGCCAGGATCGGATCCCCACGCTGAGTTCCAGGTGAAGTCGACTTCGTCATCCAACGTCGTTCCATTCGCGTCTACGTCTGCCGCCCGAAGCAGGTATACCGTTCGGTTAATAGCGGTGAGATTCTTCAGCGTCATCGTAACCGACACTGATCCTGGGCTCGTCGCTGTCGCTTTGCCCTGTTTGATCGTCTGGGTGAGTTGCCAAATGCCATCGCTCGTCGTCCGAACAAACTTACGAGTCGTCGCATTCGGCGCTGACACCGTCGTCGGTCCCCAATTGCCGCTGTCGACGTCGGCGTAGTCATAGTATGCCGTGGGCCCTCCGTTGAAGTCGCAGAAACCGTAACCTTCGTGGACGACTCCTGCATTGATGAACTCGAAGCCAGACGGGCTGTCGAATTGAACGATGTTGCCGTTTGCGCTCAAACAGTAACGGGTAAAGGTCGGGCTGGGCCCGGAACTGTAGCTGTAGGAACAGGTGGTAGTGGTCGGCGCACTCGTTGCCGCCTCCTGCTGTGTGCGTTGTTGGGCAAAAGCGAGCGACGAAACAGTTACGATCACGATCGCAAGGGTCAACTTCTTAAGCATGAGAGACTCTCCTATTCATGTGTTGCGCGCCTTGATTGCGTGAGGCCTCTCCTGCCTGAAGATGCCGAGATCCTCACCCGTCTTCAGCCTTCGGACACACCAATGCGTGCGCCTGCGCACAGGCTGACGTACGTTGTTTGGTTTTCAAACGGACCCAAGGCCCGTAGGAAAGATTCTGTGACTGACCAATCGAGCCTGCCCCAAGCCGACTCGACAGGAGGGAGTTGTGCCATCGTGATACGGGATGGATGGAGCGTCAAGAGATGGAGGACATTTTTCAGGAAAAATTCAGGATTCCTGCCCGGCCTCGCTTTTATCCCCTGCTCTTCGCTGCGGAGGCGCAAAATTCGCCGTAGTCTCGCTGATGGCGCGTACCTCGGCGACGAACCGGTAGCCATACCTCGGGACCGTCTCAATAAACTTGCATTCCCCGTTGCCCTGCGCCAGCACCTTGCGCAGAACCGATAGATTGTGCTCAAGATTGTTTTCTTCGACGGTTCTGTCCGTCCAGATGATCTTCATGAGCTCATCTTTGCGCAGAAGTTTTCCGGCGTTCTGCACCAGGACGCCCAGCGTATCCAGTACCTTTCCACGCAGCGGGATCAGGCAGCCGTCACGTGCCAACTGCCGTTCTCGCAGATCGAGCCGGAAGCATCCGAATTCATAGACTTTAACTGGCATGCGATTCCCTCCCCTCGGGAATAGGGCGTCCGACGCCCCAGCTGGGGGCCCGCGGACGTTGCTCTCAGACGGTTGACGATCGCTTCAGAGCACAGCTGACACAGCGATTCGGTGGCAGGATCTCAGCAGCGTAGCTCGCAAGTGCCGGGAACAAGAGAGGAAAAGAGCTGAAGTGTGGTGGGGCGAAATGCAACATTTTCACCGGGACCGGCGTCGGTCGTGCGCAACAACGCCATGAGCGCAAACGCAGCCAATGGAATGAACAGGGACGAGTTGACGCGCGGTACCCGCAGGACGGTTGGCAACAGGTCGATGCTGGGTGCGACCACCACGATCAAAACGCAAGCCACGAGCGCCGCACAAAGCAACGCCCGCACACCACGAGAGTCGGCTATTTGAGAGACGAAACCCATCGGTAACTTGGCAAACCCCGTCTGACGATTGCACCCACCCATCCCACTGGGTCGAGCATGTTACTCCGTCAGGCGCCCGTGGCACAAGCGCGGCTTCCTGAGAACGTTTGCCTGGCGACGGAGGAGCACTCGGAGCGGGGTCGTTGCTCTGCTCAGCCTTCGCCTTCTTCCAGGATTTTGTCGATCGCTTCGAGCCGCCCCACCGCCACGGTGGCGCCCGTCAGGATGGAACCGTAGGACATCCCAAGTGTGAGCGTAGTCGACACGCCGTTGATGACGACGAGTCCTAATCCGCCCGCCGCCAGCACGCCGTTGGAAACGACCGCGGCCCACCTCAACGTCTCTCCCCAGCTCTTCTTCGGCCCTTTGCAGATGGCTTTGCTCGCCGACATGAGCGGTTTCCTCAAACGGCGGAGGATCCCTGGATTCGGCTTGCTCAGGCTCGCTCCCGTCAGCACCTCGGTCAGGAGCCTTTCGACTTTGCGTTGCGACAGGCCTCGTTCCCTCAGCACCTTCCTTTCCAGGCTCATCAAGGTGTCAAGGTCTCGCAGCACCGGTGCCACCTCTCGCTCGAACCGGCCCTCGCTTTCGACCCAGGCTGCCGCCTCGTCCAGCGCCCGCCAGAATTTTTCATCCGACGCAATTTCGCTGAGCGACTTGCACAGAATCTGCGCGCCTTCGTTCAGCAAACCTTCTCGATCCGGACCATCTGTTTCCCAATACCGTTCCAGATAGTCATCCGCTTTCGCATATGCTTCTGCCAGGGATGTATGTCGCTCATCAAAAATAGGCATGACACCTCTCCTGATTGGCCCGTCTCCAAAACTACCCGAAGTGGATACCCCGCGGCCCGGTGTCCCGTTCCTTAAGGAGAAGACTTCGACGCGCCCACAGCGCAAAGATTAGGCCGTCCGAAAACCGGACATCGCGCCTTACCGCGCTCGTCGTTGTTCCAGTCGCACGGCAGCGTGGCTCACGCGCACACATTGCGCACACGAGCACACATAGGTCAACTCTCGCGGGGAAGCGGTGTGTCCGCACTGAATGCAATAGAAGCGGCCGTCGGTGCGCGCCATCAGCGGACGGAAATCTCCGCCCAGCACGCAATACGGACAGCGGTACACGAAATGAGGTCTTTCCACCACCATGGCTGGTAATTTTTTTCGCGGCCGCACACGCGCTCCTGGGAGTATCTCTCTCGTGCGCGTTGCGTCGTGGGGTAGCGCCAGAATAAGAAGTGTCCCCAGCCAAGTAAATGGCCCATCCGGTGGAGGGCATGGCACTTCATGTGGCACATTCGGGCAGGTGCAGCGCGCTCTCGATCTGTCGCTGAAGAATCTTCGCCGCTGGAATGCAGGTGCGCCGCCCACCGCAAGCAACACGAATGCGTGGCGCACCCGGCAGTTCTTCTACGGAATAGTTATAGTTGTGGCATCTCCAAACACCGGTCCCGGAGACTGAAAGTCGGTGGCTCCGGTCCCGCCGCATCCGAAAAAGACACCGTCCGACGCTGCGAATTCAACCTGGTACGTACCCGGCGCAATCGGTCCAACCGTGACAGATAACGACCCGCTGCCGTTGATATCGGTCAACACCACGCCGAAGGCGACTCCCGCCGCCGTCTTTGTAACTCCCTGAAAGGTGAACGAAGTGCAGTTTCCGCTGACCAGGTATTGGGTTGGAAATTGGCCAAACGTGCTGGGGAACGTCGTGCAGAAGATCCCAAGCCCTACGCCATAGAGCTTGTTCGGTGTCGCGCCCACCAGCTTGTAGGACACCGTCATCGTCCGCTTGGCCGCATTGATCGAATACGTAACCTTGCTCTTCTTGAAATCGAGCGGTTCAGTGAGGCTGCCCCACCCGTTCTTCCATTTCAGCACGGTCGCCGCCTGTGCCCAGTTTGTGAACATTGCCGACACCAGTAGCGCGAGGATTACTTTCTTCATGGATCACCTTTCGTGTGGATTTGTTGCGGGGGGCGCCAAGTGGGTCGAAATTGTAGCACGGCCGGAGGTCCGCTGAAACCTCATCTTGGGCCCGGTCAGGGACTTCCCTGGCCCGCCACTTCCTTCGGAACTGCACTGCCCTTACCCTGGTTGTCGCTGATAACGCGCCGACGGACATCCCGACGCCCGTCACCACGATTCTTACGAGTAGGAGGGTTACTTCCTTGAAGAAGACACTCGCCGCTATTTTGCTAACCACGGCCATTTTGCTAACTACGGCCCTGATGCTCGGCTGCGCAGCCAAGGCTCATTTCTATCCCGTGCAGGGGCCGCTCATGTCGCAAACTCCACTGCCGGTCCCAACGGCTAAGATCACCTACGGAGTTACACCTCACGATCTGATCGTCACTCTGCCCGACGGCGAGGTCTGCAAGGGGCACTGGACCATCGTCAAGAGGGGCGAGGTTCCCGGAAAAACGGACGCCCCCGGGAAAACCGACGCCAAAGATGCGGCCACTTCGCCCATGCAGTCCGACTGGGACACCGTGTTCGGCTCGGGCTATTACGTCGCTCACGTGCTCGGGACCAAGTACTATGCGCGGACGACCGCAACCGGAAACCGCGGCACCGTGCTCCACGTGGAAATCTACGTCTCCGGAACTGAGCACGAAGAACGCGCCCTGCGCGGGGTAGCTCACGACAACCGCGACAATCTGTACAAGCTCACACTGGACTGAACCGAACCTGCTTCCCATCCTGCGCCGGGTCTCTGATCGAGCTGCTTCGAAGGGGCTCGTCTTTAGCCAAGAGCGGGAATGGCCGAGTGCCCCGGCCCCGCCCTGATCACATACAGCAGATACCCAGGTCACTGCGCGCGCTGAACGTTCGTCAGTAAAGTCGAACCGCAGATTGCTCGACACCCTTCCAGGTCTCTCTCTGCAATCTCTGCCTAGGAGAAAGAATCATGCGAGCAAAAGCAATCCTAGTGTGCACTCTTCTACTCATTTCAGCGATCGGTGCTGAAGCCGCGAGCTACCAGACAATTCACTCTTTCACCGGCTACCGAGACGCTGGAAGTCCGTTCGCAGGCGTCATTGTTGACCAATATGGCAATCTCTACGGAGTTGCAGCGTGGGGTGAATGGAACGAAGGCACGATCTTTCAACTCACTCCCTCGCAAAGCGCCTGGAATTTCCGCGTTCTGCACGAATTTGACCTGCACGATACAGAAGCTGCGGCACCGATCGGGGGGCTAGTCATGGATGAAGCCGGCAACCTCTACGGTACCGGCAGCTACGTGCACGGCCCCAGTGAGGCATGCAGCTCGGTCTTCATGCTGTCCGCCACCGGCACTTTCACCATTCTCCACTATTTTTACGGCGCAGACGGATGCGACCCCGAAACAACTTTGACCTACCGCAGCGGCTGGTTATGGGGAACAACCAAAGGCGGCGGTTCCAATGGTCAGGGTACGGTCTTCTCCATGGATACGTCCGGAGACTCGTTTCAATTCCATTCATTCTCAGCAAAGAAGGGAAACCAACCCTTGAGTGCCTTCAACCTCTGGGGCTACGGCACCACTTTCTCCGGAGGTACAAAAGCCAAGGGCAACGTCTACAGGTTGGATCCCGTGAAGGGATTGGTCAGCATGCACAACTTCACAACCGATGGCAAGGCAGGATACTCGCCCATCGGTGATCTGCTCACTTTATACGTTGACGGTGTGCGGACCATATACGGTACGACGTCAACCGGTGGCACAGGCGGTGGCGGCGCCGTCTATCGGCTCACAGAAATCGAACCGAACTCCGATCGCTGGCGGACCACGATCCTGCACTCCTTCACCACTGGCAGTGAAGAGGGATGGACGCCGATGGCAGGTCTGACCGCCGATGCCGCCGGCAATCTCTACGGAACCACCTATAAAGGAGGCCTGCCCGATTCCAACTGCGGCACGGTCTTCAAGCTCTCGCCGGGCAAGACGCAGAGCACCAAGTGGAATTACAACGTCCTCTATAGCTTCGACTTATACAACGGCGACGGCTGCAATCCAATGAGCGGCCTGACATTCGATAAGGCCGGGAACCTCTACGGCACGACGACGGACGGTGGTGAATACTACCGCGGCACCGTCTACGAAATCACACCGTAACAGAGTGCCCGATTCGATAACCGTGTCGGCCGAGTGCCCCGTTCTTGTCGCTGCGTTCTTTGCAGCGACAGGACGGGGGTTTTCTTGGACCACGTACACTACGACGAGAAACCGTCGGCGTGCGGGCTCACCCTTGACTTTCTTCGCTCACTCTTAGGAGGCTGCCCCACCCTTCGCGTTCTGTGCGAAGGGTGGGATCTGACCATCAAGGAAGCGCTTGTCATCGGGTTAAGACGGGTTTTGGTGGAAGAGCCGGCCTTTAGGCCGGCGTCAGAGGTCCACATGCGAGGGGCTTTAGCCCCGGGTGAGAACGACCACCGCGCCTGAAGGCCGACACCGACGAGCCCCGAAACGCGGCCCTCGAGGGCCGCTCTTCCACCAATTCGATCATCGCGAATCGGCTGCCCCACCCTTTGTCGGGTCCCCCGTCCTTGTCGTCGGGTGCCCCGTCCCCTCCATGCCTCGTGTCTCCGTGGTGAAAAACTACCGCAGCGCCGTCGCCACGATCGCCTTTGCCCACTCCGGCACCTGTGCCAGTTCACACATCGTCCGCACTCTTCCCTGCACCACATGCAGAATCAGCATCGGCTCCGGCGCCTGCCCGCTCAGGGGATTGGCTTCTTTGCTGTTGTCGTAGACGAGCAGCTCGGTCAGCCGCGGCAGCAGCCGGATCAGGCTCAGCCGGCTCTCCACATATCTCTCGCGAATCTTGGCTTCTGGAATGTCGTGCCCGCCCTGCGCCACCCGCGCCCGCACCCGCGCGATGTGTCGTTCCACACCTTCCAGCCCCACATACCAGATTCGCACTTCGATTCCCTCTTCGAGCGCCCGCTCCAGAAGCCCCGCAATCGTCTTCCCGCCCAGCGTGGTTTCGAAGGCAAAGTCGAGCCGCTCGGCGATCGCCCGTTCCAGCAGCCGCTTGCCCTCGTGCCAGGCGGCGCTGTTCGCCTGCTCTTGCGAAATACCCGGACTGGCTTCGAGAATGTTCCGCGCCGCCGCGTCGGGATTGAAGTACTCCGTGCCGCTTGCGAGCAGCATCGCTCCCATCAGGCTGCTCTTGCCCGCGCCATTGGTTCCCGCCAGAACGTAGATGCGGGAAGTCCGCGGAGAGTGGATCGCAGGAGGATCGGTCCGAGAAGGCTTGGTCCGCGGAGGTTTCGTCCGGGAAGGTTCAGACACGTTTGCGCGCGGCTCTTACCGCCGCTTTGCCCAGCTCTTTTGCCGACGCGTGGAAGGCGCCATGCATCGCCTGGCGCGCCCCCGGACGTTGCATGCGCATCAGCATGGCGTCGAATTCGGCGCTCAGGCTGCTGATCCTGGATTCCGCCGCGCCGGCCAGGGACGTGTATTCGTCCATGGAGATGAGCACGGCCTTGGGAGCGTCGTGCCTGGTGATGACGACCACCTCGCCCCGCATCGCCTTCTCCAGCAGTTGTCCAAACTGGTTCTTGGCGGCGGTCGCCGTCACCATCGCGCGGGCTTGCCCGGTGGTTGCCATGGCCTGCTCCAACTGTGGCTATGTTAGCTATTATAGACAAAATAGTCAATCTCGAAGATCGCACCGGCAAACTGGAGATTTCCAACGCCGGGGGTTTCCAATCACCAGTGAGACGCCCCCTTCGTGGCCCCCGCGTCCGCCGCGGTGAGGGGTTGAATCGTGACCCCGTGACGTCTGT
>DATIWL010000164.1:0-12728 GCA_035519435.1 Terriglobales bacterium
GTCGTGCCCAGCACTCCCAGCCCGTACTGCACGCTGCGCCGGAAGTTGATGGAAGAAGCCTCCTCAAAATACTTCGTGGGACAGGAAACTTCGCCGATCTTGAACCCGAAGTGGACACACTGCGCCAGCATCTGGTTATCGAAGACGAAGTCGTCGCTGTTCTCGAGCAGCGGCAGGCGCGTGAGGACGTCGCGGCTGAAGGCGCGATATCCGGTGTGATACTCCGACAGCTTCACTCCGAGAAACAGGTTCTCGAAGGCCGTGAGCAGGCGGTTGGCAACGTACTTATAGAACGGCATGCCTCCGCGCAAGGCGGTTCCGCCGATGATGCGCGACCCGAGCACGACGTCGTACACGCCATACGCGACCATGCTGGCCATCGCCGTCACCAGCAGCGGCGTGTACTGATAATCAGGATGCACCATGATGACGACGTCGGCCCCCGCCGCCAGCGCCTCGCGGTAGCAAGTCTGCTGATTGCGTCCGTAGCCATAGTTGCGGTCGTGAACGTAGTACTGCAATCTCAGCTGGTGGGCAATTTCCACGGTGCGGTCGCGGCTGTGATCGTCCACCAGGATGCGGATATCCACCAGTTCGGGCAGTTCGCGGACGGTCGCTTCCAAGGTCTTTTCCGCGTTGAAAGCGGGCAGCACCACGGCGATCCGCTTGCCGTTGATCATGAAGAGATTTTCCTCGGGTGTTGATTCATGATAACCGGAAAAACGCTGCCCGTTGACGCGAATCGTTGCCGCGTCTAGAGCCGGGGCGCTGATAAAATTATGGATTCGGGAGGAAGGGGCAGATTGCTGAAGTAGCCGCGAGCTTCGGGCTCCGAGCTATGAGCTGAGGAAGGCCGGGTTGCCCGCAGCTCGAAGCTCGTGGCTCACAGCTGTTCTCTCACTTCTGCAATCTGACGTCTTACTTCTGCAATCGTTTTTATGGCTCCTCGCACGCTATTCGAAAAAGTCTGGGACGCCCACGTCGTCACCGAGCCCGATGGGCAGTCGCCGCTGCTGTATATCGATCTGCATCTCGTCCACGAGGTGACCTCGCCGCAGGCGTTTGACGGTCTGCGCGCCAACGGACGCCGCGTCCGCCAGCCGCACCGCACGGTGGCGACGGTGGATCACAATATCCCGACGACACCGCGGGGTTTGCCGATCGCTGACCCGATCGCTGCCAGACAGATCGAGGCGCTGCAGAAAAACTGCCGCGAGTTTGGCGTACCGCTCTTTGACATGGATTCCGCCGAGCAGGGCATTGTCCACGTCATCGGTCCTGAGCTGGGCATCACGCAGCCGGGCATGACGATCGTCTGCGGCGACAGCCATACTTCGACCCACGGCGCCTTCGGCTCTCTTGCCTTCGGCATTGGCACTTCGGAAGTGGAGCACGTGCTCGCCACCCAGTGCCTGCAGCAGAAGAAGCCGAAAACAATGCAGATCGATGTTCGCGGCAAGCTGCCTGCCGGAGTGACCGCAAAAGATCTCGCTCTGGGGATCATCGGACAGATCGGCACTGACGGCGCCACCGGACACGTGATCGAGTACACCGGCGAAGCTGTCCGCAGCCTTTCGATGGAAGGCCGCATGACGATCTGCAATATGAGCATCGAGGCGGGCGCGCGCGCCGGCATGGTCGCGCCGGACGAGACCACATTCGCCTATGTGAAGGGACGCCGCTTCGCCCCCAATGGCAAGACATGGGAAGACGCCGTCAGGGCATGGCGAGCACTGGGCACAGATCCCGGCGCAAAATACGACCGCGTCGTCACCATCGACGCAGCATCGCTGGCGCCGTTCGTGACCTGGGGCACCAACCCCGGCATGGTTGTGCAGGTGAACGCGCGGGTGCCCGAACTGAACAGCTTCACGCAGGAGTCCGACCGGCGCGCCGCCGAGCAGGCCTTGGCGTATATGGCGTTACAGCCGGGAACGCCGATTGAGCAGATTGCGGTGGACCGCGTGTTCATCGGCTCCTGCACGAATTCGCGCATCGAAGACCTGCGCGCTGCGGCTCGCGTCGCCAAAGGCCGCCACGTGAATCCGAAAGTCCGGGCCATGGTGGTGCCCGGTTCGCAGGCGATCAAGCAGGCCGCCGAGCAGGAGGGCCTGCACCGTATCTTCGTCGAAGCGGGTTTTGAGTGGCGCGAGTCTGGGTGCTCGATGTGCCTCGGTATGAATCCCGACATCCTGCAGCCCGGTGAGCGGTGTGCCTCGACCAGCAACCGTAACTTCGAAGGCCGCCAGGGACGTGGCGGGCGCACGCACCTGGTCAGCCCCGAGATGGCCGCTGCCGCGGCGATTGAAGGGCATTTTACAGACGTAAGGAAGTGGCAGTTCAGTTAGGGAAGATCAGCGAGATTCCATGCAACCTTTTCGCAAACATAACGGCATCGTCGCTCCACTCGATCGGGTCAATGTCGACACCGACCAGATCATCCCCAAGCAGTTCCTGAAGCGCATCGAGCGCACCGGGTTCGGCGAGTTCGTGTTCTACGACTGGCGCTTTGCCCCGGACGGATCGAAGAAATCGGATTTCGTCCTGCACGAACCGCGCTATGCGAACGCGACAATCCTGGTGGCGGGCAAGAACTTCGGCTGTGGGTCGTCTCGTGAGCATGCCGTGTGGGCGCTCGCCGACTATGGTTTTCGTGCCGTGATCGCGCCATCATTCGCTGACATATTTGCCAACAATAGCCTGAAGAATGGGCTGCTGACGGTTCGCCTGACCGACAACGAAATGGCGGAAATCATGCGCCGCGCGGGCTCGACTCAGAACTACCAGCTCTCGATTGATCTGGAGAAACTGACCGTCGCCGACGGCCGGGGCTTTTCGGCAAGCTTCACAATGGACGACTTCGCCCGCCACTGCCTGTTGAATGGGCTGGATGATATCGGCCTGACCCTGCAGCACGAGGCCGCAATCGCCGCCTACGAGGCGAAGCACCCACCGCTGGCAGAAATCGGGGCGATCCTGCCGATTCTTCGCTAGTCGTTAGTGGTCCGTTAGTGCCGCCAGATCTTCGCAGGATGCGAACCCGGCTCTGAGGCTGCTGGCGCAGCTGGAGCCGCTGGCGCTGCGGTCGCCACCGGTGATGCGGCCGCAGCTGACTCGGTCTTTACCGGAGTTCCCAACTCATCCCCGCGGAAAAACTTGCCTTTTTCTTTGGCATTCGCTTCACGCATCTCCGGCATCGCCGTATACGGTTTGGAGTAATCGTTGTTGGCATTCCAGAAGAGGAACCCTACGCCACCCTTGTTCTTCGCGACCTCAATCTGCACTTCGACATACTTCGGTGAGTAAGTCTTCGTGCGCCACGCGAACGCCTGCAGCCACGGACGAATCACAACGCCGCTGCCCTGCGTGATCTTCATGAAGCGATCCATCGACTCGCCGATGAAATGTTCAGGTGCGTCGCCGGGGCGGGCTACGCCGTCCATGCCGAAGAAGTGCGAAGGATAGATCATGGGCGAGAGCACATCGCAGTGCTTCGCCATCAGTACGATGTCTTGCCCGGTGTGCGAAAGATCGACCGGCCGCTGCCACGCCATGATCCCGAACACATCAAGCGAGAACAACGCGCCTGTCGGATGGATCGCGGCATAGGCACGAGCCAGGAAATCGGCAATCACGTCCGACCGCTGCCACTTCGGATGCTCAGCCTGGAAGGCGAAGCCGGCGTCTTTTTGGTCGCCTTCCGCCGGGAAGCGTACGTAGTCGAACTGGACCTCGTCCACGCCCGACTGCGCCACGAACTTGGCCAGAGCGATGTTGTATTCCTCAACCTTGGAATTCGACGGGTCCGTCCAGACCAGCTTGCCGTTCTCCAGCCACGGCTGGCCGCTTCGGCGCGACTTCACCGCCAGTTCGGGATGTGTCTTTACCAGGTGCTCGTCGCGGAAAATCGCGATGCGCGCGATGGCGTGCATGTTCTGCGAATGCAGGAATCGCGTGAACTTGGGCAGGTCATGCAGGTAGTGCTTCTGCCCGCTGGCCAGTGGATGATCAAAGGCGATGTTGACGATGCCATCGCTGTCCTTCACATCGAACACGACCGCGTTGCCGCCCACCTCGCGCCACCTCTGGATGATGCGGATGCCATGCTCGCTGCCCGCCATCACGCCGGTGAGATAGATGGCCCGGACTTCAAAATCCTTGGCGACGGGGATGCTCTTTTCGACAATCGGCGACTCAAGAATGCCGGGGACGATGAGTTGCTCTCCAGCCTTCAGAAAGGTTCCCTGGCGGCCGGCGTTCGCCTGGCGGATGGCGTCCGCAAGTTCGCTCGAAGTCAGATAGCTGGTCCGTTTCAGATACAGGCGGGCGACTGACGGAATGCTGTCCCCGCGGCGGGCTTCATGCACGATCGCACCGGGAGGCGCGATCAGTGGCACAGGCACCGGTTCTTGCGCGGGCTTCCTGCTGGTGCGCGCCTTCACCGCGATCAGGTGGGCAACGTGCGGGTTCTCGACGGCAAACACCGGGCTCAAAACGCCGGCCACGATCAGCAGAAACGAAAACAGCCAGTAGGCGCGCACAAGGTGTCGGAACAAGGGTTTTCTCCGGAAATCCTAGCAGCTTTAGCCTAGGCTGGGTGGTAACTACCCCGCCAGTTACGGCAGGCCAAAGACAATCAGGGGCTTACGGACACCGGCATTGGTAAGTCCCCTGCCGGGCACGAGGGAAATTCCCGCTCTCTGCAAAGAATTTCCCTCCCGGGCAATGAACGCCTCCCAACCCTGTCTCCTGAACTCAGCTACAGGCATCTAAAAGACTAAGTAGAAGGGGAATAGGGCCTTAGGGTAGGATGGCGAACCGCTTGCTCTAGGTAAAAACGTGGCAGGCTACAACCGGTTTCTCTCCCCCGGCGAGCGGTATTAAAACATGTCCAGCGTCCCAGGCAACCTACAGTTCCCCGAAAGAAGGAAGAGCCTCGACCCTATGAGAACGAATCTGGCCACCGTCCTTGACCCGACCCGGCGCAGCAACGACGCGCGTGACTTTGAGAACGCCCTCCGGCGCAAGATCGTCGGTCAGGATCAGGCGATCGAAAAGGTCGCGGAAATCTACCAGATGTTTCTCGCCGGACTGAATCCGCCCGGACGGCCCGTGGGCAACCTGCTCTTCTTGGGACCGACCGGATCCGGCAAAACACGGGTCGTCGAGGCGGTCGCCGAATCGCTGTTTGGAGATGCCCGGGCCTGCATCAAGATCGATTGCGCTGAATTCCAGCACTCCCACGAGATCGCGAAACTGATCGGCTCGCCTCCGGGATACCTCGGGCACCGCGAGACGCATCCCCTGCTCACGCAGGAAGCGCTGAATCAGTGGCACACCGAGAAGCTCAAGCTCTCCATCCTGTTGTTCGACGAGATCGAAAAGGCCTCCGACGCCTTGTGGCAGCTCTTGTTGGGCATTCTCGACAAAGCGACGCTTACGCTGGGCGACAACCGCCGCGTCGATCTTTCGAGCTGCATCATCATCATGACTTCGAATCTTGGCGCCGGTGAGATGAGCGGCCTGGTGGACGGTGGATTCGGCTTTGCTCCCAAGCCGGTGCAGGTCGATTCCTCGCTCGATGAGAAGATCAACCGCACGGCAGTCGACGCAGCCCGGCGCAAGTTCACGCCCGAGTTCATGAACCGCATCGACAAGGTGGTCGTGTTCAAGACTCTGCGTCCCGAGCACCTCGAACAGATTCTGGAAATCGAGCTCGGCATGGTGCAGCAGCGCGTCCTCATGGCCGCCGGTACGCACCAGTTCGTTTTCAATTGCACGCCGAAGGCGAAGCAATACCTGCTACAGGAAGGCACGGATCCGAAGTACGGCGCTCGTCACCTGAAGCGCGCGATCGAGAAAAATATCGTCTTCCCGTTAGCCAACCTGGTGGCCACCGGCCAGGTCAAACTGGGAGATTTTGTCCGCATTGACCTTGTCGGCGAGAGCCGGCTGACGTTCGTCAAGGAAGCCGAAGGCGCCATGGTTCCCGTGCTTCTGGAGCGCTACGGCGCCGCGGCCGGTGCTCCCGCTGTGGCGGCGCGCGCGGCTCGTCCGATCGCTCAGCGCAAGGAGTTCGGCGCCGGCGGAGTGAACGAGAACAAGTAAAGATTTCGAATCGATGGTAGGTAGGGGACGTCGCAGAAGCGGCGTCCCTGTTTCTTTTATGTCCGTAACTGCCGGGCACGCGCGACGGGGGCCTCGAAATCAGGCCCGCTCAGTACGGGATGGAGAGTGGTTCCTGAAGGGTAAAGACCATCTCGCTGTTGGTAGCTCCCAGCATGAGCGGCAAGACGTCGCATTGCACGGGATAGACTCTTCCTCCTGCCGTTACGCCGACGAGCGTTACCTGGTCCGCATAGTCAAGGAGGGGAACCCTGATGTTGGGATCGGGGTTCGGATATGCCTGGAGGTAAGTGCGGGCGATCTGCAGCTTGACTGGAGACCCAGCCGGAATCGGTGTGGCAAAGCCAACTCGGACCGGTACAACTACCTTCTTGGTGTTGAAGTCGACATGAATCTGCGCCCCTTTGGGAATGACCTGCAAGTCCGGTGCTGAATCCTTGTCGCGGTCCAACACCGGCTGGGGCCGGCGGTCAGTTGTCAAATCCTTTGAGTTCTCCTTCGAGTCCGCCCGTTGCTTTTTTGCATCCGCTGCTGTCTTCTCAGCGTCGGCGCGAGTATCCTGCTCGGCAGCGGAATCTCTCGTTTGCTCGTCGGAGCCAGACTGCAGATCATCGTTGGTAAAGACTCTGGTCCGGTTGTTCTTGGAGTGCTGTTTTTGAATCTCGCGTTGTTCCCGCGCCACGTCGCCGAGCGGCTTATCCTGCGAATCGGCCTGAGCATGGGCCAGTGCGACAATAAGAAGGGCAGCGCTCGCTCCGAGCAGGCTGGCGATCCTGGTCATGCGATCTTTCCCTCGCGCGGTGCCGCAGGTCCTGAACAGAAAGTATGCCGACGGGAGTCCGTGGTCAACGTAACGAAAGATGGGCGAGAATCGCGGTCGGGGAAAGGCACAACAAACTCTCTCTAGAGGTTGGACCTTGAATAACTTAGGACAACGGTCGCTAAAAAACAGGTTGATTGCGCTCGCCGCCGCCTTTGCCATAGCGGTTCCCGCCACGCTTGGCGCGCGCGTCCAGCCGACCCGTGGCTTCAACATGTTCTCCGCCCAGGAGGAGCTGCAGGCGGGAAAGCAGGCGGCGGAAGAGGTGCAGAAACAGCTGCCCCTTCTGCCCGAAGCCGATCCGGTGACGAAGTATGTACAGAGTCTCGGTGCTCAACTGGCCGCGCACGCTCCGGGCGAAAAGTGGCCGTACACATTTCGCGTTGTGAACCAGAAGGAGATCAATGCGTTTGCTCTGCCGGGCGGGCCGGTATTCGTGAATCTCGGGACCATCCAGGCTGCCGACAATGAAGCCGAACTGGCGGGCGTAATGGCGCACGAAATCTCGCACGTCGTGCAGCGGCACGGGACACGCGCAGCCAGCAAGCAGATGGCGGCGCAATTACCTCTGGCGGTCCTGGGAGGCTTGATGGGAAGGGGAGCCCTCGCGCAGATGGCGCAACTCGGCATCTCCTTTGGAGTCGGGTCGTATTTCCTGAAGAATTCACGGCAGGCAGAGAAAGAAGCGGACCTGCTTGGCGCCGACATTATGTACGACTCCGGGTACGACCCGCGTCAGATGGCGGCTTTCTTCCGCAAGATTCAGGCCGAGGGCGGTTCGCACGCGCCCGAATTCCTGAGCGATCACCCCGACCCGGGGAACCGCTTCGAGTACGTTTCGCGCGAGGCGCAGACCCTGCCCTCGAAACGCTATCGCGCGGACAGCGCGGAGTTCCTCACCATCAGGACCGTCGTTGCCGGCATGAAGCCGCTCACGGCACAGCAGATTGCCGCCCAGCAAAAGACGCAGGACACGGGCGAAATCACGGCGCGCGGCGTGACGCCCAGCGCCACCATGAAGACGCTCGAGCACGATGTATTCCGCATGTCCTATCCGGACAATTGGCATGCTTACGGCGACCAGGCCTCCGCGGTCACCATTGCCCCTGAGGGTGGGATTTCGCAGAACGCCGTGGCCTACGGTGCGATCCTGAGTGTGTACCAACCGGAAAACGCCGGCGCCGGCCTGGACACAAATACGCATGAATTGATTGCAAGCTTGAAACAGTCGAATCCGGACCTGCGGCTGATCGGGCGCGACGAAGATATTCGAGTCAATGGCGTGCTGGGCAAGTCTTCCGACCTCGTCGGATCGTCCCCGATTAAAGACGCCCAGGGCGCCACCACGCGCGAGCGCGACTGGTTGATCACGTTCCCTCGGCCGGACGGTTCTCTGCTGTACGTCGTCTTCATCTCGCCTGATCAGGACTTCGGTCGTCTGCGTCCAACCTACGAGCAGATGCTGCGATCACTGAAAATGAAGTAATCGCAGATGGTAGAGGTCAGATCGCAAGTGGAGACTAGTTCAGCTTGCCAGGTGTGCAGCCTCAATCGTCCTGGTGCCGGGCAGCTCGCTGGACACCTGCGAAACGGGCACAATGAAGGGTTTCACTTTAGCCATCTGACTTCGGCAACCTGCAATCCACCGTACATCGGCTTCGGTAACCTGTCGTAACCACCTACTTTCGTGCGATTCTCCACTTGCCGCATGCCGCTTCGACTGCCGTCCCCTCATCCGGCTGCGGAACTCTAGCGAGGTTCAGACATGTTGCAGTCTCCGGAACCGAAGTATTCTCCAACGGCCCCCACGAACAGTTACACCCCGGTCAAGACCGCAGCTCCGATGCTCGAGCAGGCCACGATCGGACGCACACTCGTCATTAAAGGCGAGGTGAGCGGCTCCGAAGCGCTCTTCATCGACGGCCGCGTGGAAGGCACCATCAGTTTTCCTGAAAGTCGCGTCACGATCGGCCGCAACGGCAACGTGGCGGCAAACATCAACGCGAAAGAAATCGTCATCATGGGCAAGGTGCAGGGCAACGTTGACTGCGCCGACCGCCTCGACATCCGTGCCGACGGCTCGCTCACCGGCGACGTCATCACCCATCGCTTCAGCGTCGAAGAAGGCGCCGTGCTGAAGGGTGGCATTGAAGTCCGCGCGACGGAAAAGAAAGCCCAGCAGCAGCCCCAGGCCAAGGTGGAAGCGCCCAAGCCTGAGCCTCCCAAGGCGATGGCCGCTGCTGCAGGAAGCCAATAGTTCCTGATCAACTGCCACGAAAGAGAAGAAGCCATCAGCTTTACGCTGATGGCTTTCTTTGTTTCTTCAGGATTGTTCCTGGGCTGACGGCTGACTGCCGGCTACTGGCCACCGGTTTTCGGTTTGAAATCCAGCGACGCGGAGTTCATGCAGTACCGCAGCCCGGTCGGCTTGGGGCCGTCAGGAAAGACGTGCCCGAGGTGGGCATCGCAACGCGCGCAGCGCGCCTCCGTCCGGACCATGCCGTACGTCCGGTCGCTGTGCTCGCGGATGTTCTGCGCATCCGCGGGTTGGTAGAAACTGGGCCAGCCCGTGCCGGAATCGAATTTCGTCTCCGACTCGAACAGCGGCGCTCCACAGCACACGCAGTGGTATGTCCCCTCCTGATGGTTATCCCAGTACTTACCGGTGAAGGCACGCTCGGTTCCCGCTTCCCGGGCGACGTGGTATTGCTCGGGTGTCAGTTTCTGGCGCCACTCACCTTCCGTCCTTGTCGTTCTTTCGCTCAGTTTTTCAGTCATAGTTGTCCCTGCCCATGAGATGCGAATCGGACCAGAAAGTTGCGGAGGCGACTTTGGGTGCGCGGTTGGAACTGCAAGGGTCCCACAGTCCACGGCCCTCGGGCCTCAAACCTCGATGATCATGTCTTCCAGCCGCGTCGGGTACGTATTCAGCACCTCGCCTTTGTCTCTCCTGACAACTACCGTGTCCGAATGCCGGAATCCGCCCCAGTCCGGATCGTAGACTCCCGGCTCGCAGCTGAAGGTCATCCCTTGTTTCAGCACCGTCTTGTCCCCCTCGGCGATCCATGGGGCTTCGTGGCCTTCCAGCCCGATCCCGTGCCCGGTGCGATGTTTGAGGAACTTCTCGAATCCCGCCTTGCGAATCTGCTCGAGGCTTTTCTTGTCGACATCTTCCGCGATCGCCCCTTCTTTCAGGTTCTCCACCCCGGCGTCGTGAGCTGCGAGCATGGCATCGAACAGGCGCTTCGCATAGTCGGTTGGTTTACCCACACAGAATGACCTCTCGCATTCGACTGCGTATCCGCCCACTTGCGCTCCATAGCTGAGAATGAGTGCGTCGCCTTTCTTGAGGCGGTCCTTGCTCGGAATCGCGTGCGGAAACGCCGATCGCTTGCCGAACGGTACCAGTCCGCCGAATGGCGGGTCGATGCTGACGCCCACGACGTCTTTGAGCTCCGCCGCCATCTTGTCGGCCAGCGCGTCAGCCGCTGCCTTGAGAATCTCGTTCTCGGAGACTGCGCCGTGGCTTTGCACGAATTCGCGACCTGCTTGAATCGAGAAATCGGAGAAATACATGCCCCGGCGCATGATGTTCAGTTCATCCTCGTCTTTCACGTAGCGCATCGTTTCCACTAGGTCGTCGGCCACGGCGATCTCCGCGTTCGGCGCGCCGCGTTTGATCTGCTCCATGCGTCCGGGAGTGCACTCTTCAATGCCGATTCGCCCTTTGCCGAACCCGCGGTGCGCCACGCGTTCGAAGATCCAGCGCACGCGGTTTACCGGGCCGGGATAGTCGAAATAGGCTTCGTAGTCCTTCACCCACCAGAGCTTGACCTGGTCAGCCTCAAGGCCGGGAATGAACAGCGCCGGATCTCCTGTCTTCGGAATCAGCGCCGCCAGTGGCCGTTCGGTGGACAAATGGAAATACCCGGTGGCGTAGATCACGTTGACCGCGTGGAGCAAGACCAGCGCATCCAGCTTGCGTTTCTCCATCTCCTGCTGTATCTGGCCGACCTTGCGCCGATACCAATCCGGCGGCAGGCGGTCCGGGAGATTCGCCCCCGGGAGATCCGCCGCAATTCGCAACCGCCGGGTGTTTCCAAACGACGACACCTGCGACGTCAGCGACAATGCAGCGACTCCAGCAGCGGTGCGGAGAAAGGTACGGCGTCCGGCGGGTTCCATGGCAGCTCCGACAATGACAGTGGAAAGCGAAACATCTTAGCGCAAACTGCAGAGCCCGACGAGAATCGCGCAGCAGGTGTGCCGGGACGCCTGCGCCGCGTTCTCTCGCCTGAAGGTTTCTGCCCTGATTTTGCCCCAGGTCACGCACCGGCTGATCGACCCAAAAGCCGCGCCCAGAGCCGGGATTGGGGCCACACGCCACCGGACGCAGCGATCCTCCCCTTAACCTGGTAACGCTAGGTCCCTTACTCATAAAGTGCAGATGGTTGCACGATCCCCCTTCCCAGGAGGCTCAATTCCCGACTTAAGTCCATTCTGTCCAATTGCTTAGCAGCGAATAAGGGGATGGATTCCCAGGTGCACTCCAGACAGAAAGCGCCGGCGTCTTTTCGGGGCTTGGGGGCATCGTGACCGTTATTTACACCGCGCAGAATGAAGCTCCGGACAAGAAGCCGCGGAATGCGCTGCTGCCGCTGCTGGTCGTGCTTTTCGTCATTTCGTACTCCATTCTGACCCTTCTGGTGATCGAGCAGGGCCGGACCATCGAAGTCCAGCGCGGCCTGCTCCGCGAAATGCTCAAGGACAGCACGCAGCTGGCGACCCTCAAGAAGCAGATCGCGCAAGAGGCAGCCGCGCGCAAGACGTCGCCTGCCGACCGCAAGGATGGCTCGTCTGCCAACTCCAGCGATTCACCGGCACGCAACGACGCGCCGAAGGCGTCCGGCAAAGATACGAAACGCCAGGGAAAGTCGCGCACGATGAAGGAAGTGCCGGAAACACCGGCGGCGGATCTGCAAGACGTGCGGCGTTCCACGCGCGTCATCTGAGATTACGGTTCTGTGGAAAACGCGGCCTGTGGTAGGGCCGCGATGGAAAAGTGGCATTTATGAAGGCCCTGACCCTAGCCTTGATCCTGTCCCTTCCCGTCCCCAGGTTAGCGCCCCCGCCGCAGCCTTCCCCTGCCCCGGCGAAACCGCAGCCCGCAAAAAAGGGAGGCCGCTGGTACATGGCGGCGAACGGCCATGCCGTCTACTGCTATGGTCCCGTCATGACCATGCCGCAGGCCAACGGAAGCCTGTTGCGGGTGGCTACGTTCTGCCGAGGGGATCAGACCATGGTCCCCCTCCACGACTAAGCGGCCTCTACTATTGCCCATAGCGTGACAATTCACAGCAAGATTGCTTGACAGTCTTGCCGAGTGCAGACAGAATGCTCGACAGTGTTCTGTAGACCCGCTGTTCCCCCCGCATCCCTGCGGTAACAGGGACCAAAAACCAGTTACAAACCACAGCTCTCTCAGGAGGATGCAGTGAGCCAATCCCAGAAGTTTGCCGTCGTTTCTTTATGCCTGCTGGCGATGCTGAGCACGGGTTTCGCCCAGAAGTTCACTCGGCTGGACGTCCGTCAAGGCAGTTCCACCTATGTCCAGGGCGCAAAACCGATGTTCGCGGCGATTCCACGAGTTCCGGGTTCCACCGAGGCCGTTCAGGCGCCTGATGTCCAGGTCCCGATCTGGACGGGGTCGTTTTCCTTCGGCGGTAGCAGCTTCACCTATCACATGGTCGGCACCGATCCCTCCGCCGGCTCGGTAACCTCG
>DATIWL010000165.1:0-44102 GCA_035519435.1 Terriglobales bacterium
GAAAAACTTCAGAACGTGTCAAAGAACGAGTATGTTTCTACTCCTTCTATTTCCTGCGTCAATCGAATTCATCGAACTGTAACTTCTTCTCCATCAATCGAGTGCAGCCCGTCCACAGCCCACTGATGCGACATTGGTGCAGCCCGCAACCCTACCATCAGTATCCCTCAATGTTTATGCGGTGTTTGGGGGGACTTCAACGAACCGGAGCCGGTGTCTTCGGAGATATTTGCAGGATTCGCGCTGTGAAAATCTGTTCTCGATCCGCGTCAATGTTGCTCATCTCGCCGAAGCGGTTCTCGCGCAGGTACTTACCTGGCACACTTGCGTTCCCTAGAATTTGCGCAGAACAAGGGAGCGTGCGATGACAATCTTTGATCCTCCTCGTGGCAAAGTGATCGACGTGCAGGGTAGCGGCATCCTTCGGTTTCTAGGCCTAGGCATCCTGGGCCTTTTCGTAGTCATCCTCCTGTTCTCCTCGGTCACACGAGTGGACTCCGGAGCAGTCGGCGTGTTGACTCTGTTTGGAAGAGTCACGGGAGAGGTACTACCCGAAGGCCTCCACCTCATCAATCCATTCAAGACCAATCACGAGATGTCTATTCGAACGCAGGAGGTCAAAGAGACTGCGAGCGTTCCATCGAGTGAGGGTCTGGTGATCGCCCTCGACACGTCGCTGATCTACCACCTCGATGCCGGCAAGGCGGCGGATGTCTATCAGAAGCTCGGGCTCAGGTATGTGGATGTGCTGGTGGAACCGAACCTCCGTTCAGCAATCCGGGAGGCAACAGCCTCGCACAGCGCGAACGCACTTTACTCCGGCGAGCGCGAGATGGTCGCCAAGCAGATTATCGAGCAGCTGACGGCACAACTTGCTTCTCGTGGCGTAGTCGTGGAGAACGTGCTGCTCCGTGACATTCAGCTTCCGATGACGTTAAAGGCGTCGATCGAAGCCAAGCAGCAGGCCGAGCAGGAAGCGTTGGCGATGAATTTCCGGCTGCAGAAGGAGAAGCAGGAGGCAGAGCGCAAACGCATCGAGGCGGCGGGCATTCGCGACTTCCAGCAGATCGTAGCGCAAGGGATCAGTTCGCAGCTGCTTGAGTGGAAAGGCATCGAGGCAACGGAGAACCTGGCGAAGAGCCCGAATGCCAAAGTGGTCGTGATCGGCAGCGGAAAGAATGGGTTGCCGCTGATTTTGGGGCAGTGAGGGCATACGTAATTGATGAAATGCGGTTACGAGCGAGGACTCTCGGAGGCAGCGGCCGCGAGCGGTTGCCTTCGCCTGTGCCAGTAACCCAATACCGCAAAAAGAAGGACGGCAGGCAAACCGGTCAGTCCGCAGGCGATGAAGAAAATGCCGTAGGCATGAATGAGGCCGTGCGTGGTGCTCAGACTTTCGACCTCAGCGCCCGAAAAACCCTTCAAGATCTTTCCCAGCCAGGCATAGGTTGAACTCAAGAGCGCATACTGCGTGGCGGTGTATCCAATATTGGTGAGACTCGACATGTATGCGACAAGTGCAACGCCTGCAAAGCTGATGCCGAAATTATCGCTTGCCATGACCAGCGCGAAGAGCGGGATGGTTGCACCCGCGAAGGCGAGGCTCGCATAGGCGGCAATCGCAGCAGCCTGCAGAATGCCCCCGATGATGAGGGCGCGCATGTAGCCAAGTTTCAGCGAGCAGAATCCTCCCGCTGCGATGCCTGCAAACGTAGCGATGAGTCCGATGGATCCGCGCACCGCTCCGACTGTTTGCTTCGAAAGACCGATGTCGTGGTAGTAGGGATTCGCCATCGGACCCATGATGAAGTCCGGCAACCGGTACAGACTGATGGCGGCCAACATCACCAGCGCGAGCCACCCATGTGCGCGGAAAAAAGCGATGAACGGTCCCACAACAGCGTCAAAGAAACCACGCCCCGTCCAAAGCGGCGCTGCGCGCCCTTTTCGATCGATCATCGCATCCGCGCGCTCCGGTTCCTTTGCAAGCCAGGTCGCAATTATTCCGACTGCCATACATGCACCGTAAATGCCGTAGGACATCCGCCAGCCTACTGCCGCTGCTACGATAAGGATCACGGAATCGGCAGCGAGGAGCGCAAAACGGTAGCTGAACTGATAGGCAGACGCGAGGAGGCCTTGTTCTTCTCCGTCGTCTGCTGATTCAATTCGCCAGGCATCGACCACAATGTCCTGGGTCGATGAGGCAAACGCGACGACGAGCGCCAGAGCGCCGAGCCGGCCGAGCCCGCCTGTCGTACCAGCTCCACCCATCACGGACAGCGCCAGCCCGACGAGAATCTGCGAGAACAGCATCCATCCGCGGCGATGTCCAAGCCGCTTGAAGAACGGCAAATCGACGCGATCCATTAACGGCGCCCACAGAAACTTCAGGGAATAGGCAATGCCCACCCAGGAAAGGAACCCAATCGCCGTCAGGGAGGTGTGTTCATCGCGCAGCCAGTAGCCGAACGTATTGCCGACCAGGAGAAAGGGAAGGCCTGAAGAAAACCCGAGCAGCAACATTGCCAGCGTTTTGGGCCGCAGGTAATCGGCGATCCGGTGCTTGCGCGGATTCACGGGGTTCATTCTACCGGAGCCGCAAGAAACTCAAACATGTGCTCCAACAGTGCCTGCTGGCCGCGTCTGAGCCACAGCGGTCCTAACGAAAGCTTGCGGCTCGAGGTTGGTGATATCGGGATTTATCGTCATTTTGATTTGATTCAACGAAAGAGCCGCCTGACCTAGCTGCAAAATTTGCCATTAGGATCGCGTTCCGTCAGCCACGTTCTTTCACCTCGTGGGATATCCGACCCAGCGACGGCCATCGCACCCTCGCGTTATTAGGACTTCCGACAAACGACTTTCAGTGACGATGTTCTCATCTCTGAGAAAAATCACATCGTTGATTGCAAACTGCCCATTTCTCGACACTACGACAGCTGCAACCTGCCAATTCCACGGTCTTTTCGCCGGACCTTCTGTTAGCCTCACGTAAACGCGAAAAGAGCCATCATCCTCCGATTCCGTTTTGTCAATCTGGAATGCATATGGATGACCTCGATCGTCGGGACCCGAGAAAAGTCCGAATTCCGTCCACGTTGACGGTGCCTTTTCGTCATTCTTCGGGTGCAGGCGAAACCAATCATCGCGACAGGCACGTGCTTGGCTAATCCTGTGGAGCAACGAACTGCTGAGATAAGGGGAAAGAGACTTCATTCTCTCGGGCGTCGGAATTCCGCCCATTGGCCTAGACACCAGTTGTTGATAAAACCTCCTTACCGGGATCTCAGCCAGGCTCGATCTATTAGCGTGATGATGTTCTTGCGCAGCACTGTCATGGCCAAGCAGCGGCAGAAGCGCGCCCGAAAGAGCAACTGCAACGAGCAGATTCAAACTAGCTCGCTTCATTGAAAACCGTCAGCAGCATTATGCGACAGTTTCTCAACTGTTGAGAACAGGCGATTTCACTCACAACTCCTCCACCCCGTAAATTATCTCGCTGATACCATACCGCTGTGGCTCTGCTGCTGGATGTCCGTAACCTGACCATCGAATTTTCCCAGTCTCATGACGGGCCGGCATTCCCTGCGGCTGCCCGCAGGGCAGGTTTGGCCGCCGCGCGAAGCGGGACTCCACCGTCAGGTGTCGCAGCCGTCCGCGACGTTAGCTTCGCCATTGCGCCGGGCGAAGTGCTTGCGCTAGTTGGCGAGTCGGGATCGGGGAAGTCCGTCACTTCACTCGCAATCATGGGTTTGTTGTCGCCGACCGCTTCCATTTCCGGCGACATCCAATTTCAGAATGGCAGCGGGGAGGCCGCAAATCTACTCCAGCTTCCTCCAGACTCCATACGCAGCCTGCGCGGCTCCAGCATCGCCATGATCTTCCAGGAGCCGATGACAGCACTGAATCCGGTAATGAGAGTCGGGGATCAGATTGCCGAGGCGGTGCTGGCACACGGGGCGCCTGCTGAGATTCATCAACGAGCATGGGATCAGATACGCAGCGGGGACCGTCAGCTTTGGAATGAGTGGTATCGGTCCGCACATCTCCTGTTCAAAGCGATCACCCCAGCATTTCGCCTCGTGGCGAACACACTCGGTCGCAATCGCAGCTGGGGGCTCTTTTATCAACTGCGTATCCGCCGCGAAAGAGCCTATGCCCTGGCTATCGAGGCTTTGCGGGACGTTGCCATCCCCGAACCCGAAAAGCGCGCCCGAAGTTATCCGCACCAGCTTTCTGGCGGAATGCGTCAGCGGGTGATGATCGCGATGGCGATCGTGAATCGTCCACAATTGCTCATCGCCGACGAGCCGACCACTGCGCTCGACGTCACGATCCAGGAACAGATTCTGGAATTGCTCAACGATCTTCGCCGCAAGTTTGGATTAGCAATGCTGTTTATCTCGCACGATCTGGCTGTTGTGTCTCACGTTGCTGACCGGGTTGCCGTCATGTATGCCGGAAGCCTTGTCGAACTAGGCACAAAATCAGACATCTTTCATGCGCCCGCTCACCCTTACACGCGGGGGTTGCTGCGCGCGATCCCCACCCTGTCAACCGACCGCACTCAACCGTTAGCGACGATCGAAGGAGCAGTGCCATCCATCGCGAATCTTCCTGCCGGATGCCCGTTTGAGCCGCGCTGCGAGCATCGAGTAGCGGATTGTGCGCGAGAGCTTCCACCCCTTGTGGAAGTCGGCCCCGGGCATTGGGCCCGTTGCCCGGTTCTCAATGCCAAGTGACAGGTCACAGGCAACAGGTGTCAGGACACGCGTCTGGAGCTCAACCCGAAAAAGATTGCACGCAACTCGAAGCTCGTAGCTCGAAGCTGGCTCACGCTATAATCCTCGCTTTGCCGTGCGGATCCTACTCCTCAGCGATATTCACAGTAATCTGGAGGCGCTCGAGGCCTGCCTTGCCGCTGCGCCCTCCTACGACCTCGTGGTCAATTTGGGAGACACGGTCGGTTACGGCGCGAATCCTAACGAGGTAGTTGCCCGGTGTCGAAAGCTGGGCAAGGTCTTTGTTCGCGGCAATCACGACAAAGCTGTCAGCGGGCTGATGGACTTGTCGGAATTCAACGCCGCTGCCGGGCTGGCCACGCTGTGGACCCGAGATCAACTCACGCCCGAGAATCTCGCGTGGCTGCGAGAACTGCCGCATGGACCGGTTCAAATCACCGAGTTGCCGAATGTTCAGTTCGTGCACGGATCATCGCTCGACGAGGACGAATACCTGGTCAGCGTACGCGATGCCATCGAGCCATTGATGACCGATTCGGTGCCGCTCACATTTTTTGGCCACACGCACCTGCAGGGCGGCTTCATGGCGCAGGGGGAGATCAGCGAGATCTACCGCCCGGGATATCGGACGGTGGGGCAGCCAGAGTCATCGGATTGGCCTCTGCGTCGCGACCGCCATTTCCTGGTCAATCCCGGCTCTGTCGGGCAACCGCGTGATGGCGACTGGCGGGCCGGCTTCGCCGTGTTCGACAGCGACGCCTGGATCGTTACGTTCTACCGCGTTCCTTACAACCTGCGCGTTGCCCAGGAAAAGATTCTCGCCGCGAAGCTTCCACAACGGCTGGCCACACGGCTGGCTACGGGTCGATAGAAAACATGCACAACCGCTTCCGTGTTCCCATTCTTGCCCTCGTCACATTGGCGTTCGTCTTCACTGTTGCTGTGGGACAAGGCCAATCGCAGTCCACGCAGCCTTCACGGCGCGAGCGGCGCAAGGGCGCCAACCCCGACGATCAGAAGCGGGAAATCAACGTCGATGGGACGAAGCGACAGTATTTGCTATATGTTCCGGCGGCGGCGGCGAAGGGAAATCCGATGCCGTTGCTGCTCGTCTTCCATGGCGGTGGCGGTCACGACTACAACATGCCGCGGTTTACCGGCTTTGACGACATCGCCGACGCACACGGGTTTATCGTGGCGTATCCGGACAGCGTGAATCGTCATTGGAACGATGCGCGTGAACTATCGACCGCCGATGACGTGGGATTCATTCGGGCATTGATCTCGGATGTGGAGCGGACGTATTCCGTCGATGCCGCCCGCATCTATGCCACCGGCATCTCCAATGGCGGATTCTTCTCGCAGCGCCTGGCGTGCGATCTAGCTGATCGCATAGCGGCTGTCGCCTCGGTCGCGGCCACCATGCCCGAGCCTTTGGTGCCGATCTGCAAGCCGTCGCGGCCAGTGTCCGTGATGTTCCTGCAAGGCACAGATGATCCGCTGGTCCATATCAACGGCGGCGCGGTCGCGAAAACGCACGGACGAAACATCTCGCTCGCTGATTCTGTTCGCTTCTGGACCGATCACGACGCAACACGCAAGAAGCCTGAGTCGTCCGACTTGCCTCATCACGATCCCAACGGTACCAGCGTGCACCGTGATGTTTATTCCGGTGGGAAGCAAGGAACGGAAGTTATCGTTTACACGATTCAGGGTGGCGGGCACACCTGGCCCGGCGGTGAGCAGTACCTGCCTGCGTTTCTCGTCGGGAAAGTGAACCACGACATTGACGCGAGCCATGTGATCTGGGAATTTTTCTCGCGACACAGCAGGTAGACCAGCTCTCAGCTGTCGGCTCCCAGCTCTCAGTTCTCAGGAAGTCGCTTGCAGGTTGAGGATCAACTTGGATTTAGAACCTGAGAGCTGCCAGCTGAGAGCCGACAACTGCTCTGCGTTACACTCGCTGCATGGCTCGCAGCACGGAATCGTCCGGGCAACTGTTCCCCGCCGCACCTAAACCAAGCGCCAACGCATACACCGCTCACATTGACGGCGGCGCGCGAGGAAATCCAGGGCCCGCGGGTTATGGTGTCGTGATTCAGAATACAAGCGGACAGAAGGTCGCCGAACTCAGCGAATACCTCGGTCACCGCACTAACAATTACGCCGAGTACCAGGGACTGTTGGCGGTGCTGCGGTACGCGCTAGCGCACGACCTGAAGGCGCTCAAGGTCGTGAGCGATTCGGAGCTCATGGTCCGGCAGATGAAGGGAATCTATAAGGTGAAGCATCCAGAGCTGCGCAAATTCCATGACGAAGCGCAACAGATGGCGCGCAAGCTTGAGTACTTTGAAATCCGCCACGCGCTCCGCGAGCACAACCGCGATGCCGATCGGTTGGCGAACGAAGCGATGGACCGAGGAAGATTGCAGAAGTAAGATTTCAGATTGCAGAAACAAAAAATCGAGTTTACTGGCGGTCGACCTGGAACTGAAAACTGCGAAACTGAGAGCCGGTTTTCACTTCTGCATTCTGCAATCTTACTTCTGCAATTCTCAGTTCTCTCCCGCCGAATGATCGTGCACGATCCGCCAGCCTTCGGGGAATTTGCGAAGAATCAGAGTAAACAGACCGTGCGGTGTTTTGCCGTCGGACATAGTCAGGTGGAATTCGCCGCGCACAAAGGCCGCCTCTTTTCCCAACATCTCGATGCGCAGATTCGCGAACTCCAGCTTACCCATCTCGTGGCCTGCACCCTGGTGGGTCTTCTTATAGCGGTCGAGGGCCGCCTGCCAACCTTTCGATTCATGGGCGCCTGAGAAGAACGTGAGTTCAGGCGAGTTCCAGTAGCCAGTCATGAATGCCTCGAGGTCGCCGCGGTTCCAGGCCGCCTGCTGCGCTTCGATGACCTTGCGGATGGCGACCGGGCTGGCGTCTGCCGCCAGCAGCGGCAGAGCCAAGCAACGAAATATCACAATGCTGAACAGGAAGGTGCGCATGGCGCACCAGTGTCGCACAAGAAGGTATTTCGCGGCGATGCGATGTTTTTCAGGCCCGGCTTTTTCTGGTCGCGGCGGCTGCTTTAGCCTTCACCTGCCATGGGCGTTTCGGCCGTTCGACTTCCGGCTTGTCGCGGTCTTTCACGCGGTCGTAATGGTAGGACTCGCTGACCGTTCCCAGCGACTCGTTGTAGAGGCTGGGCAGAGCCAGAGCCTCTTTGAGCTCTTCCGAGAACTGATGCAAAGCCTTGAGATGATCTGCAGTGGCAGGGACTTCTGTCTTCGTTGTCTTGAGGAATTGCTGGTAGCCTTTGTTGACAAGCTTGGAAATCTCGCTGCCGATCAGGTATCCAGGGTAGGCAAAGAGTTTGGCTCCGCCGTCGTCGGTCTTCTGGATCGCAGCAGAGACGTTGTACTTGCGGAGGAAGACGCGGTTCTGCGTGCCCGGCGCTTCCGTGAGATCAAACCCGTGGTCGCGCAGCCAGTTGACTGCGTCTTCGTAGTTTCGTTGTTCGACTTTCGTTGCCATTAGCGTTCGCTCATTCCCACTTTCGAGGTTAGATGCAGTTCACTCGCTCCGAGTGCTACCTGATTGGCTGGAACCGAATCCCCCTCTCCTGAATCAAAGGACGATAGTATAGATATACCTTTTTCGGGGTACGGGGCACATTACTCTAGTCATTCGAGTTTCGCAATGACAGCTGCCAGTTCCAGTTCCGCGCCGCTGCCGAATATCAACGCCTCCGATGCAGCGAGGGCGGGCGCGAGTCTGCTCGATCGCATCGGCAACACTCCGTTGCTGCGGCTGGAGACGCTGACGCGCGATCTGCCCAGCGTGCAACTTTTCGGCAAGGCGGAGTGGCACAACCCGGGAGGATCGATCAAGGATCGCACGGCCGCCAGCATCGTGACGGAAGCGCGCCGTTCTGGAAAACTCGTGCCCGGAAAAATTCTTCTCGACTCCACCAGCGGCAACACCGGCATCGCCTATGCCATGCTCGGCGCCGCGCTCGGGTTCCCGGTGACGCTCTGCATGCCCGAGAACGTCTCGCTGGAGCGAAAACGCATTCTACAGGCATACGGCGCAAATATCATCTATACCGATCCTGCCGAGGGATCAGACGGCGCGACGCGCGTGGCGCACCAGTTAGCAGAGAAGCATCAGGATCTGTATTTCTACGCGGATCAGTATTCGAATGACGCGAACTGGCGGGCTCACTACAAGACTACCGCCAATGAGATCTGGAAACAGACGAAAGGACAGATCACACATTTTGTTTCCATCATGGGGACGACGGGAACGTTCACGGGTACCAGCCGCCGCCTGAACGAATTGAACCCCCACCTGCGTTGCATTTCGTTGCAGCCCGATTCGCCGTTCCACGGGATCGAGGGGACCAAGCATCTGCCGTCGTCGCTGGTGCCGGGCATCTATGATCCGAAGCTGGCCGACGAAAACCTGGAAGTTGCAACCGAAGATGCGTACAAGATGGTCAAACGTCTGGCGCGCCAGGAAGGACTGCTGGTCGGAGTTTCTGCCGGTGCGGCGCTGGTGGGTAGTCTGAAGGTTGCCGAGCGAGTGAAGAAAGACCAGCGCGCGCTGATCGTGACGATCCTGTGCGACTCTGGAACCAGGTACCTGAGTGACAGGTTCTGGGACGAGGGATGATTGCAGAAGTCAGAAGTCAGATTGCAGAAGTGAAATTCAACGCGCGCTAGCTGTTATGGTACTTCTGCAATCTGACTTCTGCACTCTGCAGTTTTTTCCATGCTCAAGCTCTCACAAGCCCACTACGACTCGCTCCGCCGCCACGGCGAGGAGACGTATCCGCATGAGTGCTGCGGCGTGCTGCTCGGGCAATTCGCGGACGACGGATCAAGGACCGTAACCAGCATCGCACGCGCTGGCAACACCCGCGAAGACTCTCCCCACAATCGTTACAACATCGATCCCAAGGAACTGATTCGCATCCGGCGCGAAGGGCGCGAGCGCGGTGAAGATATCGTCGGCTTCTACCATTCACATCCTGACCATCCGGCGCAGTGGTCGTCGACCGATTTGGCCGAGGCGCACTGGTTCGGGTGCTCGTATGTGATCACGAGTGTGGAGAAGGGGAAGGCGGCGGCGACGAATTCGTTTGAGCTGATGGGGGCGGAGGAAGACAACAAAAGACTCCTCGATGAAACGGTGTCGATTGGCTAGTCTGATCGTCCGTTGACCGGGACGAAATAGTTCCTTATTCCGCGTCGTGTGAGATAGACGAAAAGCGCTCCCGCAATGGCCACGCCGACCGCGCCCTTCCACCCTTCGCCGAAGAAGATTTGACCCAGATCGCCCAGCATGTTGATCGTGATGATTGTCACGCCCAGGACCCAGCCCCAGCGGCGCCGCCTGAACCATCCAATGGCTGCCAGAGCCAACGCCGGCGAAAGCGCGCAGAAGGGAACTGCGGCCCAACGGCCCAGGTGGGCGAGTGCTTCGTGTCCGTGGGGGTTCAGCCTCCACAGGGCGTCGAGAGCGGTTCCCGGGATCAGCAGCGTAATCGCCGCGTAGGCCGACATCACCGCGCCAAAGACAAAGAAAGCTCCGATCGGTACAAACCCTTTCGGCCGTCGCAAGTCCGAAATTGAAGATGTTTTCTCCGTGTCTCCGTGCCTCCGTGGTGAATTCTCCTGTGGAATGAAAAAAGAATTCCGCGTATCCTGGCTTGCACACCTGAATCCCAGCCCGTTACCATAGCATCTCTTACGACATATGCCGCAGATACAGATACCTGGACCACTTCGCCAGTACGCGGGCAAACAGGCGAGCGTTGACGTTCCTGCCAAGACCGTTGGAGAGGCTCTGGCGAACCTCGTCACCAGCCATCCCGACCTCAAGAAACATCTGTATAACGAAGACGGCAAGCTGCGCGCCTTCGTGAATGTGTACGTCAACGATGAAGACATGCGCTACCTGCAGAAAGAAGCCACCGCATTGAGCGACGGCGACACGATTTCGATCATCCCGTCGATTGCAGGCGGCGCGTAGCAATTGTTGATTTTTGATTACTGATTGGATGATTGATGTACGATTAAGGCAATGAACATCGCTATCCAGTACTCCTGTCGAATGTCGCGCTCTCTGCGCTGTTGTTGATTTGGGCTGCGAATATTCCTGTTTTTAATCGGCAATCGAAATTCAATCATCGACAATTTCCAAGGATCCTATGAGCCCCGTTAGCGAAGTTGCCAAATCCGAAGCCATCCTGAGTAACGACGAGATTCTGCGCTACTCGCGCCACCTGATCATGCCCGAGGTCGGCATGGAAGGACAGCAGAAGCTGAAGGCTGCCAAGGTGCTGTGTATCGGCGCGGGCGGGCTGGGATCGCCGCTGTCACTCTATCTGACCGCGGCTGGTGTGGGCACGCTCGGCATCGTGGACTTCGACGTCGTCGATTACACGAATCTGCAGCGCCAGATCATCCACACCACCGACGACGTGGGCCGGAAGAAGCTCGATTCCGCCGCCGACAAGCTGAGGGCGATCAACCCGTTCATCAACCTGCGGACGTTCGAAACGAAGCTGACGAGCGCCAATGCGCTAGATCTGTTCCGGGAGTTCGACATCATCGCCGACGGCACAGACAACTTTCCGACCCGCTATCTGGTGAACGATGCTTGTGTTCTGACCGGCAAGCCGAACGTTTACGGATCCATCTTTCGTTTTGAAGGTCAGGCTAGCGTATTCGCAACCGAGGATGGCCCCTGCTATCGCTGTCTCTATCCCGAACCGCCACCGCCCGGTCTAGTTCCATCGTGCGCAGAAGGCGGTGTGCTCGGCATTCTGCCCGGACTGGTCGGTGTGATTCAGGCGACGGAAACGATCAAGCTGATTCTCGGCCAGGGCGATTCGCTGGTGGGGCGACTGCTGCTGGTTGACGCGCTCGGCATGAAATTCCGCGAGCTCAAGCTGCACAAGAATCCGGATTGCCCGGTGTGCGGCAAGAATCCGGTGGTCAAGGAACTGATCGATTACAACGAGTTCTGCGGCATCCGGGGAGAAGAAGGTCCGGCAGCGAACGACGTACCGACGATCTCGGTGGAAGATCTCAAGCAAAAACTTGACGCCAAGGCCGATATTTTTATCCTCGACGTGCGCGAGCCGCACGAATACCAGATCTGCCACCTGAACGGCTATCTGATTCCTGTCGGCGACCTGCCGAAGCGCGTGAACGAACTCGACTCAAGCCGGGAAATCATTGCGCATTGCCGGTCAGGAGTCCGCAGCGCGCGGGCGGTGAACTTCCTGCGCCGCGCTGGGTTCAAGAAGGTTTACAACCTGACCGGTGGAATCCTGGCTTGGGCGGATAGGATCGATCCCACAATGCCGAAATACTGAGGGGAACGGTCCTTACTTAAGCCCGGTTTCAAGAGTCGGGGAATCCCATTCCGGAATTGGCGACGGGCAGGTTGGTTACCTATGGTGACCGATCTGCCCGCTTGTTACTTGCAAGCGGACAACCTTCCTACATCCACCCGGTTCCAACTCAGTGAGTCAGTCCAGTCTTGTCCAAACACGTTTCTTGGGACGTGAGGTGAGCCAAATGAGATGTCTGCTATTGGGTTGCTTCGTTTTGGGATCGGTGGTGTGGGGAGCGGCAGCGGACAAGCCACGCGTCTTCATCACGGACAGCAAATCCTGGGAGATCGGCGGCGGAGTCGGGGGAACGTCTGACGGTTTTGGAGGCGGCGCCAAGGGCGGCGACCGGCCGCAGACCGCCGAGATCATCAAAACCTTCGGCGAGCGCTGTCCCGCCGTAATCATCAACAACAAGAAAGAAAAGGCCGACTATATCGTGTTGCTCGATCACGAAGGTGGCAAGGACTCCATCAGCCGCGACAACAAGGTCGTGGTCTTCAACCGCGACGGTGATGCGATCATGAGCCACTCGACCCGCATGCTGGGGAACGCGGTCAAAGACGCATGTGCTGTGATCGCCGCCGACTGGCCGAAACAGCTCATCAAAGCTGCCAACGCGGCGGACGTTGACACTGTCGGCGGAGATGCGACTGCCAAAAATAAGTAACGCAGGAAAGGCTGATTGATCGGGAAGGAGGCGGGAGACTGTTCCTGCTTATTGTTCGCAGATGACTCAGCCTCATCCATCGGGTGGGGAATAGCGCAATCAATGAACCAGCTCCGGGCGGAAATGGTCCGGACAACCTACCTCGGGCACTATGGTGCATTGCAACTCGCCGCTCGAGCTTCTAACCAGGACAAAAAAAGACAGGGGAGAATTGTTGCCCTCCCCTGTCTGCCTCGTTCGTTCAGGGAAGTTTGCTCGACTCACCCATCTGCGCTCTCTCGCTGCCGATGGCCAGCGTGTACTTCTTGCCGGCAAATCGGACTTCCTTAATCGATGGCGTGCTGCCGCTGCGATCGACGATGGTGGAGTCGTTGGAAGAAGCCTGCTTCTGTTCGACGATCTGTGCCGGAACGGTAGCGATGACCTTCTTGCCTTGCATCACGCTGACCTGCACATTTGGCCCGGCGCCGTCCCACTGCAGCTTGTATTCGCCGGCTGGAACCGCTTGGCCGTTGATTTGTGCCGCCTCACTGATGTGCAACGTACCCTTGTTGCCTGCAAACGCGCTGGTGGCCGCCAACACGGCCAGTGCCAGAAATGCGCTCTTTGCTGCCTGATTCCACTTCATGATTCACCCTTTCTGCCCGGCTGTGGCCGGGAGTCCTGCAGGGCGGCTGGTTTTGGTCTCCACGTAGGACTTGCCTTTTCACGAGAAAGTCCTACAATGCGCGTGTCAGGGTGACGCAAAAAGACGCGGGCCGCGAACTCGTGCTCTTTGCCTGGACTCGTCTCACCTGGGCCGCCAAACCACGCGTGAGTCTGTCCCGTCACCCTGCAGAATTTTTTGGTGTCAGTAAGTCAAGGTTGCCTCTCGCCCCACCCCTCCTTGGTTCGCGCTCTGATACGAATCTTCCTGGGACGAAGTTCCCGTTTCCGCTGCGAACTCACATTTTTGGACGAGCCGCAGTACGCCGGGTTAGCAGGCATCTCCAGCCCTCCATTACATTTCAACAAGGCGAGAATGTTGTGTATTGTGAGAAGGCGGAAATTTCCCTCTCGTTGCCTGCGTTTACGGAATTCGCAGTACGATTTTGCCGTAGTTTTTCCCTTCCTGCATGAGCGAGTAGGCGGCACGCGCTTCGCTGAGCGGAAACACCTGCCCGATCACGGGATTCAGTTTGCCTTCCTTGAGCCACTGCGAAATCTGCTTCCATGCGGCATCCATTACCGGACGGTTCATACTCAAGTAGCTGAGCCACAGGCCATGCACGCTGGCGCCTTTGGCATACAAGATCCGGGTGTCGAGCAGTGGAGTTTCTCCCGTTGCAGCACCATAAACGATGACACGGCCCAACTCGCGGAGACATTTCACACTCTTGGCTACGTGTTCGCCGCCCAGCATTTCGAAGACGGCATCCACGCCCTGGCCTCCCGTCAGACTTTTGATCGCGTCCAGATAATCCTGTTGCTTGTAGTTGATGCCGTGCTGCAAGCCGAGTTCGCGCACGCGGGCCAGTTTGTCGTCGGATGACGAGGTTCCGTACATTTCGACACCGAGGATTTTCCCGATCTGCACGGCGGCCGTGCCGACTCCGCCGGCGACAGCGTGGATCAAAACGCGTGCGCCTTCGGGCTTGTCGATAAGCCCCGCCTTCCAATATGCAAAGTAGGCAGTGAAGAAGTTCACCGGGAACGCAGTTGCCTGCTCGAAGGAGAAGCTCTCGGGTACGGGCCAAAGCAGTGCTCGCTGGGCGGCAGTTTTCTCGGCGAACGCGGACCATTGCGTGTAGCCCATGACGCGGCGACCGCTGGAAACCTCGGTTCCCGCGAATTCGCGTCCGGCGATGAGCGGAGGCTTGGGAGTTCCGTGATAACCGCCGCGTGCGGTCAGCAGATCAGCAAAATTCAGCCCCGCGGCCTCAACCTGGATAAGGGATTGATCCGGCCCGACGTGAGGATCGGGTACGTCCTGCAGCTCAAGAACTTCGGGACCGCCAAAGCGCGTGATCATGAGGGCTTTCATGGGAGAAGTGTAGCAGTTGAACTTCGCCATGGGCCGCGCCGTTTGGTGGCCAAGGATCTGTCGCCGACGACGTTTTTCGTGCATCTATAATGCAGTGACATTCGGCTGGAGCGAAGGGGATAGGGCATTTCGAACGTCCAATAACGTGACTTTGAGCGACAAATTCGACCGTTCCATTCACGACCTGCGGATATCCATCACTGACCGCTGTAACTACCGATGTGTTTATTGCCGCACGGGAACGAACGGCGCAGCGTTTGCCGAGTTGCCCTTTGCCGACTACCTGCGGATGGCGCGCCTCCTGGTGGGGATGGGGATTACCAAGATTCGTCTTACAGGTGGCGAACCGCTGTTGCGCAGGGGCGTTGCCGACTTTGTTCGCGACCTGTCACAGCTGCGCACGCAAAAGGGCGACAAGCCTGAGATTGCGCTGACCACCAATGGGCACCTGCTGGCGGAGATTGCCGCACCGTTGAAAGATGCAGGGCTGGATCGCGTGACTGTGAGCATAGATGCCGTCGATCCAGATCGTTTTGCGCGCATCACGCGCGTGCCGAACGGGTTCGACAGTGTGCTGGCCGGCATCCGCGCAGCACGGCGCTTTGGTCTCGATCCGGTCAAAGTCAACTGCGTGTTGCTTCGCGGGTTCAATGAAGACCAAATCATTCCCTTCGGAATGTTCGCGCGCGAGGAAGGCGTGGTCGTGCGCTTTATCGAATTCATGCCGCTGGAAGAAGACCGGGTGTGGTCGCCGGAAATTGTCGTAACGCTGGACGAGATCGTCGCGCGGATGTCGGAGTACAAGCCGCTGGTGGAAGTTGGACACGCACGCAGTGAGACAGCGCGTCGTTACACGTTCGAAGACGGCGTGGGCGAGATTGGGATTATCGCGCCGGTCTCGCATCCCTTCTGCGGCCATTGCAGCCGCATTCGGATCACCTCGGATGGCAAGCTGCGGACGTGCCTGTTCTCAGTTTGGGATCACGATCTGCATGAACTCATGCGACGCGGCGCAAGCGACGAAAAACTTTCTCAGTTCATCCTAGCCGTAGTTGCGAAGAAGGAAGAACGTCATCATATCGGTGAGCCGGGCTTTGTCCCCGCGTCGCGAACGATGGTACACATCGGTGGCTAGCATGTTCCTGCGGCGAGGGGCGGTTGGGCTGCTCTTTCTGGATCTAGTCGCTCTGCTGCTATGTCAATCTGCGCGCGCTTCTGCACAATCTTCCTTTCTTGGTTTTGACCGCAACGAGTATCCGGGCGACGACCAACTCGCCGTTTTGCACAAGACTTTTGCCTACACGGGATACTGGCTGAACGATCCTCCCGGCGCGAAGACCAACAGCTGGACTGGTAAACGCAGCAAGGTGGAGGCCGCAGGTTTCGGATTCCTTGTCCTGTTCAATGGGCGGCTCTACTCAGAACTACGGAGCGTTACGCGAGCAACTACTCTGGGCCAAGCCGATGCCCGGGTTGCCGCTGAGGCGGCCCGTCGCGAAGGTTTTCCGGCTGCCACCATTATTTTCCTCGATCAGGAAGAGGGCGGACGTCTCTTGCCTGAACAGAAAGCCTACGTGTTCGGATGGATCGACGCGGTGAATCGTCTCGGGTTTCAGGCAGGAATCTACTGCTCGGGAATCGCTGCTATCGAAGCTGGCGGAACAAGCGTAATCACTGCCGAAGATATCCGGAACAATGCGGGCAGGAGAAGGATTGTCTACTGGGTAACGAATGACGCGTGCCCGCCGTCACTGGGATGTACGATTCCCAATCAGGCGCCTTCTCCTGCATCGAGTGGTATTGGTTTTGCCGAAGTATGGCAGTTTGCGCAGTCGCCCAAGCGTAAAGATGTCGCCGCGAGATGCACTGGCTATCACGCAGACGGAAGTTGCTACGCTGGATCAAACAGTTTGGATCCTCGTCACTTGGATCTCAATACAGCAACGTCTGCCGACCCATCACATGGCAGGTTGCACTAGAAACATTGGTGTGGAAGTGTTCCTGACACCTGTCACCTGGGACCCGTGGCCTGCCTCAGTAGAACGCGTCGTACTTCGTGACGTCCCACGCGCCGTCCTTATCTTCCAGCGTCACCGAAAACAGGTCTTTGTAGGTTGATTCTTGCGCGGGACTCGAATAACGCTCCCCTTTGTAGTGCAGGATGATGAGCGGCGGCGCATCTTCCCATTCGATCAGGTTCCACGAGATCAGCGGGTGCTGAGTTTCCGAATCGCAGATAAAATCGGCGCGCTTTTTCCGGTAGTCCTTCTTTTTTTCCCACCGCGACAACGCCTTGTGGCAGTTTCCATCGCGCATCTCGGCGATGAACTTGTTGGCAGTCCGCTCGAGGGTGCGGTCGCGGAACGGATTCATCGTGATGCTTAGCGGCATGTGCGTGAGCGGATCACGCTCCTCCGAGCGGGCGAGGACCGGCGGCTGATTGCTGAGCCACAAAAGGAAGCCCAGGAAGATCACCACCAGCAGTCCGCCAGCGCTGAGTGCGATCGCGAGATGGGTGCGTGAAACCTGCATGGATGGAAGTGTGATTTAAGAGGTAATCCGCCGCAAGGTTACGAGAGAAACCGGGGTAACGCGGCCGAACCGTGGAGGCACTTTGCATCCATCCAGCCCGGCGTCCTGACGCTTGGAGCCGAAATGACACGGGAGAACCCCGACCTGCCCGTCGGTTTGTCTTTTCCCGGCTGCAGGCGTATAGTTCTGAAAGAAACTGTTGTGTCGTAGTTCTGAGGAATTGTCGAAGCACACCAGTGGGCGCAAGCCCACTTTTTAGTTGGGCTCGGATTGGCGCGCGGTCAAACCGTAAGCTATTGAAACAATGGCTTTTACAGAGGACAGGGTCCGCGAGATTGCGGAGCGTGTGGCCGCTTCGAGCGGGATCGAGGTAGTTGCCGTCGAGCTTCTCGGTGGCGGCAAGCACCGGATGCTGCGAGTTTTCATCGATCGCCCGGGCGCGATACCAACGCACGAGCATCCGGACGGCGTGACGCACGAGGATTGCTCGAGTTTCAGCCGTGAGTTTGGAACGATTCTCGACGTCGAGGATGCGGTGCCGGGCGGATCGTATGTGCTGGAAGTTTCGTCGCCGGGGCTGGATCGAAAGTTGGCGAAAGCAGCGGATTTCGAGCGCTTCCGCGGCCATCGCATGAAACTCATGACACGGCAGCCGGTGAACAACAACCGACACTTTGAGGGGACGCTGGAAAGTTTTGAGAACGGCAGGCTGGTGTTGGATCTGACTGCGGCCCGACGCAAGATGCGTCCAAAGCACGGCGAGTCGCCCAAAGTGGAAATCGAATTGGCCAATGTGGAGAGGGCCAATCTGGTGCCTGAGATTTAAGTGTCAGGTGTCAGGTGTTGGGTGTCAGACTTCAACCCTCGGGATTCTTCCTGAGAGGACACCTTAGACCTGAGACCTGTCCTTATGGCAAGCGAGCTCTACAACATCATCGAAGGGGTCAGCCGGGAGAAAGGCATTGATCCGCAGATCGTAGTCAGCGCGGTCGAGGACGCGATCGTGGTCGCGACACGCAAGTACTACAAGTCTCAGGAGAATCTGCGTGCCGTGCTCGACAAGGAGACCGGCAAGATCAGTGCCTACGCGGTGAAGGCAATCGTCGAAAGTCCCGAGCAGGTTGAAGATCCCAACCTGCAGGTGACGGTCGAGCAGGCCCGCAAGCTTGATCCCAATGCCGAGGTCGGCGGGGAATTGATGATTCCCAAGGCCACCGAGGGTATTCTCGGCCGCATTGCGGCACAACTGGCCAAGCAGGTCATCTTCCAGAAGGTGCGTGAGGCTGAGCGCGACACGGTCTACAACGAATACATCGGTCACGTCGGCGAGATCGTCAATGCAACAGTCAAGCGGATCGAAGGGCCGGATGTCATTGTGGACATCGGCAAGGCTGAAGCACGGATGGGCCGCAAGGAGCAGTCGCGGCTGGAATCGTTCGCCGTCGGCGAGCGCGTGCGAGTCGTGATTGCGCGAGTGGAAAAGGCTGCGAAAGGCCCGGGAGTGGTTGTATCCCGCGCGGCGCCGGAACTCGTGCAGCACCTGTTCCAGACTGAGGTCCCGGAAATCTATGACGGCACGGTGGTGATTCGTGCAATCGCGCGCGAAGCGGGCGAACGCACCAAGATTGCCGTGATGTCGAAAGACAAAGACGTGGACGCGGTTGGCGCCTGTGTCGGCATGAAGGGCATGCGCGTGCAGTCCATCATCCGCGAGCTGCGCGGCGAAAAGATCGACATCATCGAGTATCACGAGGACCCGGTGACGTTCGCCGAAAAGGCGCTGCAGCCAGCCAAAGTGAGTCGCGTCACTGTCGTGGATGCGGGCGAAAAGCATCTCGAAGTAGTCGTCGACGATACACAACTCTCGCTGGCGATCGGCAAGAAGGGCCAGAACGTGCGTCTGGCCGCGAAACTACTCGGCTGGAAGATCGACATCAAGAGCGAGGAAGAGAAGCGCCAGGAAGTTGAGCAGCAGATGTCGGCTCTGGTCACGCAGACGACGACACCGCTGGAGAATGTCCCCGGATTGGGCGAAGGCCTGGTGGAGAAGCTGAAGGCGGCTGGTGTTTCTACGGTTGAGTCTCTGGCGGACATGACGCCGGAGCAACTGGAAGCGATCGAGGGTATCGGCCCGAAGACGGTGGAAAAAATCAGCATTGCGGTCAATAATTACTTCTCCAGCCTGGAAGGCGGCGAGACGGTCGCGGCCGCGGAGTCCGAGAGCAGCGAATCCACGGAAGAACCGGCGAGTGGAGAAGTTCCGGCGGAGGCTTCGGGCGCAGCCACCGAACCAGCGGCCGAGACTGAGCCCACGGAGGCGGCTTCCGAAGAGGAGACGGCAGAGATCGCCGTCAATCCGGAGCCCGCAGCCAGAGACTCCAACGAGGAAAAAAGCTGAGGGGCTGGGGAGTCGGCCGGGTGCTTCCCGGCTGGTGGAAACATTGTGCGCTTAGGGCCCCGGCAAGTCACAGCTCAAATCTCCAAGGTGAGCCCGTGAGGTTGACATGAGAGCTTAGGCGGAAACCGGTTACGAGAAGCGAGAGGGTGGATGAGTAAGATTCGAATCAACGATCTAGCACGCGAGCTGGAAGTCAAGAGCAAGGCGATTCTCGACGCGCTCCCGGAAGTCGGCGTAACCGAGAAGAAGACGCATTCCAGTTCCCTGGAAGAGCACGAGGCGGTGTTGGTCCGCAAGCATTTCAGCGCGCATGCGGAAGAGACCCCGACTGCGAGGTCTTCCCGTGCCGCGCGTCCCGAGAGTGAGATCAAGACGAAGATCGACCTCTCGCACATTTCCCGGCCGGGAGATGTGCTTCGCGCGATCCAGCAGAAAGAAGCTGCCGCCCAGGCTCCTCCTCGTGCGATACCGAAGCCGCCTGCTCCACCAATTCCGCCGGCTGCCACGAAACCGGAAGTCTCGGTTGCGCCGCCACCAGCCAAGCCTGCCGCTCCGGCAAAGCCTGCCGTCGAGCCTCCGGCTCCCAAGTTCGTAACACCCGCTTCGGTTGCCGCCGCGAGGCCGCCCGCGCCAGTGGTGATTCCACCGAAGCCTCCAGCCGCGCCGCCCGCGCAACCTCCGGCTGCGATCGCGACGCCGCCAGCGGCTGTCGCGATTCCGCCGAAGCCTGCTGCGCCAGGTCCTCCTGCTGCGGTGATGCCGCCGCCCCCTCCGGCCGTGCCGGTTGAGGTGCAGGCCGCGGCCACACCGAAGCCTCCCGTAGCAACGCCGCGCGTGATCATGCCGCAGACAGGACCCCGGCCGGTTTACAAAGCTCCGCCGGCGCCGGCAAGAACAGCTCGTCCGATACCGGGCCGCCCCGAGCCGGGCAAGCCGATCTTCCAGCGTCCCCGGCCTCAAACCGCGGCGCCAGGGTCGCGCCCGCCGCTGCGCCCGGGCGAACGACGCCCGATGCATCCGACAAGGTCGTCGCCGACGGGCGCGCGTCCATTAGGTGTCGGGCCGGGAGGCGCGTTGCCGCCGCCTGGACCCACCCGCCCCGGCAGCCGCCCTGGTGGACCTGCGCGTCGTCCCGGCCAGCGATACATTCCGCGTGGCGTGAAGGAAGGCCCAATGAAGGGCTATGTTCCGCCGCCGCGGGTCACGATTTCCAATGAACCGCTGCCGATTACGCGGAACATCACGATCACGGAAGGGATTTCCGTCAAGGACCTCGCGGAGAAGCTCGGCATTCGGGCCAAAGATCTGATCGCCCGCCTGCTGGCGCGCGGGGTCTTCGCGACGATCAACCAAACGCTCGATGCTGAGCTCGCGACCGAAATGGCGCGTTTCTTCGGCGCCGATACGGAAGTCATTACCTTCGAAGAACAGGCCGCGAAAGATATGGCCGAAACGGCCGAAGGCTCCGACGAGAGCGCCGAAGCGGTGCCGCGTCCGCCGGTTGTCACCATCATGGGCCACGTCGATCACGGCAAAACGACCCTACTCGATGCGATCCGCTCGACCAATGTTGCAGAAGGGGAAGCCGGCGGAATCACGCAGCACATCGGCGCATATAAAGTCCGTATCAACGACACCGATTCGCCAGCTTATGGACGCGAGATCGTGTTCCTCGACACGCCCGGCCACGAAGCGTTCACCCGTATGCGTGCGCGCGGCGCCAAAGCCACGGACATCGTCGTGCTTGTCGTCGCTGCCGATGATGGCGTAATGCCACAGACGCTCGAGGCCATCGATCATGCGCATGCCGCCGAGGTTCCCATCATCGTCGCAGTCAACAAAATCGATAAGCCCGAGGCGATGCCCGACCGGGTGAAGAAACAGCTAGGCGATCGTGGTCTGTTGCCGGAAGACTGGGGCGGCAAGACGGTCTTCGTCGATGTTTCAGCCAAGAAGAAGACGAATCTCAATCTGTTGCTGGAAATGATCTGCCTGACGGCGGACCTGCAAGAGTTGAAAGCGGTTCCGGGACGCGCGGCCAACGGACTGGTACTCGAAGCCAAGCTAGATCGCGGACGTGGTCCGGTCGGCACCATCCTGGTTCAGAACGGTACTCTGCACACCGGCGACAATTTCGTCGTCGGCAACGTGTACGGGAAAGTGCGCGCCATGTTCGATGACCGTGGTGCGCAACTGCAGGAAGCGCCACCGTCGACGCCGGTCGAGATTCTCGGCCTCGAAGGTCTGCCACAGGCCGGGGACCAGTTTGTCGTCGTCACGGACCGCGAGAAAGCGCGCGACATCTCCGATTACCGCGAGCAGAAAGCGCGCGAAGCGGCGCTGGCGAAGAGTTCCCGCGTTTCGCTCGAAGGCCTGGCTGAGCAGATGAAGACGGCGGGCATCAAGGAACTGAACATCATCCTCAAGGGCGATGTGCAAGGCTCCGTCGAAGTGCTCAGCGACCTGCTCTCCAAGCTCTCCAACGACAAGGTGCGCCTGAAGGTTCTGCGCGCCGGAGTCGGAGCGATCACCGAAGGCGACGTGTTGCTGGCTTCGGCATCGAACGCGATCATCATCGGCTTCAACGTACGGCCGGAGCGTAAGGCGCAAGAACTTGCGGAACAGGACAAGGTCGACATTCGCCTGCACTCGATCATTTATGAGCTGCAGGATGAGATCAAGCGCGCGATGAGCGGCCTGCTCGAGCCGACCTTCAAAGAGACCTACAACGGGCGCGCGCAGGTGCTGGAAACCTTCCGCATTCCGAAGGTGGGAACGGTGGCGGGCTGCCGCGTCATCGACGGCTTCATCAAGCGCGATTCCGAAGTCCGCCTGCTGCGCGACAACGTGGTCGTGTTCAAGGGCAAGATCGGGTCACTGCGCCGCTTCAAGGACGATGCCAAAGAAGTGCACAACGGCATGGAGTGCGGCATCGCCATTGCCAACTACGGCGACGTCAAAATCGGCGACGTGATCGAAGCGTTCGTAACCGAGAAGATCGCGGCAGAAGTGATCGCGTAACCCAGTGGTTAGCGCTTAGTGTAGTGCCTGATTGCTCAGCAGAGAACTCGACTGCTGAGCCCTAGCCACCCATCACCAACCACTTTTCTTGCCTACGGTTTGGTCTGGATCGTGAACGCGCCCCCGATATCCACTCCATCGTCCGCCTGCAGGATATAGCCTGAATTCGCGGACACCATGTACATCAGCAGATTGTTGGAAAGGCCGGTTACCGATGCCGTTGCTCGCCCGTTCGTGGGGACGGAATAGGTCCCGGAGAGATTGTTGACCGTGGTGCTGCCAAGAGGCGGCACGGATGGAAGGTAGCCGCTGGCCAGATAGCTCGTGGAGACATTTCCAGAGCCGTCCGGTGTCCACGTGCCCACACGATCGCGATATGGAAGGGTCTGATTGTTATCGAACCCATCCATGAACAGTGCGTACTGTCCCTTCATGCTGCTGTTGGTGAATGCCGTCGTCGATTGCTTGTCGAGGGTGCCGTCTTCAACGTTGGTTGCGTCGTTCACGAAGAAATACGCCCGTGACGGGCTGACCAGGTACATGACTTTCTGGTTCGTAGCGCCGGTTGAGAGATTCAACGTGACGACCGCTCGTCCACTCGCGGCCACGGTGTAGGTGCTCGCCACGCTGCCGCTGAGTGTCATGCCGGTGACGGGCGTGCCATCCTGAACTGTATCGAAGCTCCCGCTTGTGATGTTTCCACCCCCGTCAGCTGCGAACACGCCCACCGAATGGATTCCCTGCACATTCAATGTCTCGCCGGCACTGCCGAAGGCGTAGTTGCCGCTGAGCGAGGCGGCGGAGAAGGGCCCGCCGGTCTGTGCCTCCGCTTGACCAATAGAGAGTGCACCAGCGTCGCCGCAGAGGAAACGTATCTTTGAGGAGCTGACGACGTAGTAGGCGTAGGTGCTCGTTCCGGCGTCGTCGGTGATGGATACCACGCCGCGGCCTGAGCTTGTTCCGGGAACTTCCGCCGTTCCCGAGATGGAGACGGGAGAAAGAAGCACGCCACTGACCAGCGTGTCGCCAGTGCCGGTGATATTGCCGCCGGCCCAAGACATTGCTCCAACTCTCGCGGCGCCGGCGACCAGATCGTGGGCCTGATAGACGAACGTGCCGGACGGTATCGCGGAGAATGCAGTCGTGTCCTGCTTTTCGCCCGATCCGCCGCTCGTGCCAAAGCCGTCAGCCTCTTCCATATAGAAGTGGTTTACATCGCTCATCGTGATCTGGTAAAGCGACGCACCGCCACCGGGGAAATTGAATTGGATGGTCCCGCTGCCATCGGGGTTGATGAGGTACACCCCGGTGATCGAATCGGAGAAGGCGGTGAAGTTCTCTACGAAATCGTCCGTGCCGGATGTGATGTTCCCGTTGCCATCCGCAGTGAAGACGCCGCCCTCAACAAAGAAATAGGAGTTAATGGTGTCCGGCGTACCGATTCCGCGGAGCGTGAACGCGTATTGGCCTTTCAGGCTGGTCTTGTTGAATCCTTGATTGCCGCCGCCGCCCCCTCCGCCGTTGTCGCTGCCGCCGCATCCTGCCGCCAGAACCAGAACTCCTGTTGCCGCCATCGCGCCCACAAAACGAAGACACTTCGACAGAATCATGAGGGGATTCATTGCACACTCCTGTAATGGATAGGATGCTCTTAACACCGGTTCCAGAGTAAAGTTTTCGTAAAGGACGGTTGCCAGAGAGGTTACGCGGTTACGCCTGGGTGACTTCGGCGGGCCGGCGAGTTACGCGCGAACCAATTCTCTTGCGAAAATTCCAGCAATAGTGCGGCGTTTGACGGCAAAGCCTCACCTTAAATGGACGCCACGAGGATCGAAGAAGTTATAACGGACCACCGGCGAGACTAGCCGGGCCCGCGCTGCAAGACCTCTCTCACTTTTCTGGTTAGAACCTGCAAAGTGAAGGGTTTCTGCAGGAATGCCGTGCCGGGGCTGAGACCTCCCTGATGGAGGACCGCGTCTTCGGTGTAGCCCGAGAGGTAAATCACACTCATGCTGGGGCGCAGGAGCAGGAGCCGGCTGGCCAGTTCGCGGCCGCTGATTCCCGGCATCACGACATCGGTGATGAGAATGTCGATATGGCCGGAGTAGTTGGCGGCCACGCGCAGCCCGTTTTCGCCGTCCGACGCTTCCAGCACCTTGTATCCGCGGGCGGCGAGCGTGTCTCGAACCAACTCACGCACGGATGCCTCATCTTCGACCAGCAATACCGTTTCGGAGCCGCCGTTCTCGCGGTCGTGCAACTCCGCAGGACTCAGCTCCTCGGGCGAGTCCTCCACCCGGGGCAGATAAATGTAGAACGTGCTCCCTGCGCCGGGTTCGCTCTGGGCGAAAATGTATCCGCCGCTTTGTTTGATGATGCCGTAGACGGTGGAGAGCCCGAGGCCGGTCCCTTTTCCCTTCTCCTTCGTCGTGAAGAAGGGCTCGAAGATGCGAGACAGGGTCTCCTTGTCCATGCCGTGGCCACTGTCGCTGACCGCGAGTACAACATACCGTCCGGGCTGGATAAAGCGATGCTCCCGGAAATTCGGCCGCACGACGACACTGGAACTCTGGATCGTAATCTTGCCTCCGCCGGGCATGGCATCCTTCGCGTTGACGACCAGGTTCATCAACACCTGTTCCAGCTGTCCGGCGTCGGCACGAGTTCTGCCGGCGTCGGCGGAGAGCCGCGTGAGCAACGCGATATTCTCGCCAATCAATGGGCGCAACAACCGTTCCATGTCGCCGATGACGGTGTTGACGTCGACGACCTTCAGTTCCAGCATCTGCTTGCGGCTGAAGGCCAGGAGCTGGCGGGTCAACGTGGCAGCGCGGTCGGCGGCCTGCTGAATCGACTGCACCTTCTGGTGCAGGGGCGAGTCCAGCTTGAGTTCTTCCAGCAGGACCTCGGTATAGCCGTTGATCACCATCAGGAGGTTGTTGAAATCGTGGGCGACACCGCCGGCGAGTCGTCCGACCGCGTCCATTTTTTGCGCCTGGCGGAACTGTTCTTCCAGTTGCCGGCGCTCGGTGATGTCCTCGGCGATGATTTCGAGCTCTTCGCCGGGATGGTCCGTGCCATTTACGGCGCGCCCGCTGAGGCGGACGATAATGATGCGACCATCCTTACATCTCCACTGAACCTCGACTCCATTTACGCTCCCGGTGCGGCGATAGTCCTCGACTAAATGATCAAATTCCTCAGCGTTGAAGAACACATCGCGGCGCGCGTTCAAAGCCAGGATCTCTTCGACGGAGGCGTACCCCATCATGGAAATCAAGGCCGGATTCACATCCAGAAACTGGCCGGCCACGGTGCAGCGGTAAATGCCATAGGCGGCGCTCAGAACCAGCGAACGGTAGCGCGCCTCGGAGCGGCGCAACGCTTCTTCGTAGCGCTTGTGCTCAATCGCTGTGGACAGCTGCTGGGAGACGAACTTCAGTATTTCCCGGTCGCGTTCTCCAAAGCGCACGTTCTCGTGGTAGCTTTGCACCACGAGCGCGCCAATGCAGCCATTGCTTCCCTTGAGGGGCACGCCGAGCCAGTCGAGCGAGGGCGCGCCGATCAGTTCTGTCTCGCCGCGCTGGACCAGGTCCTCAAACACGGTGGGAGTCGCCAGAAGCGGTTCGCCACTGCGGATGACGTATTCCGTCAGGCCGCGGCCGAGAGGCTTGGGCACGGGAGGCGGATCGTACTCGTCCACGAAATAGGGGAAGCTCAGCAAGCGCGCCTCGGCGTCGTAGAGCGCGATGTAGAAATTCTTCGCCGTCATCAAATGCCCGACGATATTGTGAATGGCGGCGAAAAAATCCTGCGGGTCCTCGGCGGAGTGGGTGCGAGCCGCGATGGCGTACAGGGCAGAATTCAGCTCTTCGGCGCGCTTCTGTTCGGTAATATCGCGGTACGACGCGTAGGTGGCGACTCTGTCTCCGTCGACGATGACGGGTGATGCCGAGACCAGCACGTCGACCAACGAACCATCTTTGCGACGGCGACGCGTTTCCAGAGAAAGTTTGTTGCCCTTGCGTACGCTGTCGCCGATCCAGGCAGTCTCGGCGGAACGGTCGGGCGGCACGATGAGCGATTCGATGCCGCGCCCGTAAGCCTCACCCGGTGAGAAGCCGAACAATCGCGTGAATTCGCGATTGATGCAAACAATGCGCGTGTTGCGGTCCAGAATGCTGATGGCTTCCGGGGCATTCTCGACGATTTGCTCGAGTTGCGATTTGTCGAGGCCCAGGCGGTGCTCGTGAGAGTCTCCGTTGGCGGCGGACGCGGGCTCCAGTTGGCTCAGGAAAGGGGAATCACCGTTTTCACGCGCTTCCCGTAATGCGTGGGCGCGCAATACGTCTGTCGACGTGGCTATCGGGGTCCGTTTGTCCCCCATAGAACTTCCTTCCTGATTGCACCGGTGATAGTGCGATGGTACCTACCTCGGTTTTCGGCAGAAAGTTACTGGGGTAATGGCGATCCATCCCGGAGAAGCAAGCGGCGCTACTCGGTGGACAAGACTTCACAGACTCGGCGCAGGGCTTCGCGCTGCTCGTCGGTCACGATGAGGAACTCAAACCCACAGCGCAGGCCCGCGCTATAACGAACGATGGCGCGCACTTTCAGGAAGTAAGGCGGGACAGGAACGGGGAACTCCATGGCCACGACCTCGCCGACCTTCAACTCGCCACTCAGGGTAGCGCCGACACCGTCCTGGCCCAATTCGTTGGTTCGGCCCCACAGCGAGATGGTGGCGCCGTCGCGAAACACCGACAGTTGAATGCGCGTATCGAGGTGATAGCGGGGAAAGCGGCGGTTACGGTTGTACGCAAGCGACGTCCCCTGGCTCTGGTTACCCAAATCGATCCTTCCGTCTCTCCTGCCGGGTCGCGGAGTGGAACACTCAGTTTCCGTGCAGGGCGTAGCCCGCCTCCAGCGGGAGTTTGCCGCCGACCTTCAAGACTTTGACGGCTCCAGTAATGGAATAGACATTGACCAGTCCGATCGCACCGGGCGTGGATTCTACCTTGCGGATAATGTCCTCGTCGCTAGTGGCGACAATGATGGCCGGCCGGTCGGAGCGGTTGTGATTGGCGGCTGCCACCAGCTCGCGCACCGCCTCCGACGACAGGTTGTACACTCTCTCCTCAACCAGCCTGAGTTCCGGCGATCCTGGCTCGCGCATGAAGAGCGTCACCGGCTTGCCATCCGGCCAGCGACTCGCCTGACCCTTGCAGACCTTGATGAGTTCCGCCAGGGTCATTTCAGGCAGGGAGTTGTTCTTGTTGGAGATCAATGCGACGTCTTTACCCGCGGCGGCGGTCAGCCCGCTCACGATCAGGACCGGCACCAGCAATCTTCGCAGCAACACTGTTCTCCCTGGCCGCAAAAATGGTTCTTGTTGAATTGTGCTTCAGACGATACCAACCCTCAACGGCTGAAAGGTCATGTACCAGCGGAGGAAACAGCAGGCAGGCCGGTGATCATGGAACGAAAACCTCCCAAAAACAGGAACAAAGATTGCGTTCTCCGGTGTCTCTTAAGGCCGTGAGGTCACAAAGGGTGCTGATCTCGTAAAACTCCGTAAAGCAGGATGACAGCGTCGTTCCAGGCGTCTAACATCAAAAGTGGCCTCCCAGGGCCTTGCGATCGACTTGCCTGATTTCTGCGCCGGAACCCGGGGTTCGGCGATCAAAGGAGTGTATGGCGTATCACTCGAATGCTGCTGAAGCGTGGCAGGAAGAACCCGCTCCCGACCACCTACCCGATGTGCCGATCGATCTGCTCCCTCCGGCGTCCCTGACCAGGCCCTTGTGGAAGTCTCTCTACATCAATCTGCGAGACACGGTTTCGCCGGAGAAACTTCCGCCGTTACACCTGACGTCTCGGCCCGTTAACGTCGGTTTGTTGCTTGGCGACCGCTTGCGACTGCCGTGGTTCCGCACCGTGTTCACCAACATCGGGGACGTGCTCTCTCCGGAGACGTTGCCGCCGCTCGAACTCGAGTCGATCCCGGTGGATGTCGGCGAACTGATTACGGATCAGCTTAGTCACTTCTGGTGGAGTTCCTTGTTGCGCAACGTTGCCGACCGGCTCGTACCCGAACGGCTGCCTCGACTTGAAGTGACGGCGAAACCCGTGCCAGAGGTCCTCCCGCAGACGTGGATGCTCTTGCCGGCGTGGTCGGAAGTGATCAGTACGCCCAAGGTTTTCTATCCTGATAGTCCGAAGGGACCCGAGCCTGCGCGCGCAGAAGCGTTGAGGCCGGTGCCGCCGCCACCCGTCAATCCCGATTCCCGGCCACGCGACCCAATGGCAACTGGTCTGCTGCGCGATCTCCGCCGCTCCCGTATCCGGCAACGCATCTGGATCACGATGGCCGCGGCGCAGGCGATCTATTTGATTGCCATCGCAATCTGGCCATGGTTTTCCTAAAGAGACTCGCTCCTCTGTGGTTATTCCGGACTACTGACGCAGACCCATCCAGCCTTCCGCGATGATCATGGAATTGCCGGGGTTGTGGGGGTCGTACTTCACCGAGGTAGGAAGACCGAGACGGCAAGACTGCAGGTTGATCCATTGCCGGAGATAAGTGACGTCCTGGGAGGCCTCGTAGGAGACGCCCGCCACATCGTACTGGTAGATCAGCATCGTAGCGGCTTGGTGCACATCCGGGCCGATCTCCTGAACGTCGATGACCGTGCCATCGGTGATGCGCCCAATTTCGTTCAGCCAGGTTCGTCGTTCGCGCTCGATCTCTTTCGGGGTTTTCTTCTTGCGGGTCAAAAGACCATAGCCGGCTGCCATGACGGCAACCGCACCGAGGACAAACGCATACATGGGAATGGCAAACATGCTCTCGACCTGATTTTTCTGGGAACAATTTCAGAATAAGCCGAGGGCACAGGTTCCGCCAAGCGCACGAAGGTGTAAGTGGAGATTCATCTCCGGCAAGAATTGACAACAAAGTGACATTTCTCTGACAACTCGGCCCGGCGCTCGACCTAGATTGACAGAACTAGCTTAGCCACGCGCCGCGCTCGTTCCTTGGCAGCCGGGCATCTCTCCAGGGATGCTCTGGAAGATGCGGGGGACGCCAGATCACTCCAAGCATGATCAGCGCGGCGTCTGGCGGCGTCACCGATCCGATCACAATCGCGCGGCGTGAAAGTCGCGGGGGACTACAAGGGGCTAGCGCTGTCGTGCGACACGTGATTTGGGGCAAGAAGCCGGGCGAGTTGCCCGGCTTTTTCCTGCTCGCGACGTGATCCCCGCGCTTGCGAATCTCGCGGCGACCTGTTAACAGGAGTAGAGCCTTATGGTCCCGCCCGCTGCCAGAGTCTGCCGGTCGTGCGTCTGCAATCGACGTCGCCGCCTCGTGGCCTTACTTGTATTAGTCCTCGGCGGGGAATGGCTGGGCTGTGGTGGTGGCGGCGACACCTCGCCCCCGTCCCCTCCCCCGAACGGTCCCACGGTTGAACCGACGGTGACCACGGGTGATCGCTCCAAGCTGCTGCAGAGTCAGCCGACTGTGCGATTTGCCTCGGGAGGAACGTCAACCTCACTTGTCATTGCCGTCGACGCTTCCACGGCTTACCAGCAAATGGACGGATTCGGAGCTTCGCTCACCGACTCCTCCGCCTGGCTCATCTGGAACAAACTCGACTCGTCACAGCAAGCGACGTTGATGCAGAACCTGTTCACCGCTTCTGGTGGAATCGGCATCAGCTTCCTGCGGCAGCCAATGGGCGCCAGTGACTTCTCCGCCTCCGGCAACTACAGCTACGACGACATGCCGACAGGCGAGACCGATCCTGACCTGGTCAACTTTTCCGTCGCACACGACGATGCGTACATCGTTCCGCTGCTGCAACAGGCACTCGCGTTGAATCCAGCAGCCAAAGTTGTTGCTCTGCCCTGGAGCCCTCCCGGGTGGATGAAGGCCACAGAATCGATGAATGGCGGCGATATCGATACCGCTTACTTTCCCAGTCTGGCGCAATACTTCGTCGAGTACGTGAAGGCCTACCAGGACCGCGGCATTCCGATCTACGCCATTGCGGCGCAAAACGAACCGCTGTACTCCACCTCGGACTACCCGACGGCGTCATTGTCCGCCGATGGCGAGTCGGACTTCATCGCGAACCACCTCGGTCCGGCCCTCGCCACGGCGGGGTTGTCGAGCGTAAAGATCTTCGGTTACGAACACAACTGGGATGACCCGGCCTACGCCGAATCGGTGCTATCGAGTCCTGCAGCAAGCTACGTAGCAGGGACGTCTTTCCACTGCTACGCGGGCGACGTCAATGCGCAGTCTCAGGTGAAAACAGCGTATCCGGACAAGGACATCTGGTTCACGGAGTGTACTGGCAGCGTGGGTTCAGGCTTCGCCGGCGATTTGGTATGGAATTCGGAGCACCTGCTGATCGGCGCCACGCGAAACTGGGCCCGCTCGATTTCTCTTTGGAATCTCGCGCTTGATCAGAACTCGGGACCGACGAATGGCGGCTGTCTCACCTGCCGCGGAGTTGTGACCATCGACGACAGCACCTCTCCCGCGACGATGACATATAACGTGGAGTACTACGTTCTCGGGCATTTGGCAAAGTTCGTTGTGCCCGGTGCCTACAGGATCGCATCGAATACGTTTGGCGCGGGGAGCATCGAGGACGTCGCGTTCCGGAATCCGGACGGGTCGGTTGTGTTGTTCGTCCTGAATTCCGCGAACAGTTCGACAGCCTTTACGGTGAACTGGAAAGGACAGACGTTCAACTACGCGCTGGCCGGGCAGTCGGTTGCGACATTTACCTGGAAATGAGGCTCAAGGGCGGCGCCGGTAGTAAATGTTGAACTCGAATCCCGGGTTCGGAGGAAAGAGTTCCGCCACCTTGCGCAGGCGCTCCGCCAGCGGAGTCGGCGCGAGCAATGGATAGTCCCGCTCGCGCAGATCGTAATAATCGACATCCAGATAGACGGAGAGGAGATAGATCGAAATTGCGTCGGCGAAGGTAGCCGTGAGGTAGTCGTTTCGGGATTTTTCCGAATCGGCTCCGCCGCCGGTTGCCATCTTGCGCGATTCCCAGGCGTCGAGCGACGTCTCGCCTTTCACACCCGTTTCCACCTGCTGCAACACAAGATCGGAAAAGTCCTGCGCAACGCCCGCTCGCTCTACCAGCGCATGACCGACGTTGATATAGAACTCGAAGGCCACCGAGAACTTGTCGTCCATCAGGCGAGTGGAGATAAACACACACTGGGAGTCGCCCAGGTTCAGATTGCGGTGGCAGACGGCATTGTCGCTTAGGGCAACATCATAACGATCGGCGATCACGGTCTCGTCGCCCTGGCTGACCGTGAGAGGGACAAAATAGTAGGCTTTGCGGCTCAAAGCAGCGGCGGCAGCGACCGGAACGGCCGCGATCATACGGTCCAGATCCGGCTCGGAAATCGTGATTTCGCCCGAGCGCGCATAGCAGATACCGTTCGCCGCCTGCGAGACAGGCGAGATCCGGACAATATCCGCGGGGCTGCGGGTGATCGCCGAAACTGCATTCGACATGGGGTTCATTGTAGCGCACCGCTGTGCGCGAGCGATGCCGCCGCCGAATGGTGTAGGTTAGAAACATGCCGACCGATCCTTCCCGGCCACGATGGACCGGCATCCCGGTGCGGGTGCTGCTGATGACCGTGTTGTTCACGCTGCTGGCATTCGCAATCAGCCTGCTGCTGAGCATCCTGGGGACCGTCGTCTATTCGTGGATTACGAGTGTGCATCCAAATTTGCAGTTTGCATACCGTTCCATCGCATTCCCCTTTGCCGTCACTGCCGGCGCCATCGCGATGGTGTTGTTTCTCATCATGGAAGTGCGCCACTACCGCCGCAGGAAAACTCTGGCCGGGATCGCGAGGGCAAGTTGACGGCTCCGCGAGTCGCGATTCCCATTCCACACGGCGGCGACCGCGAGTACGCCGAACGCGCCATTCCGCAGTATGAGGAAGCCGTGCGGCTCGCCGGAGGGGATCCGATTCGGGTTGAGCTGGATCAGACTCCAGAGCAAATCACGAAGTTGCTTGAGACCTGCGACGCCGTCCTTCTGCCAGGGAGCAAAGCCGATATCGATCCGCGGAAGTATGGTGCGGAACGGCATCCCAAGACGAACGCGTCCGATGCCGCACGCGATGCGGTCGACAACGCGCTTATCGCCGAGGCCTACCGAACGAAGAAACCGTTATTGGCGATTTGCTACGGACTGCAGACCCTGAATGTGAACCGCGGCGGTACCTTGGTGCAGCACATCGAGTCCGAGGTCAATCACAGCGCCGGGCGAGCGGTGCCCGATGCGCACACGGTGGAGATCGAACCCGGCTCCCATCTGGCGACGATCGCCGGATCGGACAAGAGGGAAGGTGCAATCCCCGTAAATTCCTCTCATCACCAGGCGGCGGATGTGGTCGGCAAGGGGCTGCGCGTGGTTGCGCGCTCGCCGCTTGATGGAGTGATCGAAGCGCTGGAAGGAACCCTGCCCAATCACTTCGTGCTGGCAGTGCAGTGGCATCCGGAGCGGTCGATGACGGATGGGGCGGAACTCGGCGATTCGGCGAGAGCGATATTTCGGGCGTTCATCGAAGCGGCACAGGCGAAGCGGGTGTGATCGGCGACGAAGCCGATCACTTCCGGCCAAGCAGCACGGTCACATGCGCGATCGCGGCGTTGTCCGTACCCATGCCTTCAGGTGTTTTGGCTTTGATTCCGACACAATCCGGGGGAATTCCACAGAGTTCAGCCACGTGACGACGGATCGCGTCGGCGTGAGGGCCAATCTTAGGAGCGGCAAGGATCAGGGTCGAATCCAGATTCATCAAATGGTACCCGGCGTCGGCAATCCGCTTCAGCGCCTCTTTCAGAAAAACTGCAGAGTCCGCGCCTTTCCATTTGGGATCGGAGGGTGGAAACAGCGACCCAATGTCAGGCCCAGCGATGGCGCCGAGCAAAGCGTCTGTAACGGCGTGCAGGAGGACGTCACCGTCGGAGTGTCCGCCAAGGCCCTTGTCGTGGTGCAGCGTGACGCCGCCGATTTTGAGCGGGATGCCGGCTTTGAACTCGTGCGAGTCCCAGCCGTAGCCGATGCGGAAACCTGGTTTCAAGCGATGCTCTATGGTTGTGTATGACTTGTGATTGGTGGCTTGTGATCAGCAATTGGAGGCATGCGCCGGCGCTTGTCCTTGCAACCAGTTCGAACCACTAACCACCAACCACTAGCCACTCGTTTTTAAGTAAAACTCCGCCAGTTCCATATCGGCGGGCGTTGTAATTTTCAAATTCTGCGGCGATCCCATCACCACGGCGACTGGATGCCCGGCGCGCTCCACCAGCGATGCTTCGTCAGTTCCCAGAAAACCATCTTGTGTCGCATCGTCGAAGATCTTTTTCAGCAGGCCGTAGCGGAATCCCTGGGGAGTCTGCGCCATCACAACGCCGGCGCGCGGGATCGTTGCTTTGATCAGGGCGCCCTCCGCGGTGCGGTCGACCTGCTTGACGGTATCGACAGCCGGCAGGCCGGCAATGGCGGCGCCGTACCTGTGCGCAGCTTCGATGACCTCATCGATAATTTCTGGAGTCACCAGCGGGCGCACGGCATCGTGGACCAGTACCAGATCGTCGTCCGCCGCCGCCAGCGCAGCGAGCGCGTTCGCGACAGAATTCTGGCGGTGCTCGCCCCCCTCCACAATCTCGAGCGGCTTCTTCAGAATTTCAGGGAACTGTTTTTCCAGCTGGGAGCGGAATCCCGCCATCTCGTCTTTTCGCAACGCAATGATGATTCCGGAAACCTGAGGACAAGCTGCGAACCGGCGCAACGTGTGTACGAGGATAGGCACTCCCCCGAGTTCTTTGAACTGCTTGGAGGGCGTGGCCTTGGATGACTTCGGCGGAGACGGAGGAGCCATGCGCGTGCCCAATCCCGCCGCCGGAACGATGACAAACACCTTCATAAAGGGCGTTCAGTATACAGGGGTTGAAGCGCAGGGCTTAGCCCGAAGGCTTTGGTTGCTCCAACGCCTGCGCAGCCTTGCGCTCGCAGCCGGTTTATTCTACCGGCGCTGTCTTCTTCGTTTCCGGGGTCCCGTTCGGTACTGCGACAGGAGGAGCCGCCGACGCCAACACAACTCCCGGCTTCGATTCCTGCCGCGACGCAGCACGCTCGTCCCACTTGCCGAAGATCATCTTGCCGGCGGTAGTCTGTAGCACCGAAGTCACCGCGATGTCGATTGTTTTTCCGATCATCTTGCGGGCATTGTCGACGACCACCATGGTGCCGTCGTCGAGATACGCCACGCCCTGGTTGTATTCCTTTCCCTCTTTCAGGATGAATACACGCATGCCCTCGCCCGGCAGCACGATCGGTTTCAGCGAGTTGGCGAGTTCGTTGATGTTCAGCACTTCCACGCCCTGAAGCTGCGCGACTTTGTTCAGATTGAAGTCGTTGGTGATGATCTTGCCTTCGTACACCTTGGCAAGTTCGATCAGCTTCATGTCGACTTCGCGGACCGTCGGGAAATCGTCCTCGACGATCTGGATCTGCAGGGACGCAGTCTTCTGGAGGCGCTGCAGGATGTCGAGGCCACGGCGGCCACGGTTGCGCTTGAGCGAGTCGGCGGAGTCAGCGACTAACTGCAACTCGCGCAAGACGAACTGCGGAATCACGATTGTGCCATCGAGGAAGCCGGTTTCGGCGATATCGGCGATGCGACCGTCGATGATGACGCTGGTATCGAGGATCTTATAGCTCTTCTTACCCTGCTTCTCGCCGCCGAAGATTCCGCCCAGCGCCGAGAGGTTGAGCAGGTCACCCTTGTTCGCGCCGACCAGCAGCCCGACATAGGACATCACGAGCATGACGAGAATCTGCAGGAAGCTCTGCGTGGGACTTGGAGGGATGCTGTTGCGGATGACAAGCGCGAACAGGTAAGCGCCGATGATCCCGAGAATGCTGCCGATGGCGGCCCCGATCAGCCGCTTCAGGCTCATCACCCGGAGACGCCACTCGAAAATGATGATGGCGCACCCGATCAGGACACCGAGTGCCGCATCCAGATTGCCGTCGAGCCCGAAGGGCCGAATGCGAAAGCAAGTAAACGCAACAAATAAGACAAACAAAAGTCTTATAAGAACGACGTCCACGGATCGACCTCCCCCGGGATTGGCGTTGCTGCAACTCCAGTCCCGCGCCGGCCGTCAGGGCAAGGAACAAGGAAGAGAGCCCCGCGACACCAGCGTTCTATGTCGGGGCTTTATGAAAAAATGAGAGCTTTTTTCGCCCCGTTCCCCAGCCACGAGCCGAATTCCAGCCAGAACTACAGCGAGCAGTATATACCTCGGCACTGCCCTTGGCACTTGACCGCTGCTACAGGAGGTTTCTGGCCTTACATCCCGTCGTAGTTCGGACCGCCACCGCCCTCCGGAGGAACCCAGGTGATGATCTGGTACGGGTCCTGAATATCGCATGTTTTGCAGTGGACGCAGTTGGCGGCATTGAGGCTGATACGCTTGCCGTTCGGGGCCGAGGAGTCGTCCACCATCTCGTAGACGTTGGCCGGGCAGAAGTTCTGGCAGGGGCTGCCGAACTCTTTCACGCACCGTTCGTTGCAGATGTTCGTGTCGTGAATGACGAGGTGTGCGGGCTGATCTTCCTCGTGTTTGGTGCCGGAATGATAGAGGTCAGTCAGCCTATCGAAAGTCAGCTTGCCGTCGCCTTTAGCCGGACCGAGCATGGGCGCCCGCGATCCGCCATCGGCGGGAAGCTCGAAGAGCGGCTTCATATTCTTATGGCCTGGGTGTGAGGGCGCGCGCTTGCGCAAGCCGCCGTCGAAGAGTTCTTGCAACCCGGTGTTGAACATCCCCCAGATCAAGCCTTTTTCAAATCCCTGATGGAAGTTGCGCACAGGCCAGAGCTCGTCCTTGATCCAGCTGGTGTCGACGCGCCTTGTCAGCTTGCCGAGCACGGCGGCCGACGAGTCATTCTTCAGGAGCGCTTCGAAGGCAGTTTCGGCCGCAAGCATGCCGCTCTTGATCGCGAGATGAATGCCTTTGAGGCGCGCCGAATTCAGAAATCCAGCCGAGTCGCCGACGATCATCCATCCGTCTCCGCCAAGGGGTGGCAACGACCACCACCCGCCGTAGGGCATCGACTTGGCGCCATAGCGGATCATCTTGCCGCCCTGCAGCAGATCCACAACGAACGGGTGTTGCTTAAACGTCTGAAGCACGTGCTGGGGGTCCAGGCGCGGATCCTGATAATCGAGTCCGGTGACGAAGCCGAGCGAGACGAGGTTGTCCTTCGAGCCGTAGATCCATGCGCCACCGTATTCTTTCGTCGTAAGCGGGTAGCCCATGGTGTAGGTCACTTCGCCGGGCTCGATCTTGCCGGAAGGTACCTCCCAAAGTTCTTTGACGCCCACACCATAGGTCTGGGGATTACGGTCTTTCATGAGATCGAATTTCTGGATGAGCTGCTTGGTGAGCGACCCGCGCGTGCCCTCGGCGAGCACGACCACCTTGGCTTTCACGTCGTAGCCCGGCTCGAAATTCGACTTCGGCTGATTCTGCTTATCGACACCCTTGTCGTCGGTGCGCACGCCGATAACGCGGCCGCCGTCATAGAGAAGTTCGGAGCCTGCAAACCCCGTGAAGATCGTGATGCCGGCCGCCTCGACTTTGCCCGCCAACCACTTCACGAACTTGTTGATGGAGATCACGTAGTTGCCGTGATCCTGAAGGGGCGGAGGCGTGAGGGGCAGCCGATAGTGCTTGTCGCGGGTGAGGAAGTAGACACCTTCCTTGTGCACTGTGGCATCAAGAGGAGCTTCGTCTTCAAATCCCGGGAGGAGTTCTGTCATCGAGCGTGGATCGAGGAGCGCACCGGACAGGCAGTGCTGCCCGGCCTCGCGCGCTTTCTCGAGAACGTAGATGTTTTCCTTGGAGATCTGCGCTTCGAGATGGCGGGCGTTGTGATCGTCAATGAGCTGCGAAAGACGTAGCGCACAGGCCATTCCCGCCGGCCCGCCGCCGACGATGACCACGTCGGCGGGCATCTCGGGATGCTCGATGTCAGGGAGAGGTTTACGGAAGATCAGCATTTACGGGCTCGGTCGTAGTGGCGAGACTGCTTATGATAATCGCAAATCCTCAGGCCGTCAGGCAGTTGCGGAACTTTCCACACTTCGATGGTGTCTGCTTCCAACATGAGGCCCAACTGGACGTTGCGCCAGGTGCTGGCGCTACTGCGCGGCCTGGCGATCATGGTCGCGCTGTTCTGGATGCTCGTTCTCCTGCAACTGGTGCCGGCATTGATTCGCAAGGGCGTTTCCGGCGTACACGAACGAATCGCACGGGTGGCGGTGGCGGGGGTTCCGCCGGAACAATGGAACGTCGCGGTGACCAGGATGTACACGGCTCTGGGTGCGACCTTGCTGTTCGGCATCCTGTTGTACCTAGCGCAGCGCTATCTGGGAAGAAAACTGGCGGTGGGCGGAGGAGATCCGCACCGCAGTTGAAACCGCCAACGTTGGTACGCTACCGGCGGATTTCCCGGATTGTGCTCCTGATTGCGGCCAGGACCTCATCCATCTGGGGCCCCGTTCCAATCGTGATGCGAACACATCCTGCACAGCCTGGATTCCCGGACACGTCGCGGACGGAAATTCCGCGCTGCGACATGCCGTCCACAAACGGGCGGTGCCGCGCACCGATGCGGACAAGGACGAAATTGGTGTAACTCGGCCACGCACGCAGGTCCAGTTCATCGCACAGCGAAGTGAGCCGCACCCGTCCTTCTTGCACTTGCGCGACGCAGTGTCGGACAAATTCCCTGTCTGCGAGAGCGTCCGGCAGGCACGCCAATGCAACCGCATTCACGTTGAACGGGGAACAGAAGCGTCGCAGATATCCCATCTGATCCGGAGCCGCGATCAGGACCCCGAGCCGTAGCCCTGCCAGTCCGTAGGCTTTTGAGAAGGTTCGGGCAATGAAGAGGTTGGGGTAGTTTGGAAGCTCGGGAAGAAGCGTTTCGCCGCCAAACTCAAAGTAGGCTTCGTCGATCAGTACTGCGGCATCGGGCACCGCATCGAGGATGCCCAACAGCTCCTGGCGTGAAGCGATCCCTCCGGTGGGATTGTTGGGATTGGCGATCGCGATCAGACGCGTGCGAGACGAGATGCATGCGAGAACGTCGACTGTCGGGAACTCAAGATTCGATCCCGATGGCACGCGAACAACTTGCGCGCCGGTCGCATTGCCGTAGATCGGATACATCACGAACGTCGGATCGGCGAGCAGCATTTCATCGCCTTCACCGAGATAGGCCGCCGTCAGCAGCAGCAAGCCATCATCGATGCCGTTGGTGAGGAGGATTTTGCCGGCCGGCACTCCCAGGAACTCGGCGAGCAGCCGCTCGCCGGCCTCGCGATCGGGATACATCGATACATCGCGAGCGGTCAGCGATCGCAGGCGAGCGAGCACCCGATCCGAACATCCACCGGTGTTTTCGTTGAGATCGAGATTGAGGCCGGCGCGGGTTGCCAGGGGAGAACGGTAGGCTTCCAATGCCGCGACAGGATCGCGAGGTTTCAGCATGGATTTGGTCTGCAACGGGACCGGCGCGAACCTGCCTTCACTCGCTGCGCCGCACCAGTTTCACCGCCACAAATATTACGGTGCAGATCAGAAAATCTACCACCAGACCCCAGTCTTCCTTGAACCATGTATGACGTGCGACGGCCGGCAAGTGCGGCATTACGAGAAAGTAAAGAGCATTGCCGGCCAGCACCGCCACGAGCGCATCGAGGAAATTCCTGACTGCTGCATTTCTGGCCATCCGCGCTCCAGGGCTACAGCGGATTCATTGTTGGCATCATAACCTTGCCGACTATCGACTACCGACTACTGCCTACCGACTCCTGCCTTCCTGCTAACATCGCCTGAGATGCTGGAACTGTCCACTCCGGTTCAATACGTGAAAGGGATTGGGCCGCGTGTTGCCGAGATCCTCGCCGCCAAGGGCCTGCGCACAGTCGATGACCTGCTCCATTATCTGCCTTTTCGCTATGAAGACCGCCTGAATCCGCGCTCGGTCGCAGAGTTGCGCGCCGGCGAGATGGCGACGGTGATTGCCGAGGTCCGCAACTCGGGTCTGTTCCGCACGCGCCGCATGCCGATTTTCCAGCTCACCGTCGGCCAGGGACGCAACCGCCTGAAATGCCTATGGTTCAACGCCACATATCTGCAGGGGAAGTTTCAGGCCGGGCAGATGGTCGCCCTCTACGGCAAAGTCGAAGCCGATCGCGACGGCGCGTTGCAGATCATTCAGCCCCAATTTGAAATCCTCGGCGACATCTATGAAGAAGGCGGCGCCGACGAAGCCGAGGAGAAGGCAGCCGCTTCACTCGAAATCGGACGAATCGTGCCGATCTACGAATCCGCCGGACAGGGGAAGCTGACTCCGCGTTGGTTCCGCCGGGTTATTCGAACGGCACTCGACAATCTCACGCCCGACCTGCCCGATCCGATTCCTGCCGCCGTGCGCGCCCATTTGAGCCTGGTCTCACCGCGGGAGGCCTTGTGGAAAGTTCACTGGCCTGATGCGGGGGAGAGCTTCGCCGATCTTCAGTCGTCGCGGACCCCGGCGCATATCCGGCTGATCTTCGACGAGCTTTTCTTCATTGAATTGGGGTTGGAGTTGAAGCGCCGCGAGCAGAAGGCGCAAACGGGAGTTGCATTCGAAATTAACGACCGCGTTCGCGAGGCCATCAAGAAGATTCTGCCCTTCCATCCGACCGGCGCGCAGAAGCGTGTACTGAAGGACATCGCCGACGACATGCAGAAGGCGTTCCCGATGCGCCGCTTGCTGCAGGGCGATGTTGGATCAGGGAAGACGATCGTGGCGTTTCAGGCGGCGATCATCGCCATCGAAAACGGTTATCAGGTCGCGCTCATGGCGCCGACAGAAATCCTGGCGCAACAGCATTACTTTTCCGCGCGGCAGATTCTGGAGAAGGCCGGGTACAAGATTGTCCTGCTGACCGGTTCGCTCGAGCAGGACCGCAAACGCGACATCCGCCGGCATATTGCTCAGGGGAATGCACAACTTGTAATCGGAACCCATGCCTTAATTCAGGAGAGCGTGGAATTTGAGAAGCTGGGGCTGGTGATTGTGGACGAGCAGCATCGCTTCGGCGTAATGCAGCGGCTAAAGCTGATGAGGAAAGAAGGAGACCGTGTGGGGCGGGCGCCCTCATCGTCGGAGACGTCGCAAAGGACGGGCGGGCAAAAATGCCCGCCCCACACGAGCCTGGGCGAACCCGACGTCCTCGTCATGACCGCCACGCCGATTCCGCGGACCCTGGCCCTTACCCTTTACGGCGATCTCGACGTCTCTGTGATCGACGAGCTTCCACCGGGGCGAACGCCGGTTGTGACTCGCTCGCTCGAGGATGAGCGTGCTCCCGAAGTCTGGGACTTTGTTGGCAAACAGGTGAAGGCGGGCCATCAGGCATATGTCGTCTATCCCGTGATCGAAGAAAACGAAGATCGCGAACTGAAGGCCGCGCAGCAGATGTTCCGTCAACTCCGCGACCGCATCTTTCCCAGTCTGCACGTCGGTCTGCTCCACGGCCGCCTCGATCCCGATGAAAAAGAGCACGTCATGCGCGAGTTCCAGAAAGGCGAACTCGACATCCTTGTCGCGACCACGGTGATCGAAGTCGGCGTCGACGTGCCCAACGCCACGGTCATGGTCATCGAGCACGCCGACCGCTTCGGCCTGGCACAGCTCCACCAACTTCGCGGACGCATCGGACGCGGCGCCGCCAAGTCCTACTGCGTGCTCATGCACGGTGGAAAGATGACCGAGGAAGGCCAGCGGCGATTGCAGGCGATGGTCGACAACAGCGACGGCTTCAAGATTGCCGAACTCGATCTGGAACTGCGAGGCCCGGGAGAATTCTTCGGAACGAAACAGGCGGGTATTCCGAGCTTCCGCGTGGCCAATATCATTCGCGACCGCCAGTTACTCGAAGCGGCCAAGCTCGAAGCGGCGTTCGTGGTGAACGGACCCAACGCGGACATTTCGCAGGAAGAAATCACCCGCGCCCTGAAACACATGCGCGAGCGGTGGGCTTTGAGCTATGGGCTGGTGGAGGTGGGATAGAACTGTGCACTTGCTGTGTCACTCATGCATGTGATGGTGGACGCAGTGAGCTACCGAACCTTGGAATACGATCAGTGAGGGCTGACGCGCGGAGATATGACCATATGCCTCTAAGACCCGCCTGCAGGACTGTGTGCGCGCTCTTTGTTTGTTGCTTGGTAGCCGTGGCGGACGAACCACTCTGCCCTCACAGCGTGCCCGATGTGAAATCTGCGATCGACGCCGCTCGGAAAAATGCAGAGCAGATAAGCGATGAATATATCCGTTCCGAGTTGCTGCACGAAGTTGCGAAAGCCTATGCGCGAAATGGCGATTTTGAACTCGCCTCACAGGTGATCCGAACCGACTCCGCTCTCATGTGGCAGGCCGCTGACGAATTGGCGAAAAATATGCTGCGTTGCGATCAAGCGGCGGAGGTGAAGGTACTTGCTGCAACGATGGATAGGCGGAGCAAGTGGCTGATGCTGCAGTGGCTGGCCGAGTGGCAAGCCAAACACGACGATTCCACAGGGTCGCAACAGACCCTCCTTCAAATCGAAGACGAAGATATTCGGCGCGAGGCAAAATTCAACATCATCACATCGAGGGCCATCAAGGGAGACGCTAAGGCTGCAGAAGCCGAATATCGGAAACTTGCAGCTGAAGCTCCGAATCCGACGCAAGGGGCCGACGACATTGCGATACAGGACCTTGCGGTTGTTTACGTAATGAAAGGTGATGTTGGTGCTGCGATTACCAATCTCGGCAAGATGAAGAGTGCCGAGAAAGTGTATGCACTCTATTCAGCTGCTCAGATTCTGGCTGAAAAGAAGGAGAGGCCTGGTGCGTCCGAACTGAGTGCAGCAGCGTTGCGCATTGCGCGTCCTTTTCTTGGGAATCCTGATCAAGCTTACCCGCTTTCGCTGTTGGCCTCGGCCCTAGGGAAGCTAGGCCAGTTCGAGGACGCCATAGGACTCGCGAACAGCATCCCCGATCAACAGCGCAAGAACGAAGCTCTGGTAATGATCGCGACTCGTCTGATAGCAGCGGGAAACGACAGCAGGGCGATGACACTCATGGATTCGTTATCCAAGGTGCCGCCGGGAAACGCTGAACTCGAAGGAGAGCGGGAGATGGCTTGGGTTCGGATCGCCATGGCTCAAGCCAACGCGGGAAAAGGTGATGATGCTCTGAAAACGCTCCAGAAGGTGCGAGATCCACGTATGGACAGTTTGGTGAAGTGGCAACGGTCTTACGCACAAGCAAGAGCGGGGAAATTTGCAGAGGCACGAGCGCTGGCAATTCAGATTCACTCGGACTTCCCAAGAGATGAACGAGGCCGGGCGCTTCGGTTGGTTGCAGCGGTCAATGCCCACGACAAGACGCTGTCCGACGTAACGGACTGGGCTGAGCATCTTGCAACTCCCGCAGACCGGACCAGCGCTTATCTTGGCGTTGCTGACGGGCTGCTTGGTGAACCGAACCAAGAGATTCCTCCTTACTTCCAGGATTGATTCAGCACGTTGTCCGTTCCAGTCGAGTGGTGTTCATTCTGCTATGATCGCCCCAAGCGAGCCAGTGCAAGCGCGCTCCCGCTGACTACTGGCTCCTAACTGCTGACTTCCGGAGTTGGCCATTATGGAAACACCTTCGCTCCCGCTCGGCTCGCGCCGCAATGAAGACATCGCACTCGACCTGATGAAATTCGTTGCTATGACCACGAACTACGGCAAGACCGTTGGCGGAGGGCTCGGATTCCAGGGCACTGCGGCCGCTACCAAGCCTGAGGAGTATGCCGATCACCTGCTGGAGCTGTACGGGAAGTGTCTGAAAGCCGTGGCCGGCGGCAAATAGCCATCAGCTGTCACTCAGCCGTCAGCGAACCGCGGAACCTTCTGCCGGCGCCGAATCCTAATGGCTGACAGCTGATAGCCGGAGCGAAGGTAACTCCTTGCCCTTGAACCTCTTCGTTGACAATCCCCACTGCGCTACGCTATTCTAAATTCCTTTGGAAGTCCTGCGGCTGCCCGCCTGTACGCCTTACGCGCGTTCTGCGCGGTAATGATTGGGCACTCAGCGGTCTTCATGTGTTCTTTAATTCTGGGAGATTTCTGATGTCAACCTATTTCCCGAAAGAAGGGG
>DATIWL010000166.1:0-2687 GCA_035519435.1 Terriglobales bacterium
CGTCGTGGTGGGCGCCGGTCATGCCGGGTGCGAGGCCGCTATGGCTGCGGCCCGCATGGGGCTGAAGACCGCGCTGTATACGCTGAACGTCGATCTCATCGCGCAGATGTCGTGCAACCCGGCGGTCGGGGGAATTGCCAAGGGGCATCTCGTCCGCGAAGTGGACGCCCTCGGCGGAATCATGGGCGAAGTTACTGATGCCGTCGGCATCCAGTTTCGCCTGCTGAATACTTCGCGTGGTCCCGCCGTCTGGTCTCCCCGTGCCCAGTGCGATAAACAGGCCTACCGCCTGAAGATGCGGGAAGTGCTGGAATCTCAGCCGAATTTGAAGATCAAGCAGGCCGAAGTAGCGGAATTGATTGTGGAACCGCCGTTGGCCGTTGATCGTTCGTCGTCGGCAAACTCCTTTCCTGATTGTCATTCCGAGGAGCGCAGCGACGAGGAACCTGCTTTTGCCGACGACCAAGGACCAGCGACCAACGGCCGCGTTTGCCGCGGCGTCAGACTTCGCGATGGCCGTACCGTTGGAGCCGCCGCGGTCATCATCACTACCGGCACGTTCCTCAACGGCCTGATTCACTGTGGGGAGCAGCAATATCCTGCAGGACGTTCCGGCGAGCCGCCTGCTGTTTTGCTCGGCGAGGCCTTGAAGAAGCTTGGCCTGCGCGGCTGCCGCCTGAAGACCGGAACTCCGCCACGCCTCGATGGCCGGACCATCGACTGGTCACGCTTCCAAATCCAGCCGGGCGATCCCGATCCCACACCTTTCAGCTTCCGCACCCAGCGCGTCGCTCACCACGACTCGCAAGTGCCCTGCTACATAGCGTGGACCACGCCGGAAACGCAACGCATCATCCGCGAGAACGTCCACCGTTCGCCGATGTACAGTGGCCAGATTCAATCCATCGGTCCGCGGTATTGCCCGTCGATCGAGGACAAGATCGTCAAGTTTCCCGACAAGACGACCCACCAGCTCTTCCTCGAGCCCGAAGGCCTGAACACCCACGAGATTTACGTCAACGGTATGAGCACGTCGCTGCCGGTCGAAGTGCAACTGGAGATCCTGAAGTCGATCCCTGGCCTGGATACGGCGGACATGTTGCGCCCCGGCTACGCCATCGAATACGACTCGATCGATCCCACCGAACTCAAACGTACGCTGGAAACGAAGAAGATTGCCGGTTTGTTTCTGGCCGGCCAGATCAATGGCACCAGTGGATATGAAGAAGCCGCCTGCCAGGGCCTGATGGCCGGGATCAACGCAGCGCTGAAAGTGAAGAATGAGATCCCGCTGATCCTGGATCGCACCGAGGCCTACACGGCGATTTTGATTGACGATCTGATCTCGAAAGGCACAAACGAGCCCTATCGCATGTTTACCTCGCGGGCCGAGTTCCGCCTGCACCTGCGCATTGACAACGCGGACCGTCGTCTTACGCCGCATGGCCGCCGAGTCGGATTGATCTCGGACCAAGCCTGGAGTGACTTCCTCGCAAAACAGCAGCGTGCGGAAGCGATGAAGCAGTTGTTGGAGCACACCAGGTTTACCGGCGAGATGATCGAAAAGATGGGCTCTACTGCAGCATCCGCAATTTCATGTCATCCCGAGCGGAGTGAGGCGGAGCCGAACGAAGTCGAGGGACCTGCTGTTCCTCTACGGAATAACGGCAACGGATCAACCGAGTGGTCATCGGTCACCGGCCAGACTCTCGCCCAACTCCTCAGGCGGCCCGAGATCACGATCGAACACGTTGTTCCAGCTCTCCGCGAACTCGCACCAGATTTTTTTGAACGACAAGAAATCCGCGTGAATCTGCGTGAATCTGCGGCGGGTATTTCCTCCGCAGTCCGTAACGAACTCAAGTCCGTCGAGACCGAGATCAAGTACGAAGGCTACCTGCAGCAGCAGCAACGCGCCATCGACCGCATGAAGAAAGCCGAGCTGCGCTCCATCCCGGACTGGTTCGATTACCGCTCAGTCAGCGGCCTCTCCCGCGAGATGCAGGAGAAGCTACTGAAAATTCGCCCGCGCACCATCGCCCACGCCTCCCGCATCCCCGGCGTGACCCCGGCGGCGGTGTCGCTGGTAAATGTCTACATCGAGATCCAGGCGAAACGGCGGGAGCAAGCCGCGGCCATTTGAGAGCTTTTCACCACAGAGGACACAGAGTCTCACAGAGGAATTCTGGCTTCGTCCTCTGTGATCTCTGTGCCCTCTGTGGTTTAATACAGCGTGCTCAATGCCCGCCAGCACTTTCCCGGCCTCTCCGACAAGGTTTTCCTGGACGCCGCCTGCGTTTCCCTGGCGCCCAAACCCGCGGCGGACGCCATCCGCAAGTTTCTTGACCTGGCGCTGCTCTGCCCGCTGAATTCATCCACCCACCACCACATTTTCATGGACGAGATGCGCGCTGCCGCACGTCCCGCTGCCGCTCGTCTCATCAATGCCAGTGAAGAAGAGATTGCCCTGGTGGAGAGCACGACGCATGGCCTGTCCCTGGCGGCGAATGCCATTCCCCTGGAACGCGGCGATCGCATCTTGCTTTCCGACCTTGAATTTCTGCAAGTCGCTGTGCCATGGGCACAGAAGAAGCAAGACGGAATCGAGATTGACGTCGTCCCCAATCACAGCGGGGAGGTTCGAGTGGAGGACATCGCCGCTCATCTCACTCCGCGCACCAAGGTGG
>DATIWL010000167.1:0-19586 GCA_035519435.1 Terriglobales bacterium
AACGCGCGTTCTGAATGTGCACACATTGAAACCGCTTGACACTGAGGCGATCGTGCGGGCCGCTCGCGATACTGGCGTCGTCATCACCGCTGAGGAACACCAAATCGGTGCCCTGGCATGGCCGGTGACGAGCGCGATCACGCAGGCGCCGTCGCTCTACGGCCTGCCGGTCATCAGCGGCGCAATCGGCGTCAAAGATCGCTTCGGCGACTCGGGCGCTCCCTGGGAACTGATCAAGGAATTCGAAGTGTCCGCCGAGCACATCGCGGCCAAGGCAGTCGAGTTAATGGGCATCAAGAAATCACGCAGCACCGCGGCTTCGGAGCTCCACCTTACGACGAAGTGAAGGTCTGGTTCCTTTTTTGGGAAACATCGCTGGTGCGAAGAACGACCAGGCTCGAATCCAGCGATGCGGATATCCGCACTTTCCCGACGTGAGTGAGGTTCGAGTTCAGGTCAGCAACCAACTGATATACAGTTCGTTCAATTTGAACCCGGCCCCGACTTGTTTCGTATCACCAACTGTCATGGATAGTCCACAGAAGCAATCTGTCTATTGCCATGCTATGGCCGCCATGCTGCTCGTGCTGATGGCGGTCCTTGCCGGCGGGACGGCACGACGAGAATCAGTCACCATCGATGAGGTCGCGCACATTGGCGCGGGTCTGAGCTACGTCGAGAGATTCGATTTGCGCCTGAACGAAGAGCACCCCCCACTGGCTAAGGTTCTGAGCGGAATCTCGCTGGCCGCGCACGGAACAAAGGCCGATTATTCGCACGTAACATGGACGGCGAGCCGGCAGTTCTTGCCCCACGGGTTTTTGGGCGAATGGACGTTCGGGGAGTGGGTTCTGGAACGATGGAACGACCCGGTGACAACACTCGCCTGGGCGCGCCTTCCCATGCTGCTGTTGACGCTGGTGCTCGGCTGGGTGATCTACCTCCTCGCTTCGCGAATCGGCGGTCACTTGGCCGGGCTGCTTTGTTTAAGCCTGTACGTGAGCATGCCAGTCGTTCTGACGTTCGGCCCGTTGGTGTTGACCGACGTTGCTATCACCCTGTTATCACTCCTGGCTCTCTGGACATTCGCGACGATGTGGCAGGAGCCGACACGCGCGAATGCGTTGCGGTTTGCGTTGTGCCTGGCGGGCGCGCTTCTATCGAAGTTTTCCGCCGGACTGTTGTTCTTTGCATTCGGATTGTTCGGATTGAGTACCCGGTGGCGCCCGATCGCGGGACAGCCAGAAAAGAAGGACGAAGTACGCAAGTGGCGTAGCGAACGCTGGCGCGCTGCCCTGAAGGGCACGTTCTGGGCGGCCATTCTCGTTTATGCCGTGTATTTCATATTGTCCTGGAACCAGACAACGGACGTGCTCTACCTCATCGGACACGGTTCAGCCTGGGTTCCCGTCCGGCGCTTGCTGATGCCGCCTTGGTTGTATCTGCGCGGGATTCTCATGCTGGCGATAACTTTTGCACGTCCGACCTACGTTTTGGGTATTCGCTATCCGCATGGTGTGTGGTTCTACTTCCCGGTTCTGTTCCTCCTGAAATCACCGCTGGGATTTCTGGGCCTGTTGGCAACAGGAATCGGAGTGGCGTGGACGCGCAAACGCGGAGCCGATGAGAAAGAATCGATTCTGCCTGCGGGAACGAGAGTGCACTGGCGGGTGCTCTGGGTTGCTCTTGTGCTTTTTGTGCTTGCATCTGTGCTGGGACACTTCGACGTCAGTTACCGGCATTTCATGCTCCCGGTTGTGCTGATGATTTTGTTGCTGGCTCCTCTGCCGCGATTGCTGGGGGAGATGCTCCAACGTGCTCCCGTGGCTGGACGCCGCTTGTCCGCCGTGACTGCAATTCTGGCTGTGAGTTGCTTGTTCACGGCGGTTAGAGCCTACCCGTACTACTTCCCGTACATAAGCCCGCTGGGGATGGGGAAACCCGCATATGCACTGGCGAGCGACTCCAACGTGGATTGGAATCAGGCGCTGCCGGAGGCCCGACGGTTTGCTGAACAGCACGGGATGAAGACGATTGAGATCGATACGTACGGGTTCAACGACCCGAAGGCTGCGGTTCCACAGGCGGAGCTGTGGAACTGCCAGAGGCCGACTGCGGCCGATGCGGGACAGTGGGTCATCGTTTCCGCCGATATGATTCTCGACTCCCATAATTGCGGATGGTTGCTGCAATATCCGCAGGAAGTGCTTGCCGGGGGCGGAATGTACGCCTTTCAGTTGCCCTCGCCGATTCCCGTGGCGGGAGCGCCGGGCGGACCTCCAGTGGCATCCGCCCAACGTGAGTTCGTCGGATTTCCCATGGACATGCGGGTTATGTTTCTCGATCTGGTACGCAATCCGGAAAAGCTTCCAGACGTTGCGGCACAGATGCAGGCTCAAATGCAAGAGGAGATGAAGAAGCGGAAGGGAGCGTCCAGCAAATAACCACAAGCGGTTTGCTTCCCTTGGTTGGGGGATGGTACAAACCTTCCGAGGCCTCCGCTCGTGAAGAAGATCGCGCTTGTTCTCTTCCTGCTCTCAATCCTGGTTGCCGTAATCATTGCTGCTGAACGCTCACGCAGAATCAATCTGCCTTCCAGCAAGACTCTGACTTTGCCGGTGCCGGGCTATCTGGGGCGCACGAACAGTTTTCCGGCCACGATCGCTCTCAGTCCTGATGGGCGATATGCAGCGCTTCTCAATCAGGGATATGGCACGCAGGAGACAGGCGCGCGGCAGTCCATCGCGATCCTGGATCTCAGCAACAATCAGCTGCGCGATTTTCCTGACGACCGCTTGAGCGATGAGGAGTCAACGCGGCAGAGCTACTTCATCGGGCTGGCGTTTTCGATTGACGGCCGCCATTTGTACGCGTCAATGGGGTCGATCACCGATGCAGAGGGAAAAGCGAAGACGAGCACGGGGAATGGGATCGCCCTCTACAAATTCACGGCGGGGCAGGTCACGCCGGAACGGTTCATCAAGATCCCACCGCAGAAGCTGGCGGAAGGAAAGCAAGTTGCTTATGGCGTGCGGAAGACTCCTCCGGGGACAGCACCACCTTATCCTGCGGGTTTTGCGGTTCTCAAGGGCGAGCAAGGCGATCAGCTGCTGATCGCGAACAACCTTTCCGACAACGCAGTGCTCCTGGACGTGGAATCCGGCCGAGTCTTGAGAGCGTTCGATCTGAGTCAAAACCAGTACGTGCCGAGCGCGTATCCGTACGCGGTCGTGGCGAACAAGGCCGGAACGAAGGCGTGGGTGAGCCTATGGAACGCATCTGCGGTGGCGGAATTAGATGTCGCAGGGGGCAAGGTATCCCGATGGATTGACCTGTGGAAGATGACTGACCCGGTTGCGCCCGGATCCCATCCTACGGCGATGCTGTTGAACGCAGGGGAAGACACTCTGTTTGTCGCGCTTGCGAATGCGGATGCCGTTGTCGAGATCGTCGTTAAAACTGGGTTCGCAATATGCTGCCACCATACGTACCTCAGCTCGCGGGCCGGGCTAGGTTCGATTCCGCTGGCGATTGCTCTTTCCTCAGATGAGAAGAAACTCTATGCTGCTGCCGCATCTCTCGACGCAGTTGCTGTTTTCGATGTGAGACCGCGTCGCGATCAAGCCGATGTGGAGATTGCAGAGAGACCAGCGGGTTTCATTCCTACCGAGTGGTACCCAAGTGCACTTGCAGTCGCGGGGAACGATCTGTTGATCGTCACCGCCAAAGGGGAAGGCAGTGGTCCGAATAACGGATTGAGCACGCTAAAGCGCGACCGGCGGCATAAAGAGCATCCCTACATTCCGACGCTGATTGGCGGATCAGTTGCCCGGCTGAGCCTGGCCGATGTCGACAAGAATCTTGCTGAATACACAAAGCAAGTCGAAGAAGACAATCTCATCAACCGAGACCCGGGGAAGTTCGAGTTTGCCAGAGGCAAGAATCCGATCAAGCACGTGATCTACATCCTGAAAGAGAACCGCACTTACGATCAGGTGTTGGGCGATCTGCCGGTTGGGAACGGCGATCCGTCCCTCACGCTCTACGGCGCGGAGATCACGCCGAACCAGCACAAGTTGGCATTGCAATTCGGCGTGCTCGATAACTTCTACGATAGTGGAGAAGTATCCGGCGACGGACACATCTGGTCGAACGCAGCCATTACCAGCGACTACAACGAGAAGAACTGGCCGATCGGATACCGCAGCCGCGAGCGCACGTACGACGCCGACGGAAGTGTGGCTGACGAGTTGCCGGTGGAGAAGGGAATCCCGGACATCGACGATCCAGCTACCGGTTTTCTCTGGGACAACCTCGCCAAACGCGGCTTGAGCTATCGAATTTACGGCGAATTCATTCAGGCGGTGTGGTGCAAGGATCAGAAGGCAATGTCTCCAAAGCAGGGGACGCCTTCACCAACTTCGGCGTCGTGTCCGAAGGCAGATATCAGGAAAGGGGATGCCCTACCGTCGAACGTGGGCAATCCCAAAGGCAGTCCAAGCCCGTGGCCCTGGGCCGTGCCGATCGTCAAGCGTATGCGGCCGACCAAGGCCGTACTGCGCGATCACTTTGATCCGCTGTTTCCGGATTTCAATACCGATTATCCCGACCAGCTGCGGGCCGACGAATTTCTGCGCGAGTTTGATGAATTCATGAAAGGACGCGGAACAGAGAAAGAACTGCCACAGTTCATCCTGCTTTATCTGCCCGATGACCACACAGGCGGCACGCGTCCGGGCGGACCGACACCGAAGGCTTCTGTCGCCGATAACGATCTCGCTGTCGGTCGTGTAGTCGAAGCCGTCTCGCACAGCGCATATTGGGACGACACGGCAATCTTCATCATTGAAGACGACGCTCAGGATGGCGCGGATCACGTGGATGCCCACCGGTCGACAGCGTATGTAGTCAGCAAATACTCGCCGCGTGGCGAAAAGCCGTTTGTCGATTCGCACTTCTACACGACAGTGAGCATGATTCACACCATGGAGGAGCTCCTAGGCCTTCCGCCGATGAATGTGTTTGACGCTCACGCGCCACTGATGACGCCGCTGTTCTCGGGTCCGACGCAGCCGCCGTATGTCGCCGACGACAAGAATCTGCGCAGCGGGTTGATCTATCGGGTGAATCCGAAAACGGCGCCGGGAGCCAAGGAATCGTCAGAAATGGATTTCTCGCGTCCGGACGCGGTAAACGCCGCGTTGCTGAACTCAATCTTGTGGCAGAACGAAAGGGGAGACGTACCCATGCCGATTTCGAGGCACGGACACGCATCCCCGACAGCCCCGTAGGCCGGAGTCGGCTACAATTCGAAAGTGGGATCGCCGATCGAATGCACGAACCTGCGGAAGACCTACGACGGCAAGGTTGAGGCCGTGCGTGGCTTGAGCCTGCGCATCGACGCCGGAGAGTGCTTCGGGCTGCTCGGTCCGAACGGGGCAGGCAAGACCACCACCATTGAAATTCTCGAGGGCCTGCTGTCACCGACCTCCGGGGATGTGCGCATCTTCGGACAAACCTGGAAGGAGGATCCTCGTCAGCTGAGGGAGTGGATCGGCATCTCGCTGCAGGAGACGAGGCTATCGGAGAAGCTGACAGTCCGGGAGACGATCGAACTCTTCGCCAACCTTTACCGCGAGCCTCGCCCGTCCGACGACGTTCTGGAGGAGTTGCAGCTTACGGAGAAGTCCGACAGCTGGGTGGGAAAGCTCTCAGGCGGGCAGAGGCAGAGGCTGGCGGTGGCGACGGCCCTGGTCGGCAATCCCCGCATTCTTTTTCTCGACGAGCCGACGACCGGGCTCGATCCGCAGAGCCGCCGCCAACTTTGGGATATTGTCCGCGGCTTCCAGGAAAGGGGCGGAACGGTTCTGCTGACGACTCACTACATGGACGAGGCCGAGCGCCTCTGCGATCGCCTGGCGATTGTCGATCACGGCGTAATCATTGCCGAGGGCACTCCCCCGGATCTCATCAACCGTCTCGGCGGGCACCATTTGGTCGAGTTTGAGGTCAACGGTGTGTCGGATGGCCACGCACTGGAAAGCTGGCGCTCGCTGCCCAGTGTGGAGTCGGTTCGGCACGAAGATGGAACAATCTGCCTGAATGTCCGGGAGCCGCATTTGACCATCCCGGCACTACTGGACGCGGTGAACCGCCAGGGACAACAGCTCGAACATCTGAGTACGCGGCAGGCGAGCCTGGAAGACGTGTTTGTGAACTTGACGGGGCGGCATTTGCGGGACGGCTGAAATGGCGATGACCGAAACGACGCTCAAGAAGTCTGGGCAAACTCCGCCGTCTGCACCGGCGCGGACGACCGGGCGCTGGTCAGGATACCGGTACCTGCTTTGGGTCCGGTTGCTTGAACTGACGCGTGAGCCGGAAATTGCGTTCTGGGTATTCATATTCCCCTTACTGATCTCCCTCGGGCTAGGGATAGCGTTCCGCAACAAGCCAGTCGCTTCGAACAATGTGGCAGTGGTGGCGGGGGATGAGGCAGCGAAGACCGTGGCCGTACTTGGCGCGCAACCACGGCTAGGATTTCATGCATTGACTCTTGACCGCGAGGCCGCGATGAAGGGATTTCGCCTTGGCAAGTTTGATGTGGTCGTCGAGGCAAAAGCCGATGGCACGTATACCTACGATTACGATCCTGCGCGGCCAGAAAGTGTGCTGTCCAGATCGGAGGTCGATGCCACACTCCAGGCAGCGGCCGGGCGAAAGGATGTGCTCGTTACCACGAACCATGCCTCGAGCGAGCCCGGGTCGCGCTACATCGACTTTCTCATCCCCGGACTGATCGGCATGGGCCTGATGAACTCGGGGATGTGGGGGATTGGATTTTCGCTGGTCGATATGCGTCAGCGGAAGCTGATGAAGCGGTTCGTTGCCACTCCCATGCGGCGCAGCGATTTCCTGCTGGCGGTGATGAGCAGTCGGCTGATCATGATGGTGATCGAAGTAGGGTTGCTGCTGCTATTCGGGGTGCTAGTGTTCAAAATGCCCGTGGCCGGGTCCGTGTTTGCCGTCTTACTGTTGGGGGCGATCGGCGCGGTGGCGTTTGGCGGGGTCGGCCTGCTTACCGCCAGCCGCGCACAGAAGATCGAGAGCGTTAGCGGACTGATCAACCTGGTGATGATGCCGATGTGGATCTTCTCCGGCGTTTTCTTCTCTTACGAGCATTTCCCCGCGGTGACGTTGCCTTTCATCCGGGCTCTGCCGCTGACCGCGCTGAACGACGCGTTGCGGGCAACGATTCTGGAGGGAGCGTCGCTGGCGTCGCAGTCGGGGCGGCTGCTGGTGCTCGTCTTGTGGGGCGGAATCTCGTTTGCTCTGGCACTGCGATGGTTCCGGTGGACGTAATCCGTGGTGATCTCTAGGCCGCCTTTTTTTTGTATTCGTCGAAGGCATCCAGGAACCGATCGATATCCTGCTTGGAAATGTAGTACGGCGTCGAGAGACGCAGTTTGTGGGGATCGGCGCCGCGAATGCGAATCTTCTTTTCCTTCCACAGCCAAGCCTCCAGTCCCATCCGCGGCAGGGGCGGCACATTGACCGTGGCGATGGCGCAACGCATCGTGGGGTCGGAAGAAGTCCAGGAGACGGCTCCCCGCTTTAGCATGGCATCGAGAATGTAGTCGCAAAGCTGGCGATGGCGACGCTCGATGCGCTCTAGTCCAATGTCGCTGGCCAGTTGGATCGACGCCCGCAGGCCCCAAAGCGCCGGAACGTTGGAACTGCCAATGCGCTGGAAGCGCTCGGCGCGGATCTTCTGGTCGTCCCAGCCCTCGGTCGCGATGGTATTCCAAAGCTGGTCGATGATTTCGTCACGCACGTACAAAAACCCTGAGCCCTTGGGCGCCTGCAACCACTTGTGGGGGCTGGAAGAGTACATGTCACAGCCGAGGTCGTGAACATTGAGGCGCATCATGCCCGGTACGTGAGCGCCGTCGGCGGCGGAAAGAACGCCCTTGCTGCGAGCCAGGGCGCTGAGCTCCTTCACGGGAAGCACGACGCCGCTGAAGGTGCTGATGTGGCTGAAGAACATCACGCGGGTGCGAGGAGTGATGGCGTCGTTGAAGAGGTTCAGTACCTGGGCAGGGTTTTCGACCGGGCGCGGCAGGGTGACCTTCTTGACCACAATCCCGTAACGTTTGGCCTTGAGCTGCCAGGGATTCTCACCGCCGGGGTGCTCCTGGTCGGTCATGAGGACTTCGTCGCCGGCTTTCATATCGATGCCGTTAGCGATGTAGCTGTTGGCCTCGGTGGCATTGCGGAGGAGGGCGATTTCGTCGCGCGTACACCCGACAAACGCCGCGAGCGGATCGCGGAACTGGTTCCAGGAGGCGTATCCCCAGATAGGATAGTCTTCCGGATCGGCCTCGTTGAGCTTTTCGCAGGCTTCGTATCCGTCGAAAATGGCACGCAAAACCGGTGCCGGACTGGACCCAACGGTGCCGTTATTCAGGTAGACCTCGTCGGGCGGAATCAGGAACTGCTTACGCATCTCATTCCAGTAGGCGTCTTCGTTGGATTCGTAGAGGGCGCGGTCGGGGAGGTTGGTTGGGGCCGTGGAGAGCTGGGCCCATAGAGACCGCGGGAAGGTAAGGCCAGCGCCAAGGGCGAGCGAAGACGAAAGAAATCCGCGACGGTTGAGCATTCGGATGCCTCTTGGGAGACGCGACATGGTACACCGCAGAAGGTTGTTGTGAGCAGAATTCTGGCCCCTCGGGTTAGGTCTTCGGCATGCCTAGGTATCAACGACTCCAAGTAACCTTCGGCACCTCGAGTGCGTCCAACTAGTAGGGAAATCCGTCGGTTGGGATCGAAAAACAGGGTTATAATCTGTTTCATCCGAGGGCCCGACTGGGGAGAATTGAGATGATCCTGCGTAAACTATTGACTGCATTACTTGTTATGGGCCTTGCTCTGCCGGCCTCGGTGTTGGCGCAGGACAAAGCATCCTCAACCGACTCTCCCAAGGACAGCACAGCACAGACTTCGCCCCCGGTGCAGGAACCTGACGCCAGTAAGGTGAAGCATGACGGCGGCATGGATGACGTTGATGCCATCGGAAACCGCAAGATCGGCGGCCGTGGCCTAGGGGACTGGTACTCGCTGGAGACTGAGATTCGCATGGGCAAGGAATATGCCCAGCAGGTCGAGGCCAGTGTGAAACTGGTGCAGGATCCTGTGGTCACCGAATACGTCAATCGCATCGGACAGAACCTCGTGCGGAACTCCGACGCACAGGTGCCTTTCACCATCAAGGTGATCGATTCCGACGAAGTGAATGCGTTCGCGCTTCCCGGCGGCTTCTTTTATGTAAATTCCGGCCTGATTCTGGCAGCGGATGAGGAAGCGGAGTTGGCCGGTGTGATGGCGCACGAAATTGCTCACGTAGCGGCACGGCACGCCACCCGGCAGATGACACGGGCACAGTGGGCGAACATCGGAACGATTCCATTGATTTTTGTGGGCGGCGGCATCGGGTATGCGGTTCGTTCGGCAGCTGGTCTGGCGTTGCCGATGACCTTCCTGAGCTTCTCCCGTGGATTTGAAGCGCAGGCCGACTACCTCGGCCTGCAGTACATGTACAAGACCGGGTACGATCCGCAGGCGTTCATCAGCTTCTTCGAAAAGCTGCAAGCCAAGGAAAAGAAGAAGCCGGGTACATTGGCCCGTGCTTTCTCCACGCACCCCCAGACGCCGGACCGGATCGAAAAGTCACAGGAGGAAATCGGCAAGATTCTTCCTGCCCGAGCGCAGTACATCGTATCGACATCTGAGTTCGACGATGTGAAGTCCCGTCTGGCCGCCATTGAGAACCGTCACAAGGTTCTCGATGAGAAGGAAGGCAACAAGCCCAGCCTGCGGCGGACGTCTACCAGCGACAAGTCGGGTAAGGACGACAAGAACGATGATGATCGGCCGACGCTGAAGCGCCGCGACGATCAAAAGCAGAACTAGCAATTCCTGGGGAGTTGAAGACCGGCGGCCGCAGCCGCCGGTTTTGTTCTGTGAGGCAAGAGCAGTCGACGACATCGCGCTGAAGGCTGCAACAGCGCGTGGCGCTATGATCCTGCGGCTACAGACTTCACGGTGATCGTGTCACCCTTTATCTCACCGGTGACCTTAGCAGCGGCACCCGCGAGTTCGTCCAGTTGGCCAAGAGCGGTCTTGTCGGACGTTTCCAGGGTATAGACCTTATCACCGACGACGAGCGCGTATTTCGAGCCGTGCTTCACGCAGGCGCGGGTGCAGGACGCCTCGTTTCCGGCCATCTGATGCTGTGCCCCACACATGGCATCGCTGACAGTGCCGGTCAGGGTCTTGTCTGCTGCGAGGGCTGGAATTGCGGTGAGTCCCATGAGCAACATGACGACGACCATGGTTATGGTCGCAGTTTGGGGTGCTTTCATCGTTATCGTTCTCCTCCATATGGGATTTCGGTTGCGTTCTTAGATTCGCGTGCCAGGGCATGGTGTTGCCAGGCTCCGTGGGGCTCATCTCGCGGTGAACCGCAGCGTCACATCGACTGTCTTGTCCTTCTCGTTGACGGCTTCATGAATGCTGATGTTCCACGGCACTCCCCGCGGCAACAGCTGAGAGGTGCGATCGAGGAACTGCTTCGCGTATTCGCCGTTATAGGGATCTCCTTCCTGGAGCTTCCATTCCGCCTGAAGATGCGCTTTGGCTTGGGAATCCAGCCCCACGATCTCGAGATCACCCATCTTGAATTGGTCGCCCTCGGCGACTTCAAGCTCATAGTGGACTGCGCTCTTCTCATCATCCAGAGTGGGATGGGGTGTGATGCGAGCGACCATATAACCGCGCGCGCGGTAGAGCTTGATCGCGTTCTCCAGGTCGGTTATCAACTGGACAGCATCTGCAGGCTTGCCAAGCGGCAGGTGCAAGAGGGTCTGGAGGTCATCCGTCTTGACCACGGAGTTTCCTTTCCAATCGACGGCCGACGTGGAATATATCTTTCCCGGAGCCACTTGAAAGATCGCATCCACTTCCACATCGCCTTCCGATTGTGAGGCCACACGAGCATCGGCAGCAGCAAATGACGCCTTCAGGTAGCCACGCTTGAGACAGACAGGCAGGAAGTCAACTTTGGCAACGAGAGACAGAGGAGAGCGCCGATAGGGCGCTCCGGCAAGCCGACGAGCCGCAGCCTGCAACCCCGGCAGCAAATCGGGCGTTGCGCCGGGGAACTCCACATTGCGAATGCGAATGCCCATCGCTTCGACGGAATAAGCGATGCCGGTCAGTTTCTCTCCTTCAGGCGGGCTCTCACGAAGGTAGTCCACGCGGGCGGGAATGCGTTTCTCGTCGAGGATGGCCTGAAGCGCCGCCTCGACGCGGTCGGGCATGCTGCCTCCGACGGGCAACTGGTCTTTGTAAAGGGGCACGCGGAGTTGGAGTTCGTGCACCAGTTCTGTGTCAGTGAACCAGACGAAGTTCTCGAAGTGAATGGGAACGCGCGTCTCGGGGCCCGCATCGGTAAGCTGGAATTCGAGTTTCGTCCCCGCCGGCGAGAATGAGTAGGAATAGGCGATATCAGTGAACAGGCCGGAATCTCCGAGGCGCCGCACAGCTTCCTTGAAATCGGCGTCACCTACGTTCTGGCCCAGTTCGAGGCCGCTCGCCGGCAGGATTTCCTTTTCTGTGTACCGGTTGCTCCCGGTGACCTTGAGTGAGATGAGCTTGTAACTGGCCGTAGGAACGGATTTGCCGCCCGCCGGCTTCTGCGCGGCAAGCGTGGCGGAGGCAAAGAGCAGGCACAACCCAAAAAGAGCTTTCCTTCTCACATTCATCGGGAACGCTTGGCGGGGGCAGCGGCAGTGAAGTTTTTCTGCTTGACCGCGATATCGATGAGGGCTCTGGCCGCCCGGCTGAGGGAACGATCTTTGCGGAACACAAGCGCCAGATCTCGCCGGACCTGAGCATCGGAAAGCGTGAGCGCACCGAGAGCATTGGCACGGATGTCTTCCTGGATGTTCGATCTGGCAATGAACCCGACTCCTACGTCGGCCGCAACGAATCGCTTGAGCAACTCGCTGGAATCCAGTTCCATGGCATAACGCGGCTTCAAGTGGCGGTCATAAAACAAAGTATCGAGGGCGTCGCGCGTGTGGCCGGCCTTCGGTACGACAAGCGGGTACGACGCCACCTCTGCCACGGTGACCTGCTGTTTGGCGGTCAACGGGTGCCCGGGTGGCGTGATCACAACCAGTTCATCGCGGTGAATAGGAACACATTGCAGGCGGTTGTCATTGACTGGCAGCGAGACAACGCCGAAATCTACCGAGTGATCGCTGACGGATTCGAGGATCTTGGCGTAATCGGCTCGCTTAATATTGACGGCGACGTCCGGATAGTTGCGTTTGAACTGGGCGAAGACCTCGGGAAGGATATGGAGACACGTGCCCTCGTTGGCGGCGACCACGATTTGGCCGCGCGGCACGTGTTCAGTCTCAGCGATGGCCGTGAGGATCGCCTTCTTTTCTTCAAGCGTGTCTTCGGAATACTTGAAAAACAGCTTGCCTGCCACGGTGAGAGAAACGCGTCCGCCGGAACGATCGAGCAGGCGAGCGCCGACTTCTTCTTCCAGGGCGCGGATCTGCGAAGAGATGGCGGGCTGCGTGCGGAAACGCTTTTCCGCCGCACGCGAGAAGCTGGACAAACGCGCCACTTCCAGGAAGATTTCTAGTTGATCGAAGTCCATCGCGGGGATTGCCTCACACACTATATCGATCCTTAGGCCGCGACGGAAGGGGGCAGCAGGATTTGTGTCGGCGCACCGCGAGCAAAGCGGCTATCGGCCGAACCGAAGCGCCTCTTCCAGCAAGGAGGCCGGATTCTTGCGGATGGCTGCTGCTTCTTTCCCGAGGGCGGACTCTAGTTGGGTGCGAAGTTGTGCGGACGGCGGGAGCAAATCGGTCTTGTGATCACGAAGCAGGGTTTCGGCGCGGACCAGGCACGCGTAAACAAGACGTTTTTCATACTGTTGGCTGTTTAGAAAGGCGGCGTAGGCTTGCCAGTCGGCCGCTTCGGCGACGGGATCGCTCGCCGCGCGATCGAGCACGAGCGCTCTCTGGTACAGCGGTAGGGCGCCACTGATCTCCCCTGATTTCGCCTCCAGGATTGCCTGATTCAACGAAGCTACGCTCTCTAACCTGGGCTGACCGCTCTGAGATGCGATCGTGCGGCCCAGTTCATAAAGTTTCAGCGCTCGCTCAGGCTGGTTGAGCCGAAGCTGGCATTCGGCGAGCTTCATCATGACCGGAAGAATGATTGTGGGATCAGGCCGAAATTCCCCGCTTTTTCTCACCCCGTCAAGAAAAGTGGCGTAATGCGCCGCGGCTTCGCTGCATTTCTGCTGGTTCTTGAGTTGTTCACCGAGGTAGACGTGAATGTACGACTGGCTCGGATCGACGGCGAGGGCCTTTTCCCAACTGGCGAGAGCGTCCGGTGTTCGGCCCATCGATGAGGCAAGAATGCCACGATTGACAAGCAGTTCGGAATCGCGCGGCCATCGTTCCAGCGCGTCCGCCGCAACCGCATCCGCTTGGACGTAAAGCTGCCTGGCCACGAGGTATTTCAGGAATGTCTTGCGGGGAACGGGGTCAGACGGGTTGGCGGCAATTGCGCGTTCGTAAGCGGAAACGGCAGCAGAGGAATTGCCGCTGTCAGCGTGGGTGTTCGCGATGCGTAATTCCAGAGCGGAATCGAACGGTGTGAGAACGGCAGCTTTCTGCATTGCTGCCAGATTGTCGAGGCGCGCTACCAGCGCGTAGCGGGTCTGGTCGAGAGCGGCGACCGCGAGCAGAGCGATTGCAGTGGCCATGCGAAAAGCACGTGGGACCGGCGCCTGGCTCCGCATCCATGCCCAAACGCGTCCGCTGCCCTGGGACGCATGGGAAACGGCAGCGACGGCACGCTGCTGTGTGTTCAGAAGGAGGGCGGCAATCCGGCCATCGCGCAGTTTCCAGATGGCCCCGTCAAGGATGAAATGGTGCAGGTTGACCAGCGCAGTGAAGATCAGAAAGCTGGCGCTGAAGTCGTAGTGAAAAACATAGCTGACGATCCATGGACCGGGCACAAACAGCGCAATGCCGCCAACGACAAGAATCGCGAAGTAGATGAACGGCCGCCAAGTCCGACCTTCAGCTGCCGATTCGCGTCGAGCGTAGTAGCTGGTGATCCAAAGATACTGCGCCGAGTGCATGAGCGGTAGCACGCCCGTGCTGTAGCGGCTCTGCGGCAGGCTGATACCTTTCATCAACGCAAGCATTCCTGGCGCCAGGAACCACAGGATTTGCGTGGAAAACAGCACCAGCGAAGGTGTCATCGCGTTCCAGCCGAGTTGGCGAATCAGTTGGTAAAAACCAAAAGACGAGGCGGCGACGAATGCCGCGGTCAGGACGATCCGAATAAGCAAAGCTGCCTTGTCCGGTATGCCGATCGAGAGAAAGAGGCGGTCGGAGGGGCCAGTGTGCAGGCTGAGGAACAGAATTGCATACGAAAGGACGAATGCGCTGTAAACCGCCTGTCGAGTGTTCTCGTCAACCTCTGCGCCGGAGCGACGGACGAACATCATGAACAGCCCGTAGTTCTGGCCGGAATAGTGCCACGGGCTGATGGTCAGGTAGAGCGTGAAGATCCACGGCAGCAGCGAGAAGCGCAGATGTGAAAGCGCAACCGTGAGCAATACCAGTCCGGTGATGTGGATGGTGAAAAAGCGATACTTGCGAAATTCGTTCTCGTTCCGATAGGTGCGGTAGAGCGTCGCCATGTAATGGGGGTAGTTCATGAACAGGGCCAGCGCGTAGAAGGCAATCGCCCACGATGGGGAATTAGCGGCGGAAGAATAGCTGAGCACAATGAGTGGCAAGGACCATGCACCACAACCGACGATGAGGTCGAGCGCTGGATTGTGAATCCAGCGAGCAGTTGCGGATTGGGGCACACCAGACATTGGGATTGAGGTGGATTATAAAATTGGGGCTGGCTTTGACTGAGGAACCAAAGTAATGGCGGGACAGTGGTAATTGGGCACCACCCCCGGCCGAACTTCATCAATGGTAAGGACGGGCAGGGCGCCCATCCTCACCATCTGCATTGTCTAGACGTTGATCACACCAACGAGTTCCTTCACCGCCGCAGCACTCTTGTCTAGGGCGGCCCTTTCCTCGGGCGTGAGCTTGATCTCGATGATCTGCTCGATTCCCTTCGCACCAAGCTTTACTGGAACACCGACGTAGAGGCCATGAATGCCGTACTCACCATTCAGGTAAGCGGCGCAGGGAAGGATCTTTTTCTTGTCCTTCAGGATGGCCTCCACCATTTCCGCAACCGCCGCTGACGGAGCGTAATAGGCGGAGCCTGTCTTCAGATACTTCACAATTTCGGCGCCACCGTCGCGCGTGCGTTGAATCAAGCGATCAAGAGTGGCTTGGTCCATCAATTCGGTAATCGGAATGCCCGCGACAGTGGAATAGCGGGCGAGCGGAACCATCGTGTCGCCATGTCCGCCGAGGACGAATGCAGTAACGTTCTCCACGCTGACCTTCAGTTCCTGCGCAATAAAAGTACGGAAGCGGGCAGAATCGAGCACGCCAGCCATACCGATGACACGCTCGCGCGGGAAACCGCTCATCTTGTATGCGGCCTGGGCCATGGCGTCGAGCGGGTTCGAGACGATGATCAGAATGCAATTGGGCGAATACTTCACCGCTTTCGCGACAACATCCCGCATGATGTTGTGATTCGTATTGAGCAGATCGTCGCGGCTCATGCCGGGCTTGCGGGGAATACCTGCCGTAATGACGACAATGTCGGAGTTGGCCGTGTCGGCGTAGTCCTGGGTACCGATCACGTAGGAATCGCGCTTCTCGACAGGCATGGCTTCGAGCAGGTCGAGCCCTTTGCCCTGTGGCACGCCTTCAATGATGTCGATGAGGACGACGTCGGCCAGTTCTTTGGACGCGATCCAGTGAGCAGCCGTCGCGCCGACGTTTCCGGAACCTACAATCGTTACTTTTTTGCGCATGATGAGTCCTTTCGGAAAGGCAGCTGTCAGCCCTCAGTTGTCAGTTCTCAGCGCAACCCATACGGGGCATGCAGTGTTGTCGAGCGCAAGCGGTGCAGGCTGACAGCCGAGGGCTGACATCTGCCTTTATGCTGTGCTAAATACTTCTGCCGTCATATTGGCGATGATGTAGCCGGCGAATTCGCTGGTCTTTACTTTGGTGGCGCCCGGCATCAGGCGCTCAAAATCGTACGTGACTTTCTTCTGGTCGATCGTCCGCTCCAGACTCTGCTCAATCAGATCCGCAGCTTCGTGCCAGCCGAGGAAGCGGAACATCATGACGCCCGACAGCATGACCGAACCGGGATTGATGACGTCTTTGTCGGCGTACTTCGGAGCGGTGCCGTGGGTGGCTTCGAAAATGGCGTAGCCGTCGCCGATATTGGCGCCCGGCGCGATACCCAGACCGCCGACCTGGGCTGCGCAGGCGTCGGAAATGTAGTCGCCGTTGAGGTTCGGAGTAGCCAGGACGCTATATTCATCCGCGCGCGTGACGACCTGCTGGAAGATCGAGTCCGCGATGCGGTCGTTGACCATGATCTTCTTCTTCCATGCGCCTTGGCCGTGCGTCACGTAGATCGAATCCAGAACCTGCTGTACTTCTTTTTCGACGGATTGGCGAAACTCTGGTGGAGCAAATTCCATACCGGGTTCGACCAGTTCGGCGTTCTGAGCGACCGAGAGATTTGGATTCTTATCTTTGTTGTCGATGATCCAGCTCTCGCGTTCGGTAATGACCTTGTCGCGGAATTCCTGGGTGGCGATCTCGTATCCCCACTTGCGGAACGCGCCTTCGGTGAACTTCTGGATGTTGCCCTTGTGAACCAGCGTGACTGTTCTGCGGCCATTTTCCAGCGCGTACTGAATTGCCATGCGGACGAGGCGTTTTGTACCCGTTACCGAGATCGGCTTGATGCCGACACCCGAATCAAGGCGCACCTGCTTCTTGCCCCCTTTGAGCATGTCCTTGTTCAGGAACTCGATCAGCTTCGCGGCTTCGGCCGTACCTTGCTCCCACTCAATGCCGGCGTATACGTCTTCGGTGTTCTCGCGGAAGATTACAACGTCCATGCGCTCGGGATGCTTTACCGGCGAAGGGACGCCCTTGTAGTAGCGCACCGGACGCACACAGGCGTAGAGGTCGAGAATCTGGCGGAGAGCGACGTTCAACGAACGAATGCCGCCACCGACGGGCGTTGTCAGCGGACCTTTGATAGCGACACGGAATTCGCGGATGGCGTTGACAGTGTCGTCGGGCAGCCAGGTGTCGAACTTCGCCTTGGACTTCTCGCCGGCGAAAACCTCGTACCAGGCGACCGCGCGCTTGCCGCCATAGGCTTTTTGGACGGCAGCGTCGAATACCCGTGCGGAAGCCTTCCAGATGTCGCGTCCAGTGCCGTCTCCTTCGATGAACGGAATGATGGGGCGGTCGGGAACGCGGTATTTGCCGTTGCTGTACTCGATCCGCTGTCCATCAGCTGGGACGGGAACGCCGTTGAAACCTGCCATGCGTCGAGCCTCCGCTATGAGTGAATGAAGTCATCAATTATAAAGAATTTGCACGGATTGGCGAGGGAGACATCACTTGACAGTGTGCAGGATGTCACAACCGCGTAATCCTTGGTCACTCGGCATCGTGCCCGTTTTGGAAGCCGGCAACCTTGTACACTGAACTCAATCGGGGGACGACGTGAACATCCGAAAATTAGCGAAACTGTTGGTTCTGGTGGCGTTCGCAGGCGTCTTTCTCGCAGCACAACCGGATTCTTCTGGCGGATCCGAGAGAGTGCAGACAGGCCGTGATATCTGGGTGCAACCCAACGAAAAGGCTGGGGAAGCAACCTGCTTCGGATGCTCCATCCATGTACGCGGCGCGGTCAGCGGCGACGCGTTTGCCATGGGTGGGAAGATCGTCGTCGAACTGGGAGGTTCCATCGGCGGCGATGTCGCCACGATGGGCGGCGATATTGTGGTAGAGAATGGCGCTTCCGTTGGCGGCGACGCCGCGGCGATCGGGGGCAGCGTCCGCCGTGCTCCGCAGGGGGTGATTGGCGGTGATGTCGACTCCTTGGGATTCAGCTGGCTGGTCCTTCTAATTCTCATTCCGCTAGCGATGCTGGGAGCGCTCGTCGCGCTGATCATCTGGTTGGTGCAGAGGTCAAGGGCAAAGCCACCCCTGCCTACAGCTGTGCACGGATAACTCTGCACACCACTGCGGAGTGAAACCGGGAAAAAACCTGAGAATCACCAAGCGCCTGCGCGAGCCTAGGCTCGCCAGCTAGGCTCGCTCGATCATCAACGATGTGAGTACCACATCTTTGTTCGGGCGGTCCTGGCGGTTGCGGGCTACCTTAGAAATCTTCTCCACTATGCGGTGACCTTCCACAACTTCGCCAAAAATCGTGTGCTTGCCGGTGAGCCATTCCGTGTTGGCGACAGTGATGAAGAACTGCGAGCCATTCGTGTTCGGGCCGGCATTCGCCATAGCCAGCTTTCCCGGCTTGTCGAAGCGGTGCGGCGAGCCTTTAGTTTCGTCTTCAAATTGGTAGCCGGGGCCGCCCATGCCATTGCCCTGCGGGTCTCCACCCTGGATCATGAAGTCGGGAATCACGCGATGGAAGATCGTCCCGTTGTAGAGCGGGTTCTTGCTCTTGGCGCGGGTGCTTGGATGAGTCCACTCGCGTTTGCCTTCGGCCAATTCGGTGAAGTTAGCGACGGTCTTGGGAGCGTCTTTTTCGAACAGGCGGCAGACGATTTCGCCTTCGCTGGTCTGGAAGACAGCATAAGTCCCGGGTGTGCGTGCCATAGATCTCCTCGCTCTTGAGATTAAATCGCTACTGTTGGGGCTTCTTCACTCCGGCCGGCGGCTTGGCTCCTGCCGCCCTTGGGGCCGGCGGCTTCGCAGCGGTGGCGGCGCCGCGTTGAATTTCGATGTGCGTGATCTTCACGGGATGGAACGGGCGGTCATTGCTGGGGTCCCGTGTCATGCGCGCGATCTTTTTTACCAGTTCGATGGCTGCTGCGTCACATTGTCCAAAGATGGTGTAGTGACCGGTGAGGTGCGCGCTATGGGCCACATCCTCGGTGATGAAGAACTGCGAACCGTTCGTATCGGGCCCCGAGTTGGCGTAAGCCAGCCTGCCGGGACGATCAAAGCGCACGTCAGCAGAAACTTCGTTCTTGAACTTGTAGCCGGGATCCCCAGCCCCATTGCCTGCAGGATCGCCACCCTGGATCATGAAATCCGGGATCACGCGGTGAAAGATTGTCCCATCATAGAGAGGAACGCCGTGTTTCCTCGCGTGAGAAATCGGGTTGACCCACTCTTTCGTCCCATCGGCAAGGCCGATAAAGTTCGCGACGCCGATGGGTGCCTGCTTCTCGAACAACCGGCAGTGCATATCCCCGACAGTGGTGTGGATGATGGCGAGAGGCTCTGGAGCAACACTGGCTACAGGAGTTCTTACCGGAGGCTTGGCAGCAGGGG
>DATIWL010000168.1:0-15531 GCA_035519435.1 Terriglobales bacterium
ACCAGCGTCGCTTCCGGCAATTGTTTTCCCTTGATGCCGTCCAGCACCGGCACCATCTCCGCGTGGCTGAACTTGCCCGGCCGTGGATGCATGTCGAGATAAAAACGCCCGATCATCTTTCCGTGGTCGATCACGTCATAGGTCTCGACCGTCGGATCCCACGCGGGTACGTTCATTTCCTGTTTGAAGCTCACCTGGAACAGATTGGCTGCCGCATCCATGATCCCCTTTTTCACCGCGTCGTACGGCAGGTATGGGCGCACGCTCTGCGAGTCGAAGTTGTACTTCGAACGCCGCAGTTGCTCCTTGTAATAGCTGGCCTCGTACTCCCAGACTTCTTTCGCGCTCGGATCGTTCTTCTGCTTCTCGGCCAGCAGCATGGCATATTCGCGCCGCGCCACCGGCTCCGTGGCTGCGTCGAGATCGTGAATGAACTGTGCGATGTTCTGCCCATTGACCGCCATCTTGTCGGCCGCGTTGTAGTCGGCCCAGGACGCATAGCCGAGCAAGGTCGCGATCTGGTAGCGCGTCTGCATCATCTTCATCAGCAAGTCGCGGTTCTTGGGGTAAGCGCGGTTGTCGAACTGCTCCATCAGGCGCTTCCGCAGGTCGGTATTCCTGGCGAACTTGAAGATAGGAAGCGCGTCAGGATAGTCGGTTGTGATCGTGATCTTGCCGTCCGCGCCGGGCTTGTGGCGGTCGATGTAGTCCTGCGGCATGCCGTCGAGGTCGGCGGCACCGGCCACGACCACGCTGCGCTGATCGTCAGCAATGTTGCGCTCGTACATCGTGACTTCATTCGTCAGTTCGTCGTTCAGCTGCTTGATGCGGGAGCGCGTGGCGTCGTCCTTGTCCACCCCGGCCAGCTGGAATTCCAGCAGCGTGCGCTGGACGTAGTAACGCGTCGCCGCATCGGCCTTGGAAGTATCGACGGCGGACAGCGCTTTATACACGTCGCGGTTCAGGGACAATGCTGTCAGCGCCGACGTCGCCTTCTCCGTCAGTTTCGTTGCCAGGTCGCGGAACGCTGCGTCCGGATGAATTTGGAACATCATATTGGCCAGATAATTTCCGGTGTTAATCTGTCGGATAGCTTCGTCGTAGGGCACGAGCGTGTTCTCGATCGTCCTTGCGCCTTTCACTGCGACCAGCTTGTCGATGGATTTCTGTCCGGCGGCCAGCCGGTCGTTGACGATCTTCTCGAACGCGGCTGCATCGGGCTTGCTGGCCCATACCGTGGGCTGGGTTGTGAGCGCCGGTTCGGCGACTGCGGCCGCTACGAGTACAAGCGTCAGGAAGACATAACATATTGCTCGTGACATGGGAACTCCTCTGGAATACTGCACTTTGTTTTCAGACGGACGACAGGGAATCCGGTGAGCGCATTTTATCCGAAGGAAGGACATCACATTGATTAACCACACCAAATTTCGACGCCTACGCCACCCAGTTGCCGTCGTGGTCCTCATCCTGCTGGCAGCTGCTTCCTGTGCCGCCCAGGAGATCACCGTCGCCGCCGCTGCCGATCTGCAATTCGCCATGGCCGACATCGCCGCCCGCTACCAGAAAGAGACGGGCAAGACCGTCAAGCTTACGTTTGGATCATCGGGCAACTTTTTCCAGCAGATCCAGAACGGCGCCCCCTTCGATGTCTTCTTCTCCGCCAATCTCGACTATGCGAAGAAGCTCGACGCCGCCGGCCTCGCCGAACCCGGCACTCTCTATCAGTACGCCACGGGAAAGATTGTGATTTGGGCGCCGTCGGACTCGAAGCTTGATATCAGCGCCGGCCTCGCAGTGTTGACCAATCCTGCGATCAAGAAGATCGCCATCGCCAATCCGCAGCATGCGCCCTATGGACAAGCGGCGGTGGCGGCGCTGAAGAAAGAAGGTGTCTACGACAAGGTTGCGGTCCGCTTCGTGCTGGGCGAGAACATTTCGCAGACGGCGTCGTTTGTAGTTTCAGGCGCGGCGGATGTGGGGATTGTGGCGTTGTCGCTGGCGCTCTCGCCGACGATGAAAGATAAAGGTCGCTATATCGAGATTCCGGCTGCTGACTATCCGGCGATCGAGCAGGCATGCGTCGTGCTGAAGTCGTCGAAGGAAAAAGAGACGGCGAAGGCATTCGTGAATTACATCAAGACGCCTGCGTCAGCGGAGCTGTTGAGGAGGTATGGGTTTGAGGTGGGGGGCGGCATGTAGTTGGTTATCGCGCTTTCCGGCCGCCAAGTTGGCATAGGCCGCAGCCTTCAGTGCGAGCCGACGAGCGAATCGGCTAAATCTCGGAACTCCTTCTTCTTCATCAGCTTCTTAAAAGAATCGTCCTTACGGGGATCAGGCATGTTCTCGCCAGGCAAAACGTTGGCCTTGTAGTCAAAGGCCTTTTTCAGGTAATTCCCAGCCTCGTCAGCATTGCCCATTTCGGCATATGTGCAGGCCAAATTGTAGTAAAACATCGGATAGGTCGAATCCTTGCTCAACCCGAATTCGAAGGTTTCCTTCGCTCGCTGCAGGTCGCCGGTAATCCCATACGACATGCCGAGGTTATCGACGAGCACGTACCAGATAGTCTTATCAAGTCTTGGAGTAGTCTTCTCAAGCTCCAGTGCCTTTGAGTAGGGCTGGATTGCACCTTTGTAGTCACGTTGAAGGTAAAGACGGCTCGCCTCTTGCACCAATTCCAGGCTGGATTTTTGCACTCTGTCGATGTGCATCGAGTTGAGAACGCCGGCAAAAAGAGGGTCGTCTGCCGTCTGGTAGTTGATCTTAGATACGTGCAGGTCAATATAAGTATCATCGTAAAACTGACAAGCGAACACGCTTTTCTGGTTGAGGCGCTGTCCCCTGAACTCGGGAACCATATATTGCATGATGTCAATATCGCCGGAACGTGAGAAGGTGACGTTTTCAACCTTCATCGGCACCTTCTTACTCTTCTTCTCTAGCGACTCGCGACAGGAACCTGATCGAGTCTCAGACTTGACTTCCTCTAAGGTGAGCGATACCACGACGTTTGTGGCTTCATTGTCCGCCACCATGTAGCGCCGACCGTCTGGCTTAGTCTCGACACTCTTCACAACAAATCCCGGCAGATCCAGTACCACGCCCCAGTCCTTGGAAGGCAAAGAAAGATGCTCTTGCAAGGGTTTCGATTCCTGGCTAATGCAGGAAACGGCAAGAACGGACGCAATCAGAATCCATTGCCGCACAAGAAAGCGTTTCATGACGCGTAGTGTACACCTGCTCAGACACTGGGCTGGAGTTGCTATGATGACATCGCGAAGCCAAATTCTATTGATGGTTCGTCACCGGCTGCGTGGTACGGAAGTGAGAATCGCGGTTAGTGTGTATAAATCACTCCATTCGAGGAACTCATGCGCAAACTCTTATTGATTGTTTCCCTCTTCTTTCTCGCCTCAACCTGTCTCGCGCAAACCGACGCCGCAACCTTCGCGGCGGAGATGTTCCGCTTCGAAGTTCAGACGAACATCGTCTATCACACCGCCAACAACTACGAGAACAAGCTCGACGTCTACCGTCCGGCGGAGGCGAAAGGACCGACCCCCGTCGTCATCGTGATCCATGGCGGCGGATGGGTGGAGGGCACCAAAGAAGAGCGTGTGCTCGAAATGATGCCCTACCTGCAGATGGGCTTTGCCGCGGTCAATGTCGAGTACCGGCTCGGGCGCGTGTCGCTGGCTCCGGCGGCGGTTGAAGATTGCCGGTGCGCGCTGCATTGGGTCTTTGCGCATGCCAAGGAATACAACTTCGATCCGCAGCGCGTCGTGCTGCAGGGTGGATCAGCCGGAGGCCACCTCGCCCTCATCACCGGCATGCTCACGCCGGCCGCCGGATTCGATCGCGAGTGCCGCGGAACCGAAAACTACTGGAGCGGGGCGCCGGGCACAAATGGCGATCCGCGAGTAGCGGCGATCGTGAACTGGTTCGGCATCACCGACGTCCTCGACGAACTGCACGGGCCGAATGCCAAGGGATACGCCGTCGTGTGGCTCGGCAACCAGGCGAATGCGGACGAGATCGCGAAGCGCGTGTCGCCGATCAACTACGTCACCGGCAACACGCCTCCGATCATCACCATTCACGGTGACCGCGACTCCCTCGTTCCCTATTCGCAGGCGGTACGCCTGCACAAGGCGCTCGACGCGGCCAAGGTCCCGAACCAGCTGCTCACGGTTCCAGGCGCCGATCACGGTGGCTACACCTACGAGCAGAATCAGAAGGCGTGGTCGGCGATCCGGCAGTTTCTACAGGAAAATGTGAAGGGGTTGGGGAGCGCGTCACCGAAATAGAAAGCCCTGCCGGTCGGCTTTTGAGGTCCAAGGACTGAAAACCCCTGTGTGCGACGAATCCATCCTGCATTTCTTTATGAACTCTTTACGACCTTTCTGGTGAACTGAACGCGGAGAAGCCTGCCCGAGGTCGGAGATGCTGATCTTTGCGATTCGCGTTCTGGAAGGGATGTTTTTGATTGGCCTGTTTGGATGCGTCTTTGTTCTCATTCTGACGTCGATTGATGACGTGCGCGTGCTATTTAGCAGCGACGACAAGGACTCTTCACAACCCCAGTAAAGAGGGTTGTTTTGAGGGCGCAACATCGCCATGTTCGCCAACTCCCGGAACAACGTTCTGAGTGCAATCGCCCGTTCACGTCAAATTGACACACCGTCCTTTTCTGCGAAGTGATTCCCTCCGTACGAAGTACCAGCTAGTCGGCCTGGACTACTCGGGAAGGCAACATCTCTACATTGCTTTATACGTCAGAGCAATGCTTCTTGATGCTTTCGGTGGGATCGTCATCAAATAGTAAAGATACATGGAACCAGTGCTGTTAACGAGCGGAAGGTCCATGTTTTTGACTACATACTGAAACGGGTTGCAAGGATCGGGACCGACGGGTGTCCATTGCACATAACCGCCGGCAAGATCTGTCCACGGCGGCACATTCTGCATGACCAACCCAAAGCCTGCCCACGCAAATACACTTGTGAAGCTCGAAGTAAAAGTGTTGTGGAAATGATCGTTGTTAGCGCTGGCGGCGACCCACCGCATGAATCGAATGTTCCGCGAAACCGCGCTGTTATTTTTGACAGACATGACAACTTTGAGATTGGCAGTGCCTGCGTTTTGGGTGAAGGTCTGCTTGAGGGTCCAAATATTGTTACTCGACGTACGGGCGATCTGAACCGATGTTGCGGTGGAATGCAAGAGAACCGGTGCTTGCCAATTGCCGCTATCGCCGAATCCAGCGAAATCGTAGTAGGGCGTGGGGCTGCCGGATGTTTCACAGAAGGCGTAGCCTTCGCCGCGATTCCAAGGAGGGGAACCGATATCTTCGGATCCTGACGGACTCTCGAAGTGCGTGACATTTCCGTTCACGGTCACGCAGGATTGCAAGTAGTTCTGCCCGTTCCCGGTGGTGAAGGTGTAGGAGCACTCCTGCGTCCAGTTCTGGCCAAGGGTGCTACCAGTCATGGTGAGCAAGAAGAAAGCGAGGACAACATACTTGGACATGATTTGGTCTCCTTTCAGGCAGCCACTGACAGATCTGCGCTCGGATTCTCGTCTCAGGGCGTGCCGTGCCTCAACGGGGGAAACTGCTCGGAGAGGCGAAACAACTACGTTCGTTTGAGGTGTCGGTTGCATTCTCTCGCCGGAGGCGGCTGTCGTAGCCGAAAAATCGGGAACGGAAAGCGATCCCATTCCGAAATGGAACGGTCGTGGCTGCAATGAACGGACGTGGCTGCGTTGACCGCTATGGGGAGCCTGGCCGCCATCACCTCACCCCAAAGGATTGTTGACGTAATATCGCGTGGGTGTTGAAAAACTCTTTTTCGCTAGATTCTTGAAAAAGAAATTGTGTGAGGATGCGTTACAAGCGAATATTTTTGGATTTCAAGGCGTTTTGTATTCCCAGGATTTTGACTGTTCTTGAGGAAAAGCCAGTTCTTTAACACCCACTCGCGATTTCACTCACGGACAATGGATTCTTACCTTCTACTCCTCCAATTCCATCGGTCTGCGGTTTCCGCTTAGAGAGCTCCTGACTTTCCTCTTGACATAATGTACTAGTGTTATAGTACACTGGATATCGTCATGAGCCACCAGTCCTCGGCCACGGCCTTCCGCTTCCGGCTCGACCTGCACAGCGGCGTCCCGGTCTACCGTCAGATCATCGACCAGGTGCGCGGCGGGATGGCTTCCGGTTCGCTCGCGGCAGGGGACCAGCTGCCCACGGTGCGGCAGCTGGCGGTCGATCTTTCCATCAATCCGAATACCGTGGTGCGCGCCTACCGCGAGCTGGAACTGGGCGGATTGCTCGAAACGCATCAGGGGACGGGGACGTTCATCAGCGCGCAAAAAATCAAGCGCAGCGACGCCGAGCGGGAGCGCCAATTGCACCAAATTGTCGGCGACTGCGTGGCGCGCGCAGGGGCTGCGGGATTCACAGTCGAAGAGCTGATCGAGGAACTGCGGGAACTGGCGTCGGAATCGACGCGGAGGAGATAAGCCATGTTGACGAAAGGTGAATTCGCTCGCACGAACCGAGTTGCCGTTGCGGCATTTGCAATCTGCCTGGTGGTCGGAATCCTCATTGCCGGCGACAGGCAAAATCCGGCGTGGCTGATCGGGTTCAGTCTGGTTGGCGTCTATCTCCTGTTCTCGATCAAGATCGTGCAGCAGTGGGAAAAGGTCGCGCTGCTCCGCTTGGGGAAGTATGCTGGCCTGCGAGGGCCGGGACTTGTCTCTATTGTTCCTGTCATCGAGACGCTCAGTCCCTACGTCGATCAGCGCGTGCGCGTGGCCAGCGTCTCGGCGGAATCGACACTCACCCGCGACACGGTTCCGGTGAATGTGGATGCGATCGTCTTCTGGCTTGTCTGGAACGCGGAAAAGTCCATTCTCGAAGTCGAGAATTTCGTCGACGCCATCAACATGAGCGCGCAGACCGCGCTGCGCGAGTCGATCGGCCGGCACGAACTGGCGCAGATGATCACCGAGCGCGAGACGCTGGGTCGCGAATTGCAGCGCATCCTCGACGAGAAAACCAATCCGTGGGGCATCACGGTGCAGTCGGTCGAGATTCGCGACGTCCGTATTCCGCAGGGCTTGGAAGACGCCATGTCGCGGCAGGCGCAGGCGGAACGCGAGCGTCAGGCCCGAATCATCCTGGGGCAGGCGGAGACGGAAATCTCCAACAGCTTCGTGCAGGCGGCGTCCGCCTACACGGAGAATCCAACCGCATTGCATCTGCGCGCCATGAACATGCTGTATGAAGCCATCAAGGAACGCGGATCGATGGTCATCGTGCCATCGTCCGCCGTCGAAACCATGGGACTCGGCGGCAGCCTGGCCACCGCGTCCCTTGGTGGAGTGAAACCCTAACTATCCAGCCTGCATAGGTCGAAAGGAGTCTCACACATGAAGCACGTACTCGTAGTGTGTCTGCTCGGTCTAACCCTTATTGCCATCGCGGTTTCGACAACCACCCAGTCCACCGCGCAGGTTCCCCTGCAGAAAGGGATCAGTGTTGACATGCCCTTCGCCGCCAGCGCGGTGCCGGTTCCGAGTGCGGACAAAGAAGACGCCGCCGTGATGACCATCACCGGCAATGGCCGTGTGTACTTTGGAATTAACCCCGTTGAGAACAGGGACCTCGCGGGAGTCATCCGCCGTGAGCTTTCCAGGCGTTCCGACAAGACGCTCTACATCAAGGCTGATACCCGCGCTCCCTTTGCGGACGTCCTGAAGATTCTGGACGCCGCCCACACCGCCGGCGTAGAAACGCTTACTCTCCTTACGGTTCGGCGCAATTCGGAGACGCGAGCCTCTCCCGTGCCGCCGAGTGGTCTGGAATTGCAGCTGGTCCATCATTCTGGAAGCCTCTAGTTGAATCGGCTTCCATGCCCCGAAGGCCACACAATCGCTTACGGATCAGCTTCCCGCGCGTCAACAATACAAGGGAACTTGTCTGGGCCCCCGTGCGTATTACGGGACAAGGTTTGGTGTGCCTCGCGTTGCCGGCCGATGGCAAATGTGGGAAGCGGGCGACAGGAGTCGATTCATGAATCAGGACGGACCACTCAGCCGCGTTCGATTTGGACCCTTCGAAGCCGATTTGACAACGCAGGAGATCTGGCGAGACGGAGTTCGACTCAAGCTGGCTCGGCAGCCGTTCGAAATTCTCGCCTTACTCGTATCGCGGCCTGGCGAGCTGGTCTCGCGCGACGAGCTTCAGCGGCGGCTCTGGGACGAGGGGCACTTCGTCGACGCCAGCCACGGCCTGAATGCCGCCGTTAACAAGCTCCGCGAAACTCTGTGCGATTCCGCCGACGAACCGAAGTATATCGAGACGCTTCCCCGGCGCGGGTACCGGTTCATTGGAAAGCTCACGCGCGACGAGATCGTCGAAGAGTGCGACACAGCGCCGGCCGGCACGCCCTCTGCGGAATCGGCCGAGGCCCTTGCGTCATCGCCAGTCGCATCAGAGTCCATTTCCATTCCCCCGGAATTGCCTCCCTCAATCCCAAGCACGACATTCCGGCGCTGGCCGATCTGGATCGCGGCCTCTGCAGCTCTGATCGTCGGCGGCTTGATTGGCGCCTCGTGGAATCTCGGCGCTCGCAATACGCAGCGGGCGCTCCTTGAAGCTCTCCGGAAGGAGAAGGCTGAGAAGAAAGAACTCACGGTGCGTTATGCCGAGCAGGCACAGGCGTCAACGGCTCCCAAGGTCGACGCCGCGCCTGCCATCCGGATCGAGCAGAAAACCCGCATGGCCACCCTGCCCGCGCGAGAGATGCATGATGACCTGCGGCCTGCCGAGTTCCGCACCATCATCCCCGGCGACAGCGGCAATGCTGCGCCGCAGATCTCACCCGACGGCGGGAAGATCGCGTTCATGTCGAATCGCTCCGGTCCCTGGCAGATCTGGATGAGCAATGCCGATGGCTCCGATCCTGTCCAGATCAGCTTCACCGACAGCGCCGGAACGCCACGCTGGTCGCCCGACGGCAAGAGCCTGGTCTTTGACGCGCCCTGGCATGACGCCACGTTCGTCTTCCTTGCGCCTGTGGATCATCCCGACCGCGCCCGTCCGATCGCGGAAGGCTGTGTACCGAGCTTTTCTCGCGACGGCCGCTTCGTCTATTACGCTTCTGATCGAACTGGAGACTACCAGGTGTGGAAAGTCGCTGTCGCCGGCGGCCCGGAAATTCAGGTCACGCAGCAGGGCGGGTTCGCGGCGCTCGAATCGCAAGATGGAAACATCTACTACTCAAAGTCCAGGTATCCGAATCCGGAAATCTGGCGTGTTCCTCTGAAGGGTAGCGAAGAAATCGCTATCTCGCCGATCATGCGTCCAAGAACGTGGGCGAGCTGGACAGTGACGAAAGATGGCGTTCTGCTCGTCGCTGACCTGCCCGACGGACGCTCGCACCTCACGCTCTACGACCCCGCCAGCGGAGTTGCGCGGGATCTGACCTCGTTGCAGACCTCGCCGTTCTGGATGGCCGCGTCCGCTGACGGAAAGAAAGTCGTCATGAACGACTCCGCCGAGCGTCAGATCACCATGGTCAGCAATCTGCGGTGACGTGGCAGCATCTGCATTGCGAACAGGCTCAACTGTGTTCCGCCGCTTCGCGGATGTGCGTCAGCACGCGCATGTGAATGCGGTGAATAATTGCATCGGACCAGAGCCGCCAGTACTGCGCTGGCCACAACCCGTGGTGGTACCACGTCGTACCCTCCAGCCGTGTGCCTCCGTCGGGTAGTGGCGTCAAGAGAAACTGCCCGCCATTCGAAACCAGGAATCCATGCAGATGTGGCGGCTCGATGTGCGAATAGAGCGTCCATTCTTCCATCGGAGCAGGATTCGAAGTCACTGAAAATTTCAAGCTGTGCGGCGCATCCCATATCTGGATCGGTTCTACAAATGCGCCGGTGGAGAACACACAGCGACGCTCCGCGCCCGCGCCCATCCCCCGAATCTCAGCCCGGATCGGATACGCGATCCCCGAGCGAAACAGCCATTCCTTGGGTGCCGGAATTTCCGTGAAGGCAACGACTTCCTTCCACACCTTCTCCGGCGGTGCCTGCACGTCGATCGACGAGCGCACCACGTATTCGGGGGCTCTCGGCGCAACCGAATGCTCCATCCACTGAACGCTCGGAGCAAATAAGAGCGCCACGGAGATAACCGCCGGGCCGCCCTGGCGAACCCAGCGCGCTCGTTGCACCCAGTAACCAAACGATCCGCCAAGAGCCGCCAGAGGCAAAGCGATCGGGATGGCCATGGCTAGGCAGAGGATCCCTTCAGCCGCTACCACGAATAAAGCCAGCCCCACCAGCGCGACAGAAAGCGCGCCGACACCCACACAGCTTCCCAGACTGCGCGGCTGGCGATATCCATAAATCAGTGCGGCGATGAACCCCATCGTGAAGGGCATGGCCACGAAAAGTCCCCACCCGTAGCCGATAAGGACGCGCACACCAATCATCGCGATGCCTAGTCCGATCGGTACTGACATCAACAAAGACAGTGCTGCGCTTCCGAATGCGCTCTCTGGAAGCAATCGCGCGATCGAAGCCCGCCCGGCAGGCTGGGGAGGGCCGCCAGTTGCCTGGCTTCGAGCCGGCCAGAGGCAGAGCATCAGAAAGAAGATCAGATTGAGAAAGGGAACGAAGAACAACAGCACCAGCGAGGCAGGGAGTCCGGCGCTGCGCAGCCGCTTTGTGGTCAAGACCGTGCCCACCCATACAAAGGGAAGAGCAAACGCCACCATGGTGGCAAGAAATGCTCCCTCGGCAGAGCGCAGGCTGGTGATCCGAGCAACATCTCGCAGCGGAAGCCAGTAGTTGAACAGAGTCCACTGGCGATGGAATCCAAAAGTGGCGATCAGACGATCGAGATTGTGCTTCAGCGCGAATCCCAGCAATCCCACCAGAGCATAGGAGGTGCGGTCTACCGTTCCGCTTGGCCGCCACAGATCTGCAAATGTCAGTTTCGTCACCCGACGACCTCCACGACAGTTAGTCGCATCCGCGGGCAATCTCAGTGCCCAGGTAACGATGAGACGGGCAACGAGAATGCCGCGAAATCCATCGATAGGCGGCGCGCATGGAAGGCAGGGCGCCCGGCAGTGCTGACATCCACACGATTGGTTGTGCCCACCAGATCTCGCGTAGTACAGCGAGCACAGCGTCGGCGCCCGCCGTTTGCGTCCCATCCGTGGTAACGTAGCGAATCTCGCGCAGCAGTTCAGCCCGTGTGAGACCCAGCAAAGCTCCGACTCGTGGATCCTGGAGCGGAGCCAGTGCCATGCCTCGCCGGTGCATCGGCCGTGCCAGCCAGCGGGCGATACGCCGACATAGGGCACACTCGGCGTCGAAGAACAACCAGCCGTGCGCGTGACGCCCTTTGCGGTCCGTCATGTCAGATACCAGAGAAATCATGCTCCTTCCTTTCGAGACTTCTTCGTGAACAGGCCCTTCAACTTACCCCGCAAGCGCGCTACCCCCTTCAGCGCTCCGCCCGGCATATGGATGAGTTCCTCGAAGAGGCCCGATGTCGTGGTCAGGAACTCGAGCATCTCTTCCAGGCGCTCGCGGGTATAAGAGCTGGCTGGCTGCGATTTCTTCAGTTCGCCGACGCATTCCTGCAAAACACGCAGTGTTGGATCGATTTCCCGCCGCTTCCGCTCCTCGGCAATGATGCGGAAAATCTCCCACACGTCTTTCTCGGATTCGAAGTGGTCGCGGCGGTCACCAAGCACGTGAACTACCCGGACGATCCCCCAGCCCTGCAACTCGCGCAGGCTGGTGCTGACGTTCGACCGTGCCACGGTCAGTGTGCTGGCGATATCTTCCGCATGCAATGGTTTCGCAGAAATGAAGAGCAGGGCATGCACTTGGGCAACGGTGCGGTTGATGCCCCAGCGCGTCCCCATCTCTCCCCAGTGCAGGATGAAACGCTGTTCGACCGATGTCAGTGGCATTGTGAGAATTCTGTAATTTCTGTTAATACAGAAAATACAGTAATTACATCCCAATGTCAAGCGCCCATTCCGGAGGCATCGCTAAAGCGGTTCCGCCCGCACCACGAACCGTTGCGGCGAGCGCGAGCTCCGCCCAAATGGGTAGCAGGTAATCAGTGTGAGCGCGTCTTCGGACGTCGGTGCCAGCAACGCCACATCCTTTGGTTCGACAACGCGAATCGCGCTCACCGCGTAGTGACGGCTGTGCAGCCCACCGTGTGAGTCATACCAGTCGAGTTGGATGGCATCGCCCTGCGCAATTCCTTCCAGCGGTCGAAACCAGCTCGTGCGGTGCCCGGCGACCACGATGTTGCCCGGCTCTCCGGGGGCGGCGCTGCTGAGCAGCCGCGCCGGACCGAAGGCCAGGACTCGCGGCGTGGCGGCGTCGAGGACGATTTCGTCGTAGCCAAGATGCGGAATCTGCAGCCGCGCCACCGGATGCGTATCGGCCCACGGCCATGGAGCCCTGGGCTTGCCGGACTGCGCGCTCTCATTCCACGCGCGCCGGACCAGTATGCCTGCCAGGTCCGCCTTCGCTCGCATGTAAGCGGCGCGGGCGGTGAGACAGGCTCCCGCGAGCAGGAGCACCGTGGCGGCAATGCGTAGAGTCTTCATCGGAGTGCTCCTGCTCGTTTCGTCTGTGGCCCAGCAAATCACGGTCGACATCCTTTAGTAGTTCCGAATCCGCGCTTCAGGCGGAGGAAGACGCAGCTATAGCCGCGTCCTCGCGGACACAGCTGCCAGTCGCTGTTTCCGCGACAGCAGCCACAACCCGATTCCCGTCACCAGCAACGTGATGCCGAGTGTCTCGAAGAATTCGTCCGTGGTGCCGGTAGCTGGCGCGCCGAACACTTTGTCCATCTGCCAGCCCGCGGGCATTTCCGTAGGAACGGCGACGCTATTGTTCTGGCCTCCCTTGTTGACCACGACTTCCTCGACCGCGACCAGCGACGTGAAGCGGGTCACCAGGTTGTAGCGGATCGCATGCGCGATCACGCTGCCGCGAATCTCGGCCTGGCCTTTTTCATCAGAGTGGCGCCAGTGATCCATCAGATCTTCGACACGCTGGCGCGCCCAGATCGTCGTGATGCCGGGATGGAATGTCGCCTTCGACGCGTCGAACGGAATGCTGGCCTCGTAGGGGTCATTCCCCGCGCTCGCGGTGAGATGCACTGTTCCAGTACTGCCCTTCGTGATCCTTCCATAGACCAGCAGCGGCTGGCGCAGGAAGAGGTCGGGTACGCGCTCCGGATAGACATCGCTTACCTCAACTCCGGTGAATGTCAGCTTCACATCGGTAAGGACGGGGCTGTCGATACTGTCGAACAAGTGCGTCATCTGATCGCGCACCTCGCTGACGTCGGCGATATGAGTAAACGTGCCGCGTCCAAATTGCGCCATCTTGGTCGCGAGAAACAGATTCGGTGCACTGCCGATCGCGACCGTGAACAGGCGTGCATTGCCGAGTTCCGACCTCATGGCAGAGAAGATTTCTTCCTCATTGCCGAGGTCGCCATCGGTCAGAAGGATGATGTGGCGCAGATAGCCAGGCGTAACAGGCTTCCGCATGAGGTGGCGGAGAGCAGGCAACATCTCGGTGCCGCCATTCGCCTCGAGACTCCGCACATAGCGGCGGGCAGTGTCGAGATTTTCAGGTGTTGCCTGCAGCGGCTCCGGCGAAAACTCGCGATAGTCGCTTTGAAATTGGAGGATGCCAAACCGGTCCGTCGGTTTGAGCTTGTCGAGAGCTTGGAGCAACGCTTCCCTTGCCTGCTCGATCGAGGTGCCGGACATAGAACCGGAGACGTCGATCATGTAGAGCATTTCGACCGGCATCCGCTCCTTGGGCTGCACGGTCGGAGGGAACGTCGCCAGCAGGAAATGGGTCTCGCCCGAGTCGCTGGGAGACAGGAACAGAACCGTTTTGGGCCGCGAACTCTCCGCCTGTTCCACTTCGAGCACGAAGTCTTTGTTGGGCAGCGTTGCGCCAGTCGACAGTTCAATATGCTGCCGTCCGTCGGACAGGCGATTCACATGGATGGTGTGGGAGATGGATTTTACGTCAGCCGCTTCGAATCCCGAGTCAAGATCGACGGCCAACGAGATGTCGTGTCCGGAGCGGCTTTCGGGATGGCGCACGGGCGGAGTGATGCGTGAGGCGTCGGGCACGGCGTTCGTATCGGAAGCCCAGCCCGTACCCTCATGCCCGACCGCTTGCGTGCCCGGGATATAGCGCGGCCCGACCACCATCGGGAACACAAGCCGCATCTTGCCGTCCTCCCAGCGGAGCGGCTCCACGTAACGCAGCCGCACGCTGATCTGATCGCCCGGCATGATATTGGCGACGGAAGTCGTGAAGATATTCGGCCGCTCTTCTTCGACGAGCGCGGTGCGCTTGCCTTCAGTCTTCGCCGCTTCGTAAATCTTCTTCGCCTCGGCGCGTTCCTTGATCACACTGCGGATGATCCGGTTGCCGATGTGAATCTCCATGTCGTACACCGCGGCATCATGCGGCAGCGGGAAGACATAAATCGCTTCGATCGGTTGGCTGGTGGAATTCGAGTACTGCTGCGTGACCGTAGCCGACGCGACCAGCCCGCGTACATCGAGCGCGACGTCGGTATGGGTCAGCGGCACCGCTTCGTAACGTCCCGCGACCGGGGAGCGATAGAGCAGGCATCCTTCGCCGAGCTGAGGCAGAGCCCGGTTGGCTTTGTTGGTGTTGTCATCCTGGGCAGCGGCAGAGCAGTTGCCCAAGACGATGGTCGAGATCAGGATGAGCAGGAGAAGTGTGGGACACACCGTGTTCTTGAACCAGACAACCGCATGCCGAGCCATGTTCACCTCCGTCAGTCGAACTTCTTCAACTGGCAGAAGTGCATGTGGCTGACCAGCGCCTTGGAACGCGACCCGCGAAGGCTAATGCATGTGTTCTGAATAAGATGAAAGAGGCGTCGCGCAGCATCGAGGTCTGGTCTGCGTGTTGCGCCGCACACGCCTGTGGCCGCCCGGTCACGAGCGAACGTTGTTTGCAAGAAAGGAACTGAATGCCATCGACCGGCAGGTGGCTGGCTCGTCGCGTGGGCGCTGGAGTTTGAACTCCGGACAGCTGAAACCTGTGACCTGAAACCTGCTCCAAACAAATGCGGCCCGGGCCAGCCACCCGAGCCGCATCGTAGTCGCGGATATTTTCGGCTGCCGTCTTTCGCAGAGCGAAAGAATCGTCGCAAGTGCGGCGCTTGTGAGCGCACCATCTCGCGATGTTCACCCTGAGATTTGCGCCTCAGGAGCTTTCCGGTTCGGCGCTTCCATCCTGCCTTGGAAGGGAGGATTTCTGTGGAGGCCGCAACGCCCGGGCGCCAGCTCACTGGACATGAACCGGACTTCCCCCGGCGATTCACCCTCGAGGAATCACCGGCACGCCAGACCAGAACGACAGAACCCAAATACCCGCGCTCTGACTGCAGAGTACCTTGCGGGA
>DATIWL010000169.1:0-126576 GCA_035519435.1 Terriglobales bacterium
CAGCCTTCGTCGATCACCATGTATTGCCAGCCGAATTTCTTCAGGTGTTTCGCCATCCAGTCGGCGCTGGCCTTGAAATGAGCTTCGTCGATCGTCTGACCGTAAGAGTCCCAGCTGTTCCAGCCCATGGGAGGTGTGGGAGCAAGGGAAGCGTCACCGGCCCAGGCACTGGAACCGGCGCTGATCGCAAATAGCAAGACAGCGGTAAAGATTCGATATGAGCACGCAATTCGCATGATCTTCTCCGTGACGGTATTCTAGAAGCTCTCGGCTCTCAGTTGTCAGCTTTCAGCCACTGGTCTTCGGCGATGAGCAACAACTGTAACTGCAGGCGGGTTTCCTGCGATCTGACACCTGTGACCTGAGACCTGCCTCATGGCAAATTGCGTTCAATGCGGCCGCAAGCTCCCAGGCTTCTCCTTTGGGAAGAAGCTGTGCTCGTGGTGCGTACAGCACGAAGCCGCCCAGCGAGGCGAGGAACCGGACAATGCGGTGCAGCGGGTAGAGGCGCCGCCGTGGTTGCGGCGGGACTCCACATCGAGGATAGTCACGCAGGCGATCTTTGGGATTAGTGTCGCAGTGTTTCTGGGGATGCTGTTCGCCGGGGTATCCATCATCGACAATCCCTCCGGGCAGGATCTAGTTCGCTGGGGCGCCAACTATGGACCCTACACCCTGTCGGGAGACTGGTGGCGACTACTAACGTGTGTGTTCGTTCACGGGAGTTTTCTGCACATTGCCTTCAACATGTGGTGCCTGTGGGACCTTGGATCGCTTGCCGAGTCGCTTTACGGGCACGCGACCTTCGGGGTCATTTACCTGATCACGGGTGTCCTCGCGAGTGTCGCCAGCGTGGTATGGAATCCCCAAGTGCTGAGTGTAGGCGCTTCCGGCGCGGTCTTCGGGATTGCAGGCGCCTTGATCGCTTCCATCTATCTGGGAGAGTTCTCGCTCCCACGCGCCGCCTATTCGGGAACGTTACGCAGTCTCGTGTTCTTCGTCGGTTTCAATCTCATCTATGGAGCTATGTCGAGTTACGTCGATAACGCCGCCCATATCGGCGGGTTGGTTTCTGGCCTTATCCTCGGCGCGGTCATCGCTAAGCTTGCTCCTGACCGTGATCACCCAGCGCGTCGATTCGTCACACTGGCCTTGGTACTTGTGATCCTCGGAGGAGGTGCCGGTTGGTGGCTTTACTCGCGCGACTACCTTCGCCACATGCAACGCGGCCTCGGTTACCTGGGCGAAGGCAAGGTCGATCAGTCCATCGAGGAACTCCAGACGGTCATTCGCCGGCGGCCAGACTTTGTCCCCGGGCACTTTGCTCTCGCGCGCGCTTACGCGACCAAGGGCGACCTAGCCAACGCGGAAATGGAGTATCGTCGTGTGATCCAGCTGAATCCGCACAGCGACAGCGCGTTCAACAACCTCGGATTTGTGCTCCTGGAGGCGAAGAAGCTCCCCGAAGCGCGCCAGACGTTTCAGCAACTTCTGGCTCTCGACCGCAACCACGCCAATGCGCATTACGGACTCGCTTCGGTCGCCTACGCGGAGGGCGACTACCAGCACTCGATCGATGAATATAGGCAGGCTGCTCAGCTGGAGCCGGACATGGAAGGTGTCTATTACCGGATGGGCCAGGCGCAGTTCAAGCTGAAGCTTTACGACGACGCGATCTATTCATTTCTGCGGGAGCAGAAGCGAATCGGCGACGACTACGATCTGGAGATCGCGCTCGCCGCCGCCTACGACGCCAAGGGCATGAAACAGGATGCCGCTGCAGCACGCCAGAAAGCTGCTGAACTCACCGGGCAGGAGTGACTGCGGCCCCGTGCCGTTCCACCTGCCTTACAAGGGCTGAGCTTCGGTCAAATCCGCCTTGGTCACATTGTCCGGCTCATCGGTAAAGCTGCGGCCGGGACGATGGGCCACCTTCTCGAAACTGGAGCCTGTCTTCCGGATGGTGTCGTGCCAACCGTCGTCCCAGCTGATGCGGGCTTCATTGTCGACCACAACCCAAGTGCCGTGACTGGCGCCCGTCGTCTTCTCAGCCACTCCGTCCTCTTTGAGCGTGATGAAGAAATGGCTTCCCGCGCCGTCACCGACTCTCCATTTGCCCAGGAAACGATTCTGCCCCTTGGTGGCGACGGCAGCCCGGGCCGGAGTGTTGACTTCGATCCGCGCGATGTCGGACATGGAGTAGGACTTTTGCCTTCCATCCTTGAAGGTGATCACCAGGGAACTCTGGTCGTCAGCGGGCGCGGCAGCTTTCTTCTGACCGAGCACCAGCAGAGGGAGGGTTAAGGCAGTCAAGGCAAGAACAACGGCAGTGCGGTGACGCATGGTTTTTCTCCGATCGAAGCACGCTACCATAACCGGGCCGGAATCGCAGCGATGCACGAGCGTTTCCGCCAAGTGCTTTGGGTGAAGGGCACGGCAGGTTGCCGACTCGAGGATTCCTCAACCAGACACGTGCGCCCACTCACATAACACATACGTTTGTTGAGTTAGCGAAGTTCCAGAGAAAAACGACAGCCCCCGGCTAGGAGAGGTTTCGGAGTGCGCCTTCAATCCGTGCCAGAGTCTTCTCCCGGCCCAGCACTTCGAGGGTCTCAAACAGGGGCGGGGCGTTCTTGCGCCCGCAGGCGGCGACGCGGATCGGCTGAAACATTTGTCCAGCCTTAAGGCCAAGCTCCTGGGCGGCGGCCCGCAGAGCGTGGTCGAGAGGATCGTGCCTGAATTCTGTCTTTGCCAGGACTTCGCGGGCACGAGTCAGAGCCTTGGCGGCCATGGCGGCATCGCCTTTCTGCGGAATCAGTTCGGCGGGATCGTAGGGCGGAAGCTGGTCAACAAAGAAGAAATCGGCCGCAGTCAGGGCGTCGCGCATCAGCTTGATGCGCTCGCGGATGAGCGGTGTGACAGCGAGCATCTTCTCGGGAGTCACGTTGACACCGCCTTCGCGCATGACCGGCAGCAGTCGAGCACTCAAGTCTTCAACGGGCAGGGCGCGAATATGTTCGGCATTCAGCCATACAGCTTTGGGGTCGAACATCTCTTCGGGCGTCGCCGCCGGTTCTTTGAAATTCACGACCGCGTTCGCCCGGTTGATTCCTTCGAGCGAGAAGGCGTCGATCAACTCCTGGCGCGACATTCTGTCGCGGTCGTCCTTTGGCGACCAGCCCAGTAGGCAAAGGAAGTTGAGGAAAGCCTCGGGCAAAAAGCCGGCATCGCGGTAAGTCGTCACGCTGACGATGGGCCCGTGTTTGCGCTTGGAAAGCTTCGATCCGTCAGGTGCGACCAATAATGGCAGGTGCGCGAAGTGGGGCACGGCCGCGCCCGCAGCTTCGAAGATCAGGACATGCTTATAGGTGTTGGAAAGATGATCCTGGCCGCGGATGATATGGCTGATTTTCAAATCGACATCGTCGGCACAGGAAGCCAAGTGATAGGTCGGCATGCCGTCGGAGCGCAGCAGAGCGAAGTCTTCGATATCGTCGGCGGCTTTGACCTGCTCTCCATATACCGCGTCGGTGAAACGAACCTGCTGACCCAAGCCGCGCGGAACGCGAAACCGCAGCGCAAACGGTTCGCCCGCAGCGGCGCGTCGATCACTTTCTTCGCGGGATAACTCGCGCATGCCTGGGTTGAACAGCCAGGTCTGGCTCGGACCTGACCTCTCGGAATCGCCCGCGTGCGCGGGAGTAAAGTCGCGGTAGGCAAGTCCCTTCTGAAAGATGGCGTCGGCGATTTGCCGGTGCAGGGCAAGGCGCTCGGATTGCTTGTATTCTTCGTCCCAACCCAGATCGAGCCAGCGCAGGCCGCCGAAAATCGAGTTTACGGATGCTTCCGTGTTGCGCTCAACGTCCGTGTCGTCGAGGCGGAGCACCATGGTGCCGCCGTTCCGGCGGGCATACAACCAATTGAAGATGAAGGTGCGCGCGCTGCCCACATGCAGAAATCCGGTGGGTGAGGGCGCAAATCGGACTCGCAGCATGAATTTTCAGTATAGCAAGTCGAATCTGGGGGGAGGTCCGGCCTGCCAGGCCTTCGCGTTGGTGGATAAGATGAACACGTGGGAAGGGTTTGCGGGCAGGGTTACTTTGGTAACCAATGTGGTCATGCTTGACGGCGACTGCGCTCCCTGGACGGCTCATCCTAATGAGTACGGACCCCGGGAGGAGTGGTGTATCTCAAATCCAAGCCATTCTGCGATTGTTTTGTTGCAACCATGTGTGCCACGATAAAACACCGCTTCGGATTGCTTGAGACCGAGTCATGAATACTATCGGCACAGGTCTGGTGTTGGTCCCCGGAGCCGTCGCGCTGCTCGTCTTCCTGGTCTTCACCTACCTCTACGAGCAGAGCCGACAGAGCTACTTCCGGGCCTGGCAGCTGGCGTGGGCCGCCTACACTCTCCACTATGCACTGGAAGCCTGGGCGTATTTCGAGCGGCCATCCGCGATCCTCTTTGCCCTGAGTTCCTCGTTGCTGGTGGCGATGGCGATGAGCATCTTCGTCTCCACCCGACTGATGAAGGGCCCATTCGAGCTGAAGTGGTACGACGTTGTGCTGACACTGGGTGGATTGGCGCTCGTTTACTCCAACCTGCGCGCGCACATGCTCGGAGGAACATTCAGCGACAAGCCCGTCCCGCTGGCCTACTACCGCCTTGAGGTCGGACTTGCCGCGATCCTGCTGTACTGCTCGGGTTACTTCTACTTTCACGCTCACCGGCGGAACTCGCTCGCCTTCCGCGCTCTGGCGATTTCGCTGGCGCTCTGGGCCGCGCTAATGGGAGTGGGGCAGTTCCGCCATCCGTCGCTGGAGTTGTTTGGCCGTGCCGGGGACTTCCTGGGACCCATCCCTCAAATGCTGCTGGCCATCACGATGGTGATGGTCTCCTTCGAGAACCAGCGCAATGCCGTGCAGGAAAACGCCCTCGCCCTGTCAACTCTTGGTGTCGACCCGCGGCGGTTCCTCTCCGCGACAGACCTGACGCCGAGCCTGCAGAATTTCCTTGATCGCCTGGCTGCGCCTTTGCCGACGCACCGTGCAGTCATGTTCATATCGGAGCCCTGGCGCTCCACGCTGCCTTCCGTACAAAAGGGATTCTCCGACGACTTCCTGGAGAAGCTGCAAAAGAAAGGTGCAGGAGACTACATCGCGCAACTCGCGTACCGGCGCGGGGGCGTGGTGACGTTTCACGGACTGGTGGATCTGGAAGAACCTCTGCCGGTCTTTCCCGGCGGGCAGTTCGGGGCGTTTAAGGAAACGTTCCTGGCGGAAGGTATCCGCAACCTGATGGCGGTGAGCCTACAGACGCGCGAGCACAATTTCGGAGTTGTCCTGTTTCCGCATGCCGAGCAGCGGATGTTCGGCTCTTCGAACCTGCGGCTCCTGATCGGGCTGACGTTACAGATCGCGCTGACCCTTGAGAACTACGTCGTGATGCACGAGGCCCAGCGTCGCACGAAAGAATATGAGTTGCTGACCGAAGTCGGACAGGCCATCAGTTCGCATCTCAATCCAGACGAGGTTCTGCGCACGGTGCAGGTGGAACTCGGCCAGATCTTCGATACCAGCAATTTTTACATCGCATTTCAGGAAGACGATGAGATCCGCTTTGAACTGGAAGTTGAAAGCGGGCGGACGCTGCCGAAACGGTCGCGCAAGCTCTGCAATGGACTTACCGAGCACATCGTCCGCACGGGACAACCGCTGCTGATTCAATCCGACCTCGAGCAGACACGCGCCAAGTTGAATGTGGATTTCATCCCACCGGAACCGGCGAAGTCGTTTTGTGGAGTTCCGATTCTGCTGGGCGGCAAGCCGGCCGGAGTCATGGCCGCTCTAAGCACCCAACGAGAATTCGTATTTCAGGCCCGCGACCTTGAGGTCATGAATACGGCCGCAGGCCAACTGGGGGTTGCGGTGGAAAACGCCCGCCTCTTCACCGAGGAGCAGCGGCGCGCTCGGCACCTTGCCTTTCTCAACAATATCTCCAAGACGGCAATTTCCAGCCAGGATGCCGAACAGATGATGGATGACATCGTTCGGGAAATTCAAAAGAACTTCCGCTACGACCACATCGGCATCGGGATCATGGACTACGCGACCAAAGACATCGAGATCAAGGCCGAGGCAGGTACCACATCCGTTGCGCTGGGCAAGCGCATCCCGGTGGGAAGCGGCATTCTGGGCAAGGTCGCGCGCAGCGGCGTCACCGGACTGGTGCAGAACGCAGGCTCGGGTCAAGTCGGAGGCGTGCTTCCGGAATCGCGCGCGGTGCTTTGTCTGCCGATCACCTACGGTGAGACTCTGCTTGGCGTGTTGAACGTGGAAAGCCGTTCGGAGAATGCATTCAATCCCCAGGACGTGCTGATCCTGAACACGCTCGCCGATCTCCTCGCGACCGCCCTGCACAACTCATTCGTTTTCCAGAAGCTGCAACAGCAGTCGATCACCGACGGCCTCACCGGAATCAAGACGCGGCGTTTCTTCTGGGAGGCGCTGACGTCGGAGTGGAAACGGGCCTCGCGCTCGGGGCGGCCGTTCTCGGTGGTGCTGATCGATCTCGACAAGTTCAAGGAAGTGAACGACTCGCTCGGGCATCTGGAGGGGGATCTGGTACTGGCGCGAGTCGGGCGACTCCTGGAGCAGAAGTGCCGCCAGTCCAACGTGGTCGCGCGCTATGGCGGTGATGAGTTCATCATCCTCATGCCCGAAACCGGGATCGAGCAGGCACAAGTGCTGGCCGAGAGGTTACGGCTCTGGCTGGCGACCGATCCGATGCTCGAAGAACACCAGATCACCGGAAGTTTTGGCGTGGCCAGCTTCCCGGTGCATGGCTTCTCTGCGGAGGACATTATTCGCGTTGCAGATGCGGGCATGTATGTTTCCAAGCATGCCGGCGGCAACCAGGTATCGACCGCGGAACTGATCAGCGACGGCGACGGATCGACCATTCAGCGGCGTCTGGTTTCCGGATACATCGAAGGATTTCTGCAGCGCGAAAGCACTCGTCCAGAGCACCTCGAAGAGTTGGTCTCGACGTTACGCAAGCTGTGCGCCGGCACGGACGGTCGCGATCAGGTGGCGCTGCGGCAAGGGATGGAGGCCTTGACCCGGGCTTCAGAGCTGCGCGAACACAACGCTTCCGGCCACGGCGAGCAATGCGGGCACTACGCGGCCATGATCGCGCGCGGGCTGAACCTGTCGCCGCAGGAAATCCAGGACGTGACTTTCGCGGCGCGCGTACATGACGTCGGCAAGCTCTTCGTGCCCGAGCAGGTTCTGAACAAGCCCGGCCCGCTCAGCGAAGATGAGCTTCAGGTTCTGCGAACCCATCCCGAGATGAGCGCCGCGCTGTTGCGGGCCATGTCGGACAGCGATGTATTCGAGCGGGCCGTCGTGGCACATCATGAAGCATTCGATGGAACCGGGTATCCGGTAGGCTTACGCGGCGAGAATATTCCTCTCTGGGCGCGTATCATCGCCGTCGCCGATGCGTTTGTGAACATGACGGGTGACCGGTCGTTTACGCCCGCCAAGACAGATCAGCAGGCCGTGGCGGAACTCGAACAACTCAGCGGAACGCGATTCGATGGAATGGTTGTCAGGGTTTTCGCCCGGCAGCTGAAGCTGGAAAAAGCCTCGAGTTTTGGCGGATAGTCGTGCCAACTCCCTAATTAAAACCAAGATACTAGATCACTGATCTGTTCCGACGTCCGGGAGTATACTTTGCATCTTCCCCGGGGGTGTCATTTGCCCGTGGGCGAGAAGCAAACCTTCCGATTCGGCCCTTTTGAACTTGACACCGAATGCGGGCAACTCCGCAAGAATGGCATCGGTTTAAAGTTGCAGGGCCAGCCTGTTCAAATCCTCGAAATCCTGCTTGAGAAGCCCGGTCAACTGGTGACGCGCGATGAGCTTCGCCAACGCCTCTGGGCTTCCGACACCTTCGTTGACTTCGACCACAGCCTGAATACGGCGGTGAAGAAGTTGCGTGAAGCACTGGGGGATGATGCGGAAAAGCCCATTTACATCGAGACGTTGCCCAAGCGCGGGTATCGCTTTATCGGAGAGGTGGCCTCCGGAGACAGCCTGGCCAAGCATTCCGGCGCCGAATTGCCACCCGGCGAAGACGTGGTGAGCAGAATCACCGCTACCTTGGTAGGCACCGTGTTGCGTACAGCGTCCGAGTCAAGACGGAGGGTTCGTCGCAGTATCTGGCTTGCGATGCTTGCTGCTTTGGTACTGATAGCGGCGGCAACGGCAACCTGGTGGCTCACGAAACCGCCGCCCCTGCCGAGGATTGTGGGCTCCCATTCCCTGACGAAGACCGGACATTTGAAGTGGGTTTGGGCTCGGCCCATTGCCGACGACAAATCGATCTACTTCAAAGAAGGCGAAGCCTCGAGCGGAGTGATATCACGGGTTTCGGTGTTGGGCGGAGAAACAACCAACATCAGGCCGCTCGAGCGAGCAGGTCTCAGCGTCTGGTGGTTTGACATCTCCAGGGACGGATCGCAGTTGTTGTTTCAGGTAGACGAAGGAAACGAGGCGGGTGCATGGATAAAAACTCTGCCAGACGGCGTACCTCGCCTAGTGCTGAAAAATGCGGTACTACCACTTTGGACCGCGGACGGACGCGGTATCTTCTTCGTCGACAGCAGTGATAGGGACCTTTATCGTGCGAATGTTGACGGCACGAATGTTCAAAAGGTCGTATCCTTTCCCGATTACAGGACACCGTATCTGTCTCCAGACGGATTGCATATTCGCTTTGGAGTGTGGCCGGGACCAACGATGTGGGAGGTTGCGACGGATGGGAGCAACCCCCACGTCCTCCTGGATGGCAGGAAAAATGTACGAGGAGGTAGTTTGGAGTCCTGACGGACAGCACTATTTCTATTCGGGATGGGATGGAGAGCGATGGACCCTTTGGGTAGTATCAGAAAAACGCCGTTGGTGGATAAAACAAAGTCCGCCCCAACAGTTGACCTTTGGCCCGATGTCGATCGGCAACCCCACCGTCAGTCGAGATGGCCACCACATCTATGCAGTCGGCATTGAACGCCATGGCGAACTGTCCGTTTATGACCCCAAGCTGAAGCAGTTCGTGCCATACCTCTCGGGCATTCCCGCTTGTTACATGGACTTCTCGCGCGATGGCCAATGGGTCGCCTATGTCTCCTACCCCGAAGGCACCCTTTGGCGTAGCCGCATCGATGGCAGCGAGCGAATGCAACTGACAGTGCCGCCGCTCGCAGTCATGAATCCCCGATGGTCACCTGACGGCAAACTGATCGCCTTCACGGATCTGTCAAATGGGGATCGAAGCCAGATGACAAATGACAGCTTGACACGAATTTATGTAGTCAATGCAGACGGCGGCGCTCCCGAATTGTTGTTGGCGGGATACTCCGGTGATCCCACATGGTCTCCAGACGGGAATTCGATCGCCTACCATTACAAACCACCAGACGGCCCATCAGATGTGAGAATTCTAAATCTCCAGACTCAAATGGCAACTTCGGTACCGGGATCACGGGGCATGTGGTCGCCGAGGTGGTCGCCAGATGGCAAGTACTTGGTTGTGTTGTCAGCGTCGGCGGGCGAACTGACGCTCTTCAGTTTTGTCAGCAACACATGGGAAGCGTTGGCTTCTGGTGGTAATTTCGGCTGGACGTGTTGGTCGCGTAATAGTGCGTTTGTATACGCAGAAAATGGTGACTCGGTGGTTCGCATTTCTATTGCGGACCACCGGAAGGAACAGATCGCGTCGACGAAGGGTTTCCGGGGAACTGCCATACGAATGGATCAATGGGGCGGAAGTTGGTTCGGAATCACACCAGACGGGCGGCCGATTACGACTCGCGACACGGGGGTACAGGAGATCTACTCGTTCGATTTGGAATACAAGTGATTTTTCAGATGAAAGAAAGCCCGGAATGCTCCGGGCTTCCCCTTTTCAGTCAAGATAGCAGGTTTACCTCTCAGCCACGCGCGATGCGAGCACGGTAACCAACTCCTGCTTGGTTGTCCGCGCATACTCCAACTCCTCCGCTGAGGCGTACGGTTCGCGTCCCATGTTCCCGTCACCGATCCATGCAATGGACAGGAAGTGACGCCTCCCGTAGCGATGGAAAACGAGCCGGGGGCTCGAGTCCTGGCTCGGTCCGCCACCGGTGAGGTTGGTCATCACGCTGACCGTACCGGGACCAGCAATACGCGCCACCTGGAGCAGCCCCGGACCGTTGATGGTGACCCGATATTCGCCCGCCGGCAGAGTCTGCTTGCCGACGGTGAAGTCGAACGGGACGGTTGCCCGAACGGCCCCGGTCTGAGCCCAAGCCGAAGTAAGCAGGACGAACACTGCAAATACAGCCGAGATCATGAATCTTGAGTTTTTCATGGCGTGCCTCCTGAGCGGATGCTCTGTGAATTTGTTCGTCTCGACTCTGCTCTGGCTACTTGCGGCCAACAATGCACGCATGATGATTCCGCAGTGACTTGTCAGGGCATGGCGTGTGAGTGGGAAGTGAGTGCTCAGTGAGCGGCAGGTGTGCCACTAAGGTGCTCAATAACAGCAAGTTGAAGTGAATGAGGGAACGGCCTGGTTGGATTGAGTCTCTAGAGGGCAGGGTTCTCGCTCAAGAACAGGTGTGTTCCCTTCGGCAGGTAGCTCTTTCGCCGAAACCAATCCTCCATGGCCTCATGCAGCTGGTCGAGTGGCACGTTGGTCCCGATCTCCATCTGTCCATCAGTCACGGGCAGCGTGTCGTCGAACACAGTGGCGTTAGTGAAATTCCGCATGCTGAAACTGTCCAGCCATCTCAAGGGGACCGGGTGCCGCGTTCCTTTCTCCTCATACTCCACGCTGATCCTGCGGGCAAACATTCTTTGATTTAAGCACAAGAAAGGCTTCAGGCTTCGACGGGGTCTCTCCTTGCGGAGAAATCCAACGGAGAGCCACTTGGGATCGGCCATTGCTGGAATTGCCCGGCGTCTAAAGCCTGAAGGCTGGAACTTGTACAATCATCCGCTGGAGGACAACCAATGTTCTGGCTGCTCTGGGTGATTGTGGTAGGGCTGATTGCGGGCTGGCTCGCCAGCAAGATCATGAAACGCTCCGGCGGGAGCCTAGTGATGGATCTACTTCTCGGCGTGGTAGGCGCTGTTGTGGGCGGCTGGCTGGTCCGCTTGCTCGGTTTCAGCTCAGGCGGCGGACTGATCCCGTCGATTGTGACGGCAACCATCGGAGCGATCGCATTGATCGCTCTCGCGCGAGCGATTCACTGACCTGGCATGGACCCCAAAAAGAAACCCGGGATTGTGCTCCCGGGCTTCATCCGCGTCTTTTGAGCCCGCTATCTCTTCGCCTTGGTGAGCCGGTCCTCGAGTTCGTCGATTTCGCCGCGCAACCCTGCCGGCAGGTGCTGGCCGAACTTCGCGAAGTGTTCGCGGATGCGGGGCACCTCTTCCAGCCAGCCGTCGACGTCGACGCTCAGCAACTTGACGATGTTGGCGGCAGGAACGTTCAAGCCGCGCGTATCGAGGTCCGCCGGCAGGGGGATGCGTCCGATGGGAGTATCTTCGGCATGGACCTTGCCGTCGCAGCGTTCAAAAATCCACTTCAGGACGCGACTGTTCTCGCCATAGCCGGGCCACAGGAACTTGCCGTTTTCATCCTGTCGGAACCAGTTCACATAGAAGATGTGGGGCAGCTTGGCGCCAGGTCGAGATCCGATCTGTAGATAGTGCCCGAAATAGTCGCCCATGTTGTAGCCGCAGAACGGCAACATGGCCATGGGGTCGCGGCGGAGTTCACCGACTTTGCCGGCGGCGGCCGCAGTGGTCTCGCTGCTGGCGGTCGCCCCCAGAAATGTTCCGTGCTGCCAGCTGAAAGCTTCTGTGACGAGAGGCACGATCCCGGCCCGGCGTCCGCCGAACAGGATGGCATCAATCGGCACACCTTTCGGATCCTCCCATTCCGGCGCGATTACTGGACATTGGCCCGCGGGGGTGGTAAACCGCGCATTTGGATGCGCTGCCTTGCGGCCGGAGTTCGGAGTCCAAGGCCTGCGCAGCCAGTCGATCAACTCCGGGGGCTTGTCGTCAGTCATCGCTTCCCACCAGACGTCGCCGTCCGGAGTCATAGCACAGTTGGTAAAGATGGAATTCCGCGTCGCAGTGAGCATCGCATTCTGATTCGACTTCATGCTCGTGCCCGGAGCGACACCGAAGAAGCCGTGCTCGGGGTTGATGGCGTAAAGCCGCCCATCGGCTCCGAACTTCATCCAGGCGATGTCGTCACCGACCGTCTCCACCTTCCATCCCGGAATCGTGGGGATCAGCATGGCGAGGTTCGTCTTCCCGCAAGCCGAGGGGAATGCGCCCGTCATGTACTTCACCTGGCCAGCCGGACTGGTCATCTTCAGGATGAGCATGTGCTCGGCCATCCAGCCCTCGTCACGCGCCTGCACGGAGGCGATGCGCAGGGCATGGCACTTCTTGCCCAACAGCGCGTTGCCGCCGTAACCGGATCCGTAAGACCAGATTTCGCGAGTGTCTGGGAAATGGCAGATGTATTTCTGTTGAGAATTGTTGGGCCAGGGCGAATCCTGATCATTCGGCCCCAGCGGTGCTCCGACTGAATGCAAGCCGCGCACGAACTCGCCGTTCTCGCCCAGCACTTCCAGCACGCGCGTCCCGACCCGCGCCATGATGTGCATGTTGGCGACGACGTAGGGAGAATCCGTGATCTGCACGCCGATGTTGGCGATCGGCGATCCGATGGGCCCCATGCTGTAAGGGATCACATACATGGTGCGGCCGGTCATTGCGCCGGCGTAGAGGCCGCGCAGTTTCTCCTTCATCTTGACGGGATCTTCCCAGTTGTTGGTCGGGCCCGCTTCGTCTTTCGTCCGGGCGCAGATGAATGTCCGGTCTTCGACCCGGGCTACGTCCGCTGGATTCGAACGGACAAGTACGCTGTTGGGGCGCTTGTCTTCGGCCAGGGGAATGGCGGTGCCGGTGAGGATCATCAAGCGCAGCATGGTTTGGTATTCGTCGTGAGACCCGTCGCACCAATGCACCCGGTCAGGCTTGCAGAGTTGTGCCGCTTCCTCGACCCACTGCGCTAATGGTTTGTGTTTTCCCGTGCTGGTGGTCTCTACTTCCAAGGCTAGACTGGACATGATGGCGTCTCCTGGATACATCGGCCTACGCGCTGAGGCGTAGCCTGGACCGGCACACTGAAGAATCTGGCGGATAATGTGGCCGGACCGTCTCCTAGAACCTCCCCACCCCTGGGCGCTGCTAGATTGTCCCTCATTTGCGCGGGTCTTTCCAAGCTTAGGTGCCGACCGCTTGGTCGGGGCCTACAGTACCCTAACCTTGTGGGGCAAACCATTATCGCCAGCGCGGAAAGGTCCGGAAAGTGTTTGACATCACAGTGACTTGTGACGAATGGACGCCTGGTCTGGAGCGAACCCGTGACGGCGGCTAGCGCACGGAAGACAGGGAAGCTTCTGCTGCGGCGACTACGGCTTCCAGGTGCTGCAGGGTCTGGTCGACGGTCAGGGAATACATCTCCCGGCCAAGGCCCTCCCCGGTTTCCAGGACCGCCTTGAGGAAATGACCGGCGATTTCCTTGGCGAGAGCGTCGGTGATCATCTTCCCGGTTCGCTTCTTGTACTCCACCCAAGCCGGATGGGGCAGAGCCAACCACACAGGACGGCCATCCACCAGGAATTTGATGTCCACAGCATCGGCATGCCGGGTCGAAATTGCGACGATCAGGGCCTCATACATGCAGTGGACCTGCTTGCCGGTCCAGCGGTCGGTCGCGGTGAAGTTGGTAAACATGCGGAGCTTAGAATAGCGCCCAATCGCGCCTCGAGCAAACCGGAACATAGCCTGTTGAGCATCACGTATATTGAAATGGTGGTTTCCAAGTTTCGGTCCAGAGCCAATCTGCAGTTTCTCCATGCCACTAAACTCGCTAAACTTCCTTGGCTGGTTCACGCCTTTTCGACACGCCGCGGAGGGGTGTCGCGGGTCTATGGCGGTGAAGCTCTAAATCTCGGATTCACGAAACACGATGCGCGGGCGGCGGTTGAGCACAACCGCATGATTTTCCGTCAGGCTCTGGGAGTTTCGGGCTGGCCCCTCGTCACGCTTCGCCAAATTCACTCGGACCTGGTCCACTTTGTCGACCACGTGCCTGACCATCCGCTGCCGGGCGACGGGTTGATTACGCGGACTCCAGGACTCCTGCTCGCTGTGCTGACGGCCGACTGCATGCCGGTGATCGTCGCAGACAAAAAGAAACGCGCCGTGGGTGTTTTTCATGCCGGCTGGCGTGGCACGGTGAGACGCATTGTCGAGAAGGGAATCGGCGAGATGCGCCGGCACTTTGGCAGCGAACCTCGCAATCTGATCGCCGCCATTGGACCAGGCGTGCAGTCGTGCTGCTACGTCGTGGGCGAAGACGTGCGGCAGAAATTCCGCGGCCAGTTCGCCTATGCCGACGAGTTATTCCGGGAAGTGAAGGAATCGGATCCGGTGCGCGAGAAGTATCCCCTGCTATTTCTGACCGCGCGCGCACCCGGACACAGCGAACTGCCCGTCAAGATTTTTTTGGACCTGATGGAAGCCAACCGGCGGCAGCTTATCGACGCCGGCGTCCTGGCGAAGAACATCGACACCTCTGCGCCTTGCACGTCGTGTCATACCGACTTGCTGTTCAGCCATCGCAGCGAAAAAGGAGCAACTGGAAGAATGATGGCGGTGGTGGGGATCAAAAAATGAGGTTTCAGAGTGTCAAGGTTTCAAGGATCGCTGGACTCGAAGGTAGCGCTGTCGTCGACGCAACAGGCGCCCTTGGAATTTTGAAACCCTGAAACCTTGCAACCCGTTCGTCACGCCAGATCAAACAGCAGTACTTCTGCGTCCTTTGTTCCTTTGACAATCAGTTTGGTCTCGTCGCTCATGGCAGCGCCGTCGCCCTGGCCGAGCTTCTTGCCATTCACTTCGACCTCGCCTTTAGCAACCTGAAGCCACGCATGTCGCTGACTACCGAGATCATGGACGACTTCATCTCCCCGCGCCAGTAGGCTGACAAAAAGCTTGGCATCCTGATTGATCTTCACCGAGCCGTGGGCGCCGTCGTTCGAGGCAATCAGTCGCAGTTTGCCTCGCTTTTCGCCTTCGGGGAAACTCTTCTGCTCGTAACTGGGCTCGTGACCCTGCTTGTCGGGCATGATCCAGATCTGGAGCAGGTGCACAGCCGCTGTTGCCGAGGGGTTGAATTCGCTGTGCCGGATACCGCGGCCTGCGGTCATGCGCTGGCCGTCACCCGGCAAGATGATCGAGCCAGTGCCGAGGCTGTCCTTGTGTTCGAGTTGCCCGGACAAGACGTAGGTGATGATCTCCATGTCGCGGTGCGGGTGCGTCGGGAAACCGCCTTTGGGTGCGACAAAATCCTCGTTGATGACCCGCAAGGACCGGAAACCCATCCACTTCTCGTCCCAGTAGTCGTTGAAGCTGAAAGTGTGGTGCGTCTTGAGCCAGCCGTAGTCGCCGCCTCCGCGGTCGTCGCTGCGCCGGATGGTAATCATGGTCCTCCAATATACTCGTTATAACGACTATTTAGATGCAGCGCCTCCGAAAAGGATTCAACGCTGACCACATGGGGTGCGATGGGGTAGACCGCTAGCCGGAAAACTCTTTCGTCTTACTTGTGCTTCTTGTGCGACGTTTCAGTTTTCGGCTTGTCGTCCTTTGTTGTTTCTTTGGAATCCTTGCCTGATTCTTTCGAGTTGCTGCTGTCCGAGGCGGTTGTGGAGGGCGTAGTCCCCTTCTTGGCGTAGTCGGTCACATACCAGCCCGATCCCTTGAACTGTACCGCGGGAGCCGAGATCAGTTGCTCGACCGCCCCGCCACACGCGGGGCACTTCTTAATGGGTTTATCGGAGAACTTCTGGATCTTTTCAAAGCGGTGTCCGCACTTTTTGCACTGGTATTCGTAGAGAGGCATGTGTGAAGTGATTTTAGGGTGGCAATTGAGCGTCGTCAATTTTGGCGATGGGCGAGCCGGGATGCGCGCCCACCCCGTCACCGTTTCAGCAAATCCACCGGCTCTCGCACATCCGTTACGCGAAAATACTTCGCTAACACCGGATGTTTCGCCGCCACCGCTTCATACATTGCATATGCGACGTTGCGATAGGACGCGTGTCCGGCCGGAGTGGTGCGCAGTTCGGAGATATACACCGCCTCGGCGAAGTCCATCTTGAACAGCGTGCGCTTGCGAAAGGCCAGGGGGATCGCATACTGCGCATTCTGCGTACCCTCTCCGCCCTCCGCCGTCAACGAGCCGATCGCCGCCACCGCCTGCTTCATCGCCGACTCGTACTCCGCGCGCACCCCCGCCGCTTCCACTTCTGGAGGCGTATCGAACGCATGCGCTGTCGTGAAGTCCTGCATGATCTGTACACAGCGGCGATGACGGTGCATATCGCGGAATCCACCGATATCCATCAGGATGTCGAAACGGAACTGCTGCCCGGCGGAGAACGGACGCAACATCTCGTCGTGTTTGCCGCGATGACGCAGACCCAGATCGATGATCTCCTGCCGCCGCGTCGCGCCTGCTGCCTCGACCAACTGTCTGATCTGCCGATACGGATAGTGGCAGTGCTCGTAGAGCAGGGTGCTCGCGAGTTCAACGTCCAGGGGTTCCGCATCGATCAGGTCAACCATCGGCGCCGGATCGATCTTTGCGTCGTTCATCAGCTCCGCCGCAGCTTGCCGCAACTGGCGGCGGGTTTCGATTTCATAAGCGTTGGGATCGGCATATTTCACCAGCGTCGACGCAACCCGAACCTCGCGAAGTAATTCGCGCTCGGCGCGATCCGCAAGCTCGGGGGAAAGACCGCGAATTTCAGCCACCAGCGCCCGCAGCGACTCTTCATTTGCGTTGTACGCCGGACCCGTTGCCGCCTTTTTCAGCAAGCCTCCGAGATCGCGCACTTCCTTGTGGGTGTGCGAGAGGAGATGCGCAACCTGTGTTTCCAGCGTCCGTGCATTGACGATTTCTCCCATCGACGTGTTTGTCGCCAGCGGCAGCAGATAGCGCGAAATATCGAATGCCCGTGCCCGCAGCGTCCGCTCGTAGGTGTCTTGCTTCATGTCCGCGGGCTTCGGCGTGATCCCGCGCAGGTACCCGAACATCGACTCCGACAACCGTTCATAATCGGCAAACAGCTGATCGACCGTCCGCCGATAGAGTGACCGCGCCGATGCATCCGCAAATTCCGGCGTGTAATATCCACTCTTTTTGAAATCCTGGTACCGGGTCGAACGTTCCTGGCCATCCCAGCGCTGTTCGTCGGCGATCACGATCGCTGCCAGGATTGACAGGCGCTCGATCGCCAGCGCGAGGTGCGCGAGATCGGCGATCGAGCGGTGCCCATACTGGAAGTAAAACGTATTGAGGAACTTCTCCGCCTTCTGCGACGTAATTTCCTTCAGCGACTCCTTCATGGAAAGCGCCGAGCGCGAATATTTCGCCATCGCGTAGGCCTGGATCTCCGGCTCGACGCCATAAACGGCGAAGACTTCAACGGAAGGGTTGGGATCGTTGTCGAAGGAACTGGTCACCTTTGGGGCTCGCTCAAAATGACTTCCGACATGGGAGTGGAGGAATCTTAATTGGAGCGTGCGCCTCGTGCAATCGAACGTTGGTGCCAAATGCCGGGGACGCGCATCGAATCAAGGGAGATGACAGCAATGTAGAGAACTCTGCTTGTTGCAGCGACATTACCAACAGCTGCGCCCGCGAGTCACCGGCGTTACTTTTCAATTTCCGAGGAATCTCCTGTAATCTATGTACCAGAACTTATTCATGGGCCGTCTCACTGCTATCTTTTTGCTGCTGTTCGCAAGTTGCTCGTCCTTGCTGGCGCAATCCACCAATCGCACGGTGCCCACGGCGCCGGCGGTGTACGCCTTTGCCGCCGACGGAACTCCGAACCCGCCGCTGCCGTCGGCAAATCCGCCTAGTCTGGCACCGGCCGTTTCATTGCCACGCATGTCGCCGGAACTTGCCCTGTCGACTTATCAACAGCGGTCCAACCGCCAGGCGCAGACTCTGGCAGGTTATTCCGCGGACACGCTCATTCGGGCAGACCTTCCCGACAACGCGCAACACGGAGAATACGAACTGCAGCGTCACTACACGGCACCCCATACCCTGAGTTTTAAGTCGGTTCGCTTTGAGGGCGACGGCTTTGTGAAGACGAACGTGATCGCCCGCCTCTTGCAGTCGGAAGTGGATCATGCCCTGAAGGATGATCCTGCCGCCACCGCACTCCGTCCGGAGAATTACAAGTTTTCTTACAAGGGCGTGGTTCAGGACGGCGACCAGAGCCTGCACGTCTACCAGGTCAAGCCGCGCCAGAAACGCGTCGGGCTGTTCAAAGGCTACATATTCCTGGACGCCACCACCGGAAGTCTGATTCGCGCACAAGGACGTGTCGCTAAGTCGCCGTCGTTGTTCGTGAAGAAGATCGACTTCATGCAGGAATACGCGGAGATCCAGGGATTTACGCTGCCGATCCGCATGCATTCGGAAGCAAAGGTCGCGCTGGTCGGCCGTGCGATTGTCGATATCACCAACCACGACTACCAGCCGATCGCCGCTCCAACAGAATCGGCAGCTGCTTCCGGTTCTCATTGAGGGTTTCGTGCCTGTCTCGCTCGGAAACGCCCCTGCGGTCCTCGAGGCTACATCCCCCGAACAGATCGAGCAAGCTCGGGCACTGTTCATCCAATATGCCAGTTCCCTCGGCTTCAGCCTGTGTTTCCAGGGCTTCGACGAAGAATTGAAGGACCTTCCCGGAGCGTATGCTCCGCCTGCCGGGTGCCTGTTGCTGGCATTCCAGGAAGGGCAGCCCGCTGGATGTGTAGCGCTGCGTCCCCTGGAATCCGGAATTTGCGAGATGAAGCGGCTCTATGTTCGTCCAGCCTTACGCGGAAAAGGTGCAGGCAAAGTGCTGGTTGACCGGATCATCGCTGAAGCGCGCCGGATCGGCTACCAACGGATGCGCCTCGACACCATTACATCTTCCATGCAGGATGCGATCGCGCTGTACGGGCGCCGCGGCTTCCAGGAAATCCCGCCGTATCGCGAGAACCCGATCGCAGGCGCGCTCTATCTCGAATTGGTGTTGTAGCTTGCCGTCTTCGGAATTGCAGGCGATGGCTTTCCGGGTGGAGCAGGGCTACCTTCTGAACCGGGCGGCGGAACCCTCGATGGTGATTCTTCCCGGAGAATCACGATATCGACCCGGCGGTTGGCGGCCCGTCCCTCCGCAGTCTGATTCGTTGCAATGGGATGGTATTCGGCGTATCCAGCGGCGCTGAGGCGGGCTGCGTCAAATCCATTGCGGACGATCAGGGTTCGCACGATTTCGGTGGCGCGGGCAGTCGACAGTTCCCAGTTCGATGAAAACTGTGGGGTGTGGATCGGAACGTTGTCGGTGTGCCCCTCGATGCGCAGCCGGTACTTTCGCTGCAGAAGAATCTCGACGATGTGGTCAAAGGTGCTGCGCGATCCTTTCTTCATTGCCGCCGAACCACTCTCGAAAAATCCGACTTCCCGCAAACTGATGACCAGGCCGTCAGGCTCGCGGCGTACGGAGACCTCTCGGCGGCCAATCTCCGCCGTGAGAGCGGATTCCAGTTCATGCTGCAACTGCTCGAGATCGCCGTTCCCTTCCCCTCCACCCATCCCAGTCTCGGGACGGCCCGCCACTTGTCCCAGATCGGCGTTGCGTTTCAGATTCTCGACGGTCTGCACGCGGCTGAAAGGCATTGGTTCTTCGAGGTCCATCGGAACCTGGGTCGTTGACGCCTGGAAGATCCCCATTTCCTGGAAGGCAACCTGAATGGCCATCGCCAGCTTGCCGACTTTTCGCTTGTCGACCTGCGAGGAAGCGTACAGGACTACGAAGAACGCAAAGAGGAGGGTGATGAAGTCCGCGTAGGAGACCAGCCATCGCTCGTGGTTGGCATGGCCTGCGCGTTTCTTACGCCGGCTCACGGGCTGGCCGCCTCGACCTCGGCACCTTGTTCGCGCGCTTCTGCCAGGAACCCGAGCAGTTTCGCCTCCAGCATCCTTGGATTCATGCCTTCCAGGATTGAAATCACTCCTTCCAGGGTCATCTCGCGGATCACCTGTTCATCACGGATGCGAATCTTCAGCTTTCCCGCACTGGGGAGGAAAAACAGGTTGGCAGCGCCCACGCCGTAGATGGTGGCGACGAACGCGACCGCGATTCCCTTCCCCACCTCATCAATCTTGTCCAGATGCTGCATCACCTGGATGAGGCCCAATACGGCGCCGATAATTCCGATCGTGGGCGAAAAGCCTCCCGCCGACTCGAAGACCTGCGGAATCTTTTCGTCCTGCTCTTCCTGGTTGTCGAGTTCGAGTTCCATGATCTTGCGCAGTTCCTGCGGCTCCGTACCATCGACAGCGAGCATCAAGGAACGGCGCAAAAACGGCTCGTGGATGTTCGGGAGTTCGGTATCGAGCGAGACGATTCCTTCGCGCCGCGCCTGATTGGCGTATTTCACCAGCGCCTCGACGGTTGATCTCGCGCTGTCGCCCGGCTCAAGGAAAACGTGGGCCAGGCGTCGACAGGCGTTGAGGACAACGGGTAGAGGAAACTGGATCAGGATCGCGCCCAAGGTGCCACCGAACACGATCATGGCGGCTGTGGGCTGAAGGATCTGACCGAGATTGCCGCCTTCCAACAGCAACCCAAACAGGATTCCGCCCAACGCCAAGAAGAGACCGGCCAGGGTTGCTTTGTCCAAGCGATCTCCTATTTGTCAGTTGTCGTTCGGTCGTGGTCTTCGAGAACGGAAGAGATCGCCGAGCGGTTGTCCCAGAGCATGATTCCCTGCAGGACGGAGCGTCGGAACTGAAGGATGCGTTCGAGGACCTCCTGGGCGTTCTCGCGCACCACGATCTTCTCTCCGGTCACGAGGGTGATGACGGTGTCTGGAGCTTGCTCGACGAACTTGATCAAGTCCGAATTCACCGCCAGAGGATGATTGTTCAGCCGCGTGAGCTGGATCATGGTTCTTTCCTGCATTGGAGATAGGCGCTACCCCCTTAGGACCCATCGGCAGAGACGCGCACCGAGCGTGAAGAAAGGCCGTCGAACGGCCGGTTACTGTCGGGCTATATCGGAGAGTACCTGTGGAAATAAAGCCCCGGCGCTCCATGCCGATGGTCCCGTATGAAAGCAAACGGGTTCCGAAGGTCAAACGGAATGCAGCCTCCAGCAGGGATTTCGGGGCGGTTCCAGGAACGGAACCATAAGGAGATACAAAATGGCACTCAGTATTCTGAATAACATTCCGTCCCTGGCCGCGCAAAACCAACTGTCGATCACGGGTGCGGGATTGCAGAAGACGCTGTTCCGGCTGTCCTCGGGTTCGCGCATCAACAGCGGCGCGGACGATGCTGCCGGCCTGGCGATTGCCGACGGGTTACGAGCCAACATCTCAGCCCTGACGCAGTCCTCGCGCAACGCGAACGACGGCACCGGCAAACTGCAGGTGGCTGACGGCGCGCTGGCACAGGTCACCACCCTTCTCAACCGCGCTGTCACGCTGGCCACCGAGTCGGCAAACGGCACAGTATCGAACGCGCAACGTGGCGCGCTGGACGCAGAATTCACGGCGATCAAAGCGGAAATCGACCGCATCGGGTCGAACACCACATTCAACGGAACGCAGGTGTTCACCGGCACGGCGATCGACATCTTCCTCAGCGACTCGACGTCTACCGGCACCAGCACGGTGTCTGCGACGACGGGCGTGATCTCGTCCCTGGGCATCGGGTTGGGCGCGAACGCCAGCAACACGCTGAGCGCGATCGGCCAGCCGACTGCCGGCAAGGTCGTGGTCATCGGAACGCAGACCTACACCTTCGCTGCCGCGGCCGGCGCCGCCAACACGGTGGCCATCGGGGCAACGGTTGCCGACACGCTGGCCAACCTGGCAGCCGCGGTCAACGGTGGAGCGGGCGCGGGAGTAGCGTATGGCTCCGGCACAGTCGCCAACGCCGACGCCACCGCAGCCGCGGGCACGTCGACCGTAACCTTCACAGCCAAAGTCGCGGGCACGGGCGGCAACGCCCTCGTTTCCACGACCGATGATGCGAAGCTCGGCTTCAGCAACGCCGGCACATTCAGCGGCGGTGCGGGATCGGCCGGACTTACCACGGCGGCTGCCGCTCAGGCTGCTCTGGTCAATATCAACTCCGCCATTCAATCGGTCGCGAACACCCGAGGCAATCTGGGTGCGGCCATCAACCGGCTGCAAAGCGCAGCCAACGTCATCAACAACCAGACCCAGAACCTGACATCCGCCGAAGACGGCATTCGCGCGGCTGACATCGCTCAGGAAGTGGCGAACTTGACCAAGTACTCCATCCTGAACCAGACGGGTATCTCGGCGCTGGCGCAAGCCAACCAGAACCAGCAGAGTGTGCTCTCGCTCCTCCGCTAGACCGGACCCCGGAGGCGGGCCAGAATCCGCCTCCGGTCTTTTCCCGGAGTTGTTATGGCGCTGGATCCAATTCGGCCCGACGAATCTGTCGCCATCACGGATGCCGCCGTGGCGCGCAACACCAGTGTCCGTCCTCAGCCCGAGAAACCGGACCAAGCCGCCCCACTGCTAAAGCCTGTCGACCCCATGCCGGAACCCCACGACGAAGTGAACGTGAAGTGGGACCGCAGCGATGGTGTCATCGTCACCATTACCGACAAGAAAAGTGGAGACATCGTGCGCCAGATCCCCAGCGAACAGGTTCTCCATGTCGCCCGGTTTATTCGCCAATTGCTCGAACAGCAAGAGTCTGGCAATCCGGCCAGCCTCATAGCAGGCAGCGAGGAGACGCAATAGCGCTGTGCAGGACTACCAATCATGAGCACAAGCCTTGCCAATTTGAATATCAATCAGAGTTCGGCCAGCCAGGGCACAGGGATCGACGTGACCGCGGTCGTCGATCAGATCATCTATGCCGAACAAGCCCCCGAACGCATCTGGCAACAAGAACAGATCACGCTTGCCCAGCAGGCAAGCACCCTCAACTCTCTGAGTAGCGGCGTCAATGCCCTCCAGGACAAGCTCCACTCCCTCTCGGATCTGACGGGAGTATTCGACAATCTGGCCACGACTTCGTCCCAGCCAAGCCTGGTAACGGCGAGCGCCCAATCTGACGCGGCGACGGGCACACACACGGTCGTCGTGACCCGCCTGGCAACAGTCTCCTCCTACTACACCGACCCGATAGCAAGCATCTCGACGACACTGGCTCACGGCAGTTTCACGCTGGCAGCGGGCTCCTCCAGCAACACCATTACGATTGACGGCACCAATGACACGCTCGACAAACTCACGGCCTACATCAATTCACATGACTATGGCGTACAGGCCAGTGTGCTCAACGACGCCGATGGAGCACGACTCGCCCTTGTCAGCAAGACCAGCGGCAGCCCCGGCGACCTGACCGTCAGCGCCAACGGAACCGGGCTCGTATTCAACAAGTCCGCGGACGGCCTCAACGCCAGCTATACCGTCGATGGCGTACCCCTATCGAGTACGACCAACACTGCCACAGGCGCGATCCCAGGCGTCACTCTGAATCTGCTAGGCGCCGACAAGAACACACCGGTCACGATCAGCGTGGCCCATGACACATCGGCGATCACGCAGGCTGTGAACGATTTCGTGGCCGCCTACAATACCGTCATCAACGGCATCAATTCCCAGTTCACAACCACCTCGAGCGGCTCCGCCGGAGCATTGGCGGGAAACAGCGCTCTCCGCTCTTTGCAGAGCTCGCTGCTTTCCGACATCAGTTATTCCATCAAGGACAACAGCGGAATTGTGGGCCTGGCGTCGATGGGAATCGACATGCAGGACGACGGCACGCTGACCGTGGACAGCACCAAGTTGAACGACGCACTAACGAACAACTTCGGCGCCGTGCAGAACTTCTTTCAGTCGACCATTTCCGGGAGTTTCGGTGCAAACTTCAACACGAGTCTTGCTTCCCTGACCAGCCCAACCTCCGGATTACTTGCCGCCAACATCAACGAAAATTCCGCGAACCAGCGAGACCTCACCGATCGCATCAATGATTTCGAGGCACGCCTGGCCGACCGACGCCAGTTCCTGACCAACCAGTACAGTCAGGTCGATGCCATGCTGCGTCAATATCCGCTGCTCCTGCAGCAGATTACCAGCCAGTTGGGCACCAAGTGACATGGACGCCATCCGGGCCTATCGCGAGTCGGAGCTTGTGGCCGACAATCCTGTGCACCTGGTTGTGCTCCTCTACGACCAGTTGCTGCGGGACCTGCAGCGTGCCATCGACGCCGTCGCCAAGGGAGACATCACGGCACGCATCCGCGAACTCGATCACGCTTTGCTCGTGATCGGCCAACTGCAGGGCACGATCAATCTCGCCGGAGGCGGGGAGGTCGCCAGGACGCTGGATAGTTTTTACAGCGTGGTTCGTCACAATCTGCTTCTGGCGGCGTCGGGAGCATCGCTCGACCTCCTGGAGAAACAGCGGCAGCAAATTCTCGCCGTCCGTGAAGCCTGGCTCGAAGTCGAATGCCAGCAGACAGGCGCTCAACCCCGGGCAGCCTCACCATCTACCGATACCCAGAAGCCTGAGGACACGATTTCGCGGGGGACTACCGAATGGAAAGCCTAGATATTTCTGCTCAGGCGGTGGAAGAAGCAAACCGGAAGATCGGGCAGTTCATCGACAAGCTGCGCCCAGGACAAGCTTCGTTCCCTCCCGCCCTCGAAGAGATGACGGCTGTGTTGGCGGAAATTGTCCACGTCGGGGAATCGATGCGTGGTGACCAGGCACAGAATGCCGAGGGCCATCTGGCCGAAGCACTGACCCTTTACCGGAGCCATCTCGAACAACTCCAAGACCTGCTGCCGGGACTACACGCGCGCCTACTTACGGAACGTGCCCGGCTTGAAGCCGAACGCGCACACGTCGATGCCGCGTCGGCATGGGCACGTTCCGTCAACCCGCGGAACCTGTAGCCAAGAAGCCAGACAGCCCAGGTGCGACGAAGACTCTACCCCTGGCGCGCGAGTTCCAACCTCGCGGGATGCAGAGGGTTTTCCATGCAGAAAATTCCCTGGGCATTCGTGACGGTCTTTTCGCGCCAATTACGCATTGCGAGATGAATCAGGTAGTACGCCTAGCCAGATCTGCGACACGTGGGGTGTCGCGCGACCACGGGATCGATCCTAAGAAACGGAGCGCTACGATGTCGACTTTCGCCTCAAAAACTCGCCGAGTCCGCATGCTGTTGGTCCTCTTCTCCCTGGTGTTGGCAGGCATGGCCAGCACGTTGCAGGCCCAGACATTTCAGACGGTGCCAGCGCTGGCGTTTACGAAAGCGTTCGCCGGGGCGGAACCTCTTCCTCAGGTTCTGACGATTGCCTATACCGACAACTCGACAACCCGATTCAGTGTGTCGGCCTCGACGAATAGCGGTGGAAGCTGGCTGTCGGTTTCGCCCGGCGGCAATGGCTGTTGCTACACCCCTTTGGCCATTCAGGTGATTGTGAACGCCGGGACGTTGGCGGCGGGCACGTACACGGGCCAAGTCGTCGTCACAAACTACACCAATTCTTCGATCAACATGACCATCCCAGTCACGCTCACGGTGGCGGCGTCAGGCGCCACTTTCTTTGACGATCTCCCCGGGAAGCTGAGTTTTTCATTCAAGACCGCGGGCAGCGCGACGCCACAGAGCGTCGAGATCCGGAACGCCGGCACCGGCACGTTGAACTGGACTCTCACCAGGAGCACAGCCGATGGTGGAAACTGGCTAAGCGCATCTGCAACGAGCGGTGCTGCACCAGCTACCGTCACGATCGGCATCACCAAGGCCCAACTCCCGGGAGGAGGCGCCACAGCCGGCACGTTCGTGGGCCAATTGACATTCCAGACGTCCGGGGACAGCGTGACCATTCCCGTGGCAGTCACCGTCGGGACCGCTGTGTTTACGCAGATCAATCCACTCTACTTCACGATGTCATTTGGAGGGGCGAATCCCCTGGCACAGGTCTTGAATGTCGCCACGAGCGATGCTTCCACGGTCCGCTATAGCGCGTCGGTTGCTACCGCGAAGGGCGGCAATTGGCTGGTGATCTCTCCTCCGGGAAATGGCTGCTGCTACACGCCTCTCGCGGAAGTCGTCAGCGTCAACACGAGTTCGATCCCGGCAGGAACTTACACCGGAGAAATCATCATCACCGAATATGCCAATCCCCAGCGGGTGATGGTAGTGCCGGTAACTCTGTCCGTGATTGCGTCAGGCGCATACTTCGCCGATCTTCCCGGACAGCTGAGTTACTCGATCAAGACAAATGCAACAGCGGCTACGCCGCAGACGATCCAGCTGTCCAATGGAGGCTCCGGGACGCTGAACTGGACTCTGACCAGCAGTACCGCCGATGGCGGCAACTGGTTGAGCGGAGCGCCGGCGAGCGGTGCGGCCCCCTCCAACATCTCGGTAGGAATCAACGTGAGCCAACTTCCGGGCGGCGGCGCGTTGCCCGGCGAATACATCGGTCAACTCGTCTTCCAGACGAGCGGAGATACGACCACGGTTCCGGTGACCGTCACGGTGGGAGCGGCGCCGTTTACCCAGCTGAATCCCATCAGCTTTACCATGCCGTTCGGCGGGGCAAATCCGCTTCCGCAGATCCTCAACGTGTCGGCAATCGACAACTCGACAGTCCGGTTCAGCGCGTCTGTCGCCACCGCCCGGGGAGGAAGCTGGTTGTCGCTCTCGCCCTCCGGTAATGGGTGCTGCTATACACCCCTTGTTCTGGCTGCGAGCGTGAATGCCAGCACGCTGGCGGCAGGTACGTATACTGCGGAAATCATCGTCACCGAATATGCCAATCCGCAACGGTCGATGGTGATTCCCGTCAACCTGAGTGTGATTGCCAACGGCCCATTCTTCGACAATCTCCCAGGAGGCTTGAGCTTCTCTCTCAAGACCGGCGGCGCCGGAGTATCCCAGATCGTCCAGGTCGGCAACGGCGGCAGTACCGGAACGTTGTCGTGGACGGTGACGCCCAGCACTGCCGACGGAGGCGCATGGCTGACGGCGACACCTACGTCGGGAACTGCTCCATCGGTCGCAACGATCGGGGTCGTGCCCGCGAATCTGCCGGGTGGCGGATTGCTGGCCGGCACGTTCTCTGGACAGTTGGTCTTCCAGACGGCAGGCGACATCAGCACGATTCCGGTGACGGTCACGGTGGGAACAGCCGTGTTCGAACAAGCGAATCCGGTTGGATTTACGATGCGCTTCGGCGGCTCGAATCCCCTGCCGCAGGTCCTCAACATCACCGCGACTGACGGTTCGGCTATCCGCTTCAGTGCCAGCGCTGCGACTGCAAAAGGCGGCGCATGGCTCAGCGTCTCTCCTTCCGGCAATGGCTGCTGCTACACGCCGCTGGCGGTTACGGCATCGGTCAATGCGAGTACCCTCGCCGCCGGAACCTATACCGGCGAAATCATCATCACCGAGTACGCGAATCCGCAACGGTCAATGACCATACCGGTGACCCTGATCGTCTCCGCTTCGGGGGCGTTCTTCGATAGCCTGCCTGGTCTAACCTTTTCCACCACACCGAACAAGAAAGTGACATCGCAGATCCTGCAGGTAGGCAACGGGGGCACCGGCAAATTGAAGTTCACCATCACTCCGATCACCGCGGACGGCGGCGCCTGGCTGACTACGAACCCCGTCAGCACGACGGCTCCGAAAGCGGTAACGGTCGCAGTCAATATCCTCAATCTCCCGGGAGGCGGTGCGCTCGCGGGTACTTACACCGGCCAACTGCTGCTTCAGGCCCCCGGCAGCATTGCGACCGTTCCTGTGACGGTCACGGTCGGCAGTGCGGTATTTGCCCAGGACAATCCGATCAGCTTCGTCATGCCTTTGGGCGGAGCGAATCCTCTGCCCCAGGTCTTGACCATGGCATCGACCGATGGCAGCAACATTCGCTTCAGTGCAAGCGCGGCAACGGGGAAGGGTGGGAGCTGGCTCAGCATCTCTCCGTCCGGAAACGGTTGCTGTTACACCTCTATCCCGGTGAGGGTCAGCATCAACGCCACAACTCTGCCGGTCGGAACTTACACGGGTCAGATCAGCATCATCGAATATGCAAACCCCGGACGGTCTAAGGTCGTACCCGTCAATCTGGCTGTGGTCGCGTCCAGCAAGGCATTCTTTGACAACCTGCCCGGCCAGACCAGTTTCTCGTTGAAACCGGGCACGGGAAATCCGGCACCCCAGACAATCCAGGTCGGCAATGGCGGATCAGGCACCTTGGCCTGGACGGTTGCGGTCACGACAGCGGACCCCGGCAAGTGGTTCAAGGTCACTCCGACAAAAGGAACGGATGCGGGAACGTACACCGTGTCCGTGACTGCGTCGAAGCTGCCCGGAAAGGGGCTGATCGCCGGCACCTACATCGGCCAGCAGTTGTTGAAGGCGAAGACCGGCAATGTCACGATTCCGGTTGTCGTGACGGTGGGCGATCCCGTATTCACGCAGCTTCCGACGGTTACCTTCAACACGACGCAAGGCGTGAACCCGGCGCCGCAGGTCATCTCGATTGCCAGCACCGGCACTGCGATACGCTTCACGCCGATCGCAGCGTCGGGCAAGGGCGGCAGCTGGTTGTCGGTGTCTCCCAATGGCACCGGATGCTGCAACACACCCACGAACGTCACAGTAAGCGTGAACGCCAGCGCCCTGAGCGCCGGAACCTACGTGGGCGAAATTAATGTCATCGAATATGCCAACCCGGGCAAGTCGATGACGGTTCCTGTCGTGCTGAAGATCTCGGCGGCGGCTGAGGCCGGCGCGGCGACGCCCGGCGCAGAGACGCCGTAGGCTCTCGCGAGCATTTGCCCTGGGTAGTGGTGGGAAGATTCACCACTACCCCTTTTTTCTTGTTGTCCAGGCACTATCTATGGTGTTCGTCTGCCCCGCCGCATTGGATCAGGGTCCTTCGCCGTCATCGACAATTCCCCCACCTTCCTGCCAAGATGGTTCGGCATTGCCCACATCATGCGAACCCTATTCCTGCTTGTGATCACGCTCATCTCCTCTGTGTCGTTTGCAGCAGCCCAGACCCAACCCGCTCAGAACCTGATGCCGCGCCCGGCCAAGGCCCAGGCCGGGTCGGGGCAACTCGTAATTGACCAACTGTTCACCGTCGGTGCTAGTGGAGCCAAGGATTCTCGGCTCGATAGCGCCCTCCAGCGCTTCCTGGATCAACTCAGCCGCGAGACAGGAATGCCTCTGAGCCCGGGCCCGGCAGATCCCGCAAAAGCGACGCTGGTGATCCACGCGGAAAGCGCGGGACGAAAAGTTCAGGAACTGGAAGAAGACGAATCGTACACGCTCGAGATCACGACTTCGCGTGCAATGCTTTCTGCCGCGAATCCACTGGGGGCACTGCATGGTCTGCAGACGTTTCTGCAGTTGGTCGCGCCCACCCCGACAGGATTTGCCGTGCCGGCTGTGAATATCCGGGACCAACCCCGCTTCCCATGGCGAGGCCTGCTCATCGACTCGTGCCGACACTTCATCCCGCTCGACGTCATGAAGCGCAATGTCGACGGCATGGCGGCCTTGAAGATGAACGTACTGCATTGGCACCTGTCCGACGACGAAGGCTTCCGCGTTGAAAGCAAGAAGTTTCCAAAACTCCAGGAACGCGGCTCGCAAGGGCAGTACTACACGCAGGCTGAGATCCGTGAATTCCTGGCTTATGCGCATGATCGCGGCATCCGCGTGATGCCCGAATTCGAGATGCCCGGACACAGCCGTTCGATACTGGTTGCCTATCCCGAGCTTGGCAGCCGGCCAGGATCCTATCCGCCGGGGCGGACCCAGACAGATGCCGTGGCCCTCGACGTTACACAGGACAAGACGTACAAGTTCCTTGACACTCTCATCGGCGAGATGGCCGCGCTGTTCCCCGACGCATACATGCATATCGGCGGCGACGAAGTCGACGACAAGCCGTGGAACTCGAATCCCAGGATCCAAGAGTTCATTCACGCTCATGACATGAAGGACAACCGCGACCTGCAGGCCTATTTCAACCAGCGTCTGGAAAAAATTGTCAGTAAGCACAAGAAAATCATGGTTGGGTGGGATGAAATCCTGCACCCTGCTCTGCCGAAGAATGTCGTCGTCCAGTCCTGGCGCGGTCAGGAGTCTCTGGCGGCCGCGGCCAAGCAAGGTTATCGCGGAATGCTCTCGAACGGCTACTACCTCGACCTGATCTGGCCGGCGGCCCGCCATTATGCCGTGGACCCAATGTCAGGCGCGTCGGCAACGCTCACACCGGAAGAAGCCAAACGAATTCTGGGCGGCGAAGCTTGCATGTGGTCGGAGTTCGTCACCGGAGAAACGATCGATTCCCGCATCTGGCCCCGACTGGCGGCGATCGCAGAGCGTCTGTGGTCGCCTCAGGATGTGAACGATCCGAAGTCGATGTACCAGCGCCTGGACGAAGTCAGCATGTGGCTTGGTTGGCTTGGCCTAACTCACGAATCGAACTACGTTCCCATGCTTCGCCGCCTTGCTGGCACAGATGACATCCATGCCCTGCGCGTACTGGCTGATGTTGTGGAGCCCGCCAAGGATTACACCCGCTCGGAGGTGTGGGCGCAGCCTCCCGTGACTCGCGTACCGATGAACCGCCTGGCTGACGCCGCGCGGCCCGAGAGCCATGTGGCGCGGCATTTTGCGGGACTCGTGGATCACTACATTGCGAGTGGCTGTCAGGATCCGTCGGACGCAACGCAGATCCGTTGGTGGCTTGCGAAGTGGCAGGACAATCACGCGCTCCTTAAGCCACAGCTGGAAGCGTCATTCCTGCTGAGCGAAGACAAGCCGCTCTCGGAAGATTTGGCCGCGCTAGCCACCGCCGGGTTAGCGGCTCTGGATGCCCTCGCGAAGAAGCAGTCCCTTGCCGATTCGTGGCGCAAGGAACAACTCGCGGTGGCGGAGCGTTCGATGCAACCGAGAGCGAATCTGCTCATCATGGTTGCGCCGCCCATTCAGCGATTGATCGAGGCCGGTTCTTCGGGTGCCGGCGCGGCACAGTGACCAGGACAAATTCGCCAGGCCTTAGACGGCTTTCTCCAAGGCATCGCGAGCCGGCACGCGTGCCTGCAAAACATGGGATAAGTGTTCTCCCAGCTGGGCGGCTTGGAATCGGATCTCCGGAACGGCGGTCGTTTCCCAAAGCGAGCCTTTGCGCGTAGGACCGAGCGTGAACAATGAGGTCGACGGACGACCGTCGTAACCAAGAAGAGCGCCGTGGCCATCGGTGTCCAGCCCCAGGAATAGCGGATCGGGACGGGCCAGCCCTTGAGCAAAGAGACTGCTGATCAGGGAATCATCGATTCGCCGGCAATCGGTCTCCGATCCTGTGCAGTTGATGACACGGTTCACCTTGACCGACTTTTTCCTTCGTGTGTAACGGTCCCGGTATGACACGGTGGCGATCGAACCTCTCTCCCGGTAGCGGATGACCCGTCCGGCATGGAAGTGGACCTGCCCCTCCGCCTTCATGTCGGAGAAGACATCCGCGATCTCTGGCGCAAGCCGGTGGCGGTGGACTTCCCAGTGCGAGCGCAGGTGTCGCAGAAACCGGCGTTTTTCTTCCCTCGGGAGTGATTGCCAAATCTGCTGCGTCACCGGACGCAGGCAGTCGATCACGCTTCTCCAATTGACGCCCCGTGTGGCGGCCTCTTCAATCTGAACGCGGATCAATCGCAACAACTCTCGTGTCGTACGGGGCGAGTTCTCGTGCCAATACAACGGCCACGGCGGGGAGGGCTTATGGCGTCTTGGTAACAAGCCCTTTCGCGAAAGAACATGGATCGTACCCTCAAAGCATTTCGACTTCAACGCCATGACCAGGTCAATGCTCGTGAGTCCTGATCCGATCAGAAGTACGCTGCCTCCCGCGGGAATATCGTCGAGAGGGGGCTCTCCCCAGGCCAGCGGACGGTAAAGAGAGCTGGACGCGCTTAGCCCAGCCATTTGGGGATCGGCGGGCGGAAAGTTTCCGATCGCGAGCACGACCACATGGGCGACAAGGTCGAGTCCAGTCTTCCTCTCCACCACGACGCGCGCAGCCTCTTCTCGAATAGACAGACCTTCATCCTGAACCCAGAAAACGCGATTCTGGCTCCGGTCCTGAACCGTCTCGGCGAAAAGGCTGGAGACGTAGTCTCCATAGAGCGTCCGCGGCAAGAAGCTGCGGGCCTGGACCGAGGCGCCGTAGTTGCGTTGGGCCCAGCGCAGAAAGTGTTCCGGCTCATCGGGAAGGGCGCTCATCTTCGCTGCCGGAACATTCAGGAGGTGAAAGCGACGTGGAGAACTGTAAGCCAGACCGCGGCCGAGGTGTGTGCCGCGATCCAGAATCCCGACGCAGAGGTTCTCACACCGGCGCAATAGGTGAACCGCCACCATCGCTCCGCTGAACCCGCCTCCCACGACCAGGACGTCGAGTGGCGGTGGGTTCTGGGTCGTTTTCATAATCTATAGTAATACGATAGACATTCTTGTAATGCAAGTGGCGTACCATTCAGCTCCTTCCGTAAGGTCTTGCTTGGCGGAAGCGGACTGTCGCTTCGGCGCAGGAGGAAGCTCGTGCGACTGCAATTCGCTGCAGACATAGGCAACCGCGGTTGCGTGACCGTTGGCCGCGGACGACGTGATGGTTGACCTTGCATTTCGTGCCGCAATGGAGCGATTCTCAGAGGTGAAGGAGTTCCTGCCATCATGATCCACGTCCTCGTCCAGCATGAAGTTGCCGACTACCAGGCATGGAAATCGATGTTCGACGCGTCCAACGACTGGCGCCACAAGAATGGCGAGCGCAGTTGCCGGATCTTCCACAGGGCTGGAAACGTCAATGACCTGATCCTGTTCTTCGAATGGGAGAGTCTGGACGCTGCTCGAACGTTCATGACATCAGAAGAACTAAGAGGGCGGATGGCAAAAGCCGGCGTCAAAGGACAGGCGCGCATCGAGTTTCTAACCGAAATGCACACGGTTCGACGCAGCGCAGCGGACTAGGCTCGCCAATCTCGGTTCACGCCCCGAGCGGTCCGGAATCCCGGGAATCCCTTTCCGTCGGCTCGCATCCAAACGGGGCAGAGCGGATTTCCCCAGTGCATTCTCTGCACAGAGGCCCGCTGCCGAATCTCAAATTCCGATTTCCAGGAGTTCCCCATGGCCAAGAAGACGATGACGGTCCCCAACCATAAGCCCTCCCCCAATCCCCGCTATCATCAGCGAGCGCCAGAACTGCAGGCATTCGGGACAGTTTCGAGCCGGATCCCGCTGCAACTGGAAGAGCCGGTCCGGCTGGAGATGACTGAGCAACTCAATCTCCTGCTCGCCGACACAATTACCCTTCGCGATCTCTACAAGAAGTCGCACTGGCAGGTATCAGGACCAACCTTCTACCAACTGCACCTCCTCTACGACAAGCACTACGAAGAACAGTCGGAATTGGTGGATACCATCGCCGAACGCATCCAGGTCCTGGGCGGGATCAGTATCGCGATGGCCGCGGATGTAGCGGAGACGACGCGCATCGAGCGTCCGCCGAAAGGTCGCGAAGAAATTCCGGTGCAACTGTCACGGCTGCTGGATGCACACCAGATCCTCATCACCGCCTGCCGCGAACTGGCGGAACGGGCAAACAGGCTTGGTGATCCTGGCACGAACGATCTCGTGGTCAGCGACGTTCTGCGTACAAACGAAATGCAGGTATGGTTCCTGAGCGAACACCTCGTGGAAGAGCCGCTGGTGGAAGCCGAGCCTGTTCGGGAGTCCGCCTGATATCAGGTGATGCAAAACATCAGTTCTTTAGTGGCGCGCCGTAAGGATATGCAGTATCTCGCGCAGCTCATGCTGCAAGTGCGCCACGTTGAGGGTGGATCGCATGGGAAACGGCAGCGCGTTCTGATTGCGGTCCGCCTTGGCTTCGTCTTTAAGCTGGACCCGGGCGCCCGCGATCGTAAACCCGTCCTCGTAGAGCAGTTTCTTGATGCGCAAGACTGACTCGACATCCCGCCGGCGGTACATCCGCTGGCCGGTGCTGCTTTTGACCGGCTTGAGCTGAGGAAACTCGGTCTCCCAAAAGCGCAGCACGTAAGCAGGCAGACGGCAGAGGCGCGCGACCTCCCCGATGCGGAAATACAGTTTGTCGGGAATGATGACTTCCGCGCTGCGTTGTCTTCGGGCGGCGGCAGGTTTCGTTCGCGTGCTCATGATGGGTTCACCGAGGCAGACCGCACGGCTGTATTCGCTTTCTAGCACGGTTTGCCTTGGTGGAACAACTGCTTTTAGTACAGCCGCCGGTCATTCGCAGTCTGATGTTCGTCTTTCGTAAAAAACCACGGCGGAGTGCGAATTTCAAGAGTGGTCGGTGATCCGCAGAAATGGAAAAGCCTCCAGAGAGGTGCTTCTCTCTGGAGGCCTTGGGGAAGTTCTGACGAGCGTCCTGCTCGTTTAGTGTTTCTTCTTCTTGGCGGCTTTCTTCTTCGTTGCCATGAACAGTTTCCCTCCGTTTGAACGATTTGGTCTCCCAAGGTTCTCGACAGGGCTCCTTGATGCCCGAGCTACTCAACTTCTAGTATGAGCAGCATACCTACCACAAGATATTGCCACCCGAATTCAATTTGTCAATGGAAATTTCGCGCAAGGGTGCCTCCTGGAGACGATCGTGCTTCCGCCAGTCTCTCTTTCGCCTGTGCGATAATTCTTCGGGAAAGCAAATTTCATGTCAGAACACAAAGTTTTTTGCGTGAAGTTGAAGCAGGAATTGCCCGGCCTCGACGAGCCGCCTTTTGATTCCGAACTCGGGCAGAAGATCTACAACCAGGTCTCGCAACAGGCGTGGAGCCAGTGGATGGAATTCTGCAAGATGCTTCTTAACGAATACCGCCTGAATCCCGCACGCAAACAGGATCAGGAGGTCATCGTGAAGCAGATGGAGCAGTTCTTCTTCGGTGATGGGGGAGCCCCGCCGGCTGAGTATGTTCCCCCGGCTCACTGAGGCATCAAAGTGGATCGATCAGGGGTTACTGGATGGTTACCCTTGGAGTTCGGCTAGTTCCCGATTCATTACCCTGTAACATTTGCCCGGAATAATAGAGTCGTGGAATCGCCCATCTACGACACGCTGATTCTGTCGGACCTGCACCTGGGCGCGGAGACCAGCCGTGCGCAGGAAGCATTGCGTGTATTGCGGGAGAATCGCTTTCGCCGGCTCATCCTGAATGGCGATATCTTCGCCGATCTGAATTTTGCCCGCCTTAAGAAAGAACACTGGAAGTTTCTCGGCTATATCCGCAAGCTCTCGAACCCCAAGCGCAATGTGGAAGTCGTGTGGGTAGAAGGCAACCACGATCACGGTTTGACCGAGATTATGTCGCACCTGGTGGGGATTCGCGCGTATCGAGAGTACCGCTGGGAATACCAAGGGATGCGGCATGTCGCGGTGCACGGGCACCAGTTCGACAGCTTCGTGGTGAACAATGTCCGGTTCAACTATCTATTCGGGACCTTGCTCTACCTGCAGTTGCAGAAGTGGGATTCCAAGAGCAAGTGGCTCACCCGTTTCCTCGACCGGCTGAACACCCGTTGGCTGCGGATGTCCCCGAAAGTGGCAGCCGGAGCCCTGGCTCATGCGCGCCAGCACAAGGCCGCGAGAATCTTCTGTGGGCACACGCACGCCGCCTTGCACTGGAGCGAACAGGGGATCGACTACTACAACTCCGGAAGCTGGGTGGATAGTCATCCGACCTACATCACTGTCGGCGAGCGGGGCGTCGAGATCCACGAACACAAAGAACAACCCGAGATCCCATATCCCGGCGATGATCCAGGAGACGGCGAGACTCAACAAGCGGAGTTCATCGCGACGGCAGAGATTTCCGAATCTGAAGAGTACGAGCGGGTTGGCCGCTAGCCACGAGGCTGCGCCCCCGGGTTCAGGTTGACGTGCAAGAGGGCGAAGCTCAAGCTTGGACTGTAAGCCAGCTTGGGCCAGGTGACCATTGCGCAAGCTAACGATTGTTTTCCACCATGCTGGGGGCGGACACCGCAACGCCGCGGAGGCACTGAAAAGCACGCTCTCTGCGCAGCAACATCCCTGGGATGTGAGCCTTCTTGACATTCAGGAACAGCTGGACCGCATCGACATTGTTCGCCAATCGACAGGCGTGCGGATTCAGGATGTCTATAACCAGATTCTGCGCCGGGGCTGGACCCGATTTACGCCGCAGCTGTTGAAAGTTCTGCAGACGACAATTCGCGTCTACCACTCCAAAATCGTCAGGTTGCTCCGAACGTATTGGGCCGAACATCCGGCTGACCTGGTGCTGTCGGTCATTCCGCACTTCAATCGGGAAATTGCAGAAAGTCTACCTGGCAACAATGGCAAGAAAGCCCCGTTCGTCACCTTGATCACCGACCTTGCCGACTATCCACCGCGGTTCTGGATCGAGCGGGAATCGGAATACATCATCGCAGGGTCGGAGAAGGCGAAGGCGCAAGCCCTCACCATGGGCCATCCCGTAGACCACGTCTTTCAGACGTCGGGAATGGTGCTGAAGCCAAAGTTCTACGAAAAGACGAACGTCGATTGCGCAGAGGAGCGGAAAAAGGACGGCCTCGATTCCGAGTGTCTCACCGGGATTGTGCTGTTCGGCGGACACGGGGCCAAAGTGATGGTCGATATCGTCGGGCTTCTCGATCAGAGCGCAGTCGAGGTGCAGCTAATTCTGATCTGCGGTCACAACCAGAAGCTCGAGGCCAAGCTGAAAGCGATGCCGACACGCAAGCCCAAGCTGGTCCTGGGGTTCACGACGAACGTCGAACACTACATGGCGCTGTCGGACTTCTTTATCGGAAAACCGGGGCCGGGCTCGATCAGTGAAGCGCTCCAGCTTCATTTACCGGTGATCGTCGAATGTAACTCGAAGACCCTGCCGCAGGAACGCTACAACGCCAAGTGGGTGGAAGAGAAAGGCTACGGAATTGTCGTTCGCAGCTTCCGGCAGATTGCCCCTGCCGTGAAGAAGCTGACCGAGGCTGCGACGTTCCGCGAATTGCAGGGCAATACGGCCAACTACTCGAATCGAGCGCTGTTTGAAGTCGCCGACATCCTGGAAACGTGCTCTGCAAGGTCAGCGGCTCCCGAACTCATCCAGAAATAGAAGTCTTCAGGAGCCGTGACCGTACGCGGTGCAATCAAAAGTGAAAGGTCACGCCCGTAACGAACCGTACGTCGTTCTGACTGTTGTCGAAGAAGCGGGTGTGAATCCAGTCCAGCTGTCCTCGCAGTGAAACCGGCCCAGCCACCTGATAATCGATGCCGCCGCCGAACCCGTTGGCGAACGACGTGTCGGTCGCGGTCCCGTTGGCAACGTTGATGTGCGCCGCGCCGATCAGCAGTTCGGCAAAAGGCCGGACCCTCTCCACTCGAAAGGAAACTCGCGGCCCGAATAAGTAGTTGTGTTCGCCGATGTTGTGCCCGTAAGTGCCGCCGAGATCACCGACGATCCCGATCCAGGGAAGGAAATTTCCTTCCAGTTGGGCGTCCCAGCCATTCAGGCTGGTGCCGTCGTTGGAAACGACTTCAGCGTGGTTGTAGGCGTATCCGAAGAAGACATTCCCTTTGGTGGGCACCTGAGCCGACGCCACCGCCGCCAGGACCATTACCGACAAAACAAGAGTGCAGAGTCTGTGCATCATTGTCTCCTCGCCGTTTGATATCGATATAAGGCAGATAGGAATAGATGCGGTTTAAGAAGGAATCTTTGCCCGCAGGTCGTGCCATTAACGGAACATGGCAGCGAAGAACCCACGAAGCTTGCCGAAGAAGCCGCGGCGATGGGCGGTCGCAGTCGCCACACCAGCAGGTTTTCGGCTCGTTGAGGGTGGCAGCGGCGAGCTCAATACCGGCATGGCTAGCGATCGCGTATCGAGAGGAAGAGCCTGGACATCTTCCACGGGGACCGGAGGTGGTTCCGTGGCGCGAAACACAAAGGGTGCTGAAACTTGCACGTGAAGGTCATTCGCGTTATCAGACGCAGGCGAATATCCCGGGCCGACCGCTTCCGATGCCGGAACCGTGGACATGGGCGTTTCGGAATCCCGGGGGTTGCCGGACGCCGAGACATGGGAAGAGTCAGATTCGATGACCGGTAACTTGTTCTCGGCACGCAGAACCGGCTGCCTCGGCGGCGGACATCCACACTCTAACGGAACAGCCATGTCTACCCGGTCAAGCTGTCCCGAGTGGAAAACGAGCTGATCCGTCGCTTTCACCTGATACGTTCGATCGCCAAGCAATTCCGAAACAATCGCCGACGCTGTGTTGCCGGGCAGAGAGCGTACACAGGTATTGCCGCGCGTATCGGTGCTGATGGCGAGATGAAATTCGCCAGGCCCGGGCAACAGGATGCGGAAGTCCGGCGTCATGACGGAATCGGAAGACGAATCCAGCAAGAAGTGGGTTTCGAGCGCGCCGGTATTCACGCCCAGCAGCACGTTGTGGCCGTCTCGTGAGGGTGTAACGGAAACCGTGGTGCCAGGACAAACGTGGACTTCACCGCCGCGCGCCAGATTGAGGATCGCCGTATCGGCGCCGGCTGTGATCGAGGATCCCGAAACCAGGTTGCTGCCGGCGACAGCGAGCGGTCCCGCGGACCGAACTGCCGCAACCGGCTGGGGCGACGGCGTCAGGCTCACGACCACCGGAGCCTGGAACGGTGTCTTATTGGCGTTGATCGGCGGAGTCTTGCCCAGACGCACGACCAGCCGGTTACCGGCGGCGGCCCACGTATAGGTTCGCGGCGCGAGCAGATCGACGACGACCCGCGCCACCGGTGGATCCTGCTGAAACTGATCGGCGCGCAGCGTGCTGATCTGGTCGGCCTGTACGCTGACTCGCTTCTGCCGCAAGTCCAGCCGCGTATTGGGAAGGTCAATGACCAGCCGCGGAGGGTCAGCAAGCATCTGAATGGAGGGGATCAGCGGCTTGGTCGAGAGAATCTCGACGGCAGGGCCGTCTTTCTCCTGAATGATGCGGAAACTCTTTACCGCCGCGTACGCGCCGGGTTGAGCAAAGACCTTGGTTGGCGTTTGTGAGAAAGCAGGGTTGGCGGCGAGCAACAGGCCGGCCAGAAAGACAACGACGCCACCATTCCTGCGGCTCCACTCGAGACGAGCCTGGCCGGAAACCCGGCGGGTGCTATGTCGGACTTCAGGGTTCAGACTGAAATACTTCACGGGAGCGCTCAAGTATTGTTTCCACGATAACACTCGAGCGTCCCAGGGATGAAGTGACGAACGGTTTCAGGAGTCGGCCAGGAATTCGTATTCGTCGATGACCGCAGCGACAGCCATCTTACCCTTGGCACTGCCGCCTTCGACGCGCAGCACCCTTCCCTTGCAGCGTACTCGAATACTCTCGGTCAGCGTAATCTCGGGAGGGAGAGTCAGCGTAAAGTCAATCGCAGCCCCGGCCTGAATCGCGGAATCAAGATAAAAGCAGATGCCCCGCGCGCTGACGTCACGCGTCTGCGCGTCATGGTCGGCGCCGTTGTCTCCATAGCGCACGCTCACCGGCAGACGAAGGGCGAACCGCCGCGTGGCCCGTTTGTCTTTTTCCTGCTGCGCTTCGGCCATAGCTACCCCCGCTAATGCCTGTAAAGCATGGCGTTTGGCTGGGGGGCTGTCAAGAGCCAGATGCGAAGCCGGCAGAGTCCGAGGTCACAGAATTGGGCGATGAAAACGATCAAGATCGTCAGCCTCCCTGAGCTCCGCGCCTGTTTCTGCGAGCAGGTAGAATGGACCCGTGGTCTTCGTCCTCGACAACTACGATTCGTTCACCTACAACCTGGTCCAGTACATCGGAGAACTGGGCGCTGAGGTCGTGGTGCGTCGCAACGATCAGGTGACAGTCGCTGAAATCGAGGCCATGCGCCCCGACCGGATTGTCGTTTCTCCAGGTCCGTGCACGCCGAATGAAGCTGGGATCAGCATCGAACTCATTCTTCATTTCGCCGGAAAGGTACCACTGCTCGGCGTCTGCCTCGGACATCAGGCGATCGGCGCTGCGTTTGGCGGACAAGTAGTCCGCGCAAAGAATCTAATGCACGGCAAAACCAGCCAGGTCGAACATGATGGCAAAACAATATTTCGCGGGCTGAAATCGCCCATGACGGCGACGCGGTATCACTCGCTCATCGTTGCGGACGACAGTCTGCCCGCCGACCTCGAGGTCAGCGCCTGGACCCACGACGGAGACGGCACGCGCGTGATCATGGGAGTGCGGCATCGGAGGCTTCCCCTCGAAGGAGTGCAATTCCATCCGGAAAGTGTGCTGACGAGCGAAGGGAAGCGACTGGTGGAGAATTTCCTGTCTGGATCTTCTGACAGCTAACGTTCATCCGCCAATCATTATCCCCCACCCCTGGCCATCTCCACCGCACGCAGCACTGCCCGCGACTTGTTCACAGTCTCCTTAAATTCATATTCCGGATCCGAGTCGGCCACGATTCCCCCGCCAGCCTGCAGGTAAGCTTTCTTCCCCTTCATGAGTAGAGTCCGAATCGTGATGCACGAGTCCAGATTCCCGGCAAAGTCGGCGTAGAGTACAGCGCCGCCGTACGCTCCGCGCCGCGTCGGCTCCAGCTCCTCGATGATCTGCATGGCGCGCACCTTCGGAGCGCCGGTGAGCGTTCCAGCGGGAAAGCAGGCGGCGAAGGCATCGATCGCATCGAACTCGGGGCGCAGCTTGCCCTCAAGTGCCGATACCAGGTGCATGACATGCGAGTAGCGTTCGACATACATCAGGTCGCGGACGTTCACCGATCCGTATTCGCTGACCCGCCCCAGATCATTGCGCCCGAGGTCAACCAGCATGACGTGCTCCGCCCGTTCTTTTTCGTCATCGCGCATCTTCCTTTCAAGGACGGCATCTTCGTTCTCGTCGCGTCCCCGCGGATGCGTCCCCGCGATAGGCCGGTATTCGAGCTTCCGGCCGGTGATTCGCACCAGCATCTCGGGCGATGATCCCAGCACGTGCATGCCGCCGGTCGGGGCTTTTTTGCGATCACGGAAACGCAGAAAGAACATGTAAGGCGACGGATTGACCGTGCGCAAGGCGCGGTAGAGGTCGAACGGCGCAACTCCCGGCTCGAAGTCCCAACGTTGGGAAAGCACAACCTGAAACGCGTCTCCGGCGGCAATGTACTCTTTGGCGCGGCGCACGCGCTCCATATGGTCCTGTTTCCGCGATTGCGGTCGAACCGCCATTTCCGTTTTCTTCGCCGGTTTGCGCCAGTTGGAGGCCCTCCATCCGGCCGCCAGTTTTCTCTCGATCCGAGCGATCTCCGCCAGCGAACGTTGATAGGCCCGCTGCGGAGATTCATGCGTCACATCCGCGGAAGCGACGATGTGAATCTGATGATGCAGGTGGTCAAAAGCGAGCACGCGGTCGAAGAACATCAGGATGCAGTCCGGGACGTCGAGGTCATCCTTCGCAGTGTTGCCGATGTTCTCAAGCTGCCGCACGATGTCATAGGCGCAATAGCCGACAGCACCGGCAGTGAATGGAGGCATGCCTTCGATCGCGGCGGGAAGGTGCGCGCGCAAGAGTTCCTTCATCACCTGGAAGACGCTTCCGGATCGCCGCTCGATCTTGCGTCCGCGCTCGATCCTGATCTCCGCGCCGTGCGACTCCAGTCGCAGGAACGGCCGCACACCGAGAAACGTGTAACGTCCAATCTTCTCCCCACCCTCGACCGACTCCAGCAGGAATGCATCCGGCTCGTCTTCCGCGATGGCGAGAAAAGCCGTGACCGGCGTCAGCAGATCGGCGGAAATCGATTTCGCGACCGGCACCAGCGTGGCGTCGCGCGAAAGGCGGGAAAACTCTTTAAAGTCGGGCCTGATCATGTCTCTTCCAGAGATTTCATTATAGGGAATAAAGAGGGTGATGCCCCGGGGGCATGACCAGTAAAGCCCCGCGCTTGCCTCCCTTTCCAGGGCTCACTATACTTTGAGAGTTTGCCCGAAATCCGGGAATACCGTTTGGTACTGTGACTTTGTCGGAGACCGCCATGACCGTCGTGAAGGCCGTTGACCTCGAACAGGAAACAAATCCGTGGGAAGCACAAGCTGCGCGCTTTGATCTTGCGGCCCACAAACTCAATCTCGACGAAGGTCTCTGGAAGGTTCTTCGCAGTCCCAGCCGCGAAATCATCGTTCACATCCCCGTACAGATGGATGACGGGCATCTGGAAGTGTTCACCGGTTTCCGCGTCCAGCACTCCATTGCACGGGGTCCGGCAAAAGGCGGCATCCGCTACGCACCCGACGTCAATCTCGACGAAGTCCGCGCTCTCGCCAGCTGGATGACCTGGAAGTGCGCCGTGGTCAACATTCCGTTCGGCGGCGCCAAAGGCGGCATCATCTGCGATCCACACAAGATGTCAATGGGCGAACTGGAGCGCATGACGCGCCGCTACACGGCAGAACTTTTTGAGTTCATCGGACCCGAAAAAGACGTGCCCGCTCCCGACGTCAACACCAATGAGCAGATCATGGCATGGATGATGGACACCTATTCCATGCACATGCGGCAGACGGTGACCGCGGTCGTGACCGGCAAGCCCATCAACATCGGCGGCTCGCGCGGACGGCGGGAAGCGACCGGACGCGGCGTCATGATCGTCTGCGACGAGGCCATCAAGAAGCTGCACCTCACGCGCGAGAACTCCCGGGTGATCGTGCAGGGTTTCGGCAATGTCGGGTCGAATGCAGCGCGCCTGATGGCGGAAGGCGGATACAAGATCATCGGCATTGTGGAAGTCGGCGGCGGCCTCTACAACAAGAATGGAATCGACGTGGAAGCCTTGTGGGAGTTCCGGCAGCGCAACGGCACCATCCACGGCTTCCCGGGAGCAGAAAAATACGACCCCGCCGAGTTGATGCTGGTGGAGTGCGAGATTCTGATCCCTGCCGCCACCGAGAATCAGATCACCAGCCAGAATGCCGAGCGCGTGAAATGCAAGATTCTCGCGGAAGGGGCGAACGGCCCCACGACCGCCGCGGCCGACGAGATCCTGGCGGACAAGAAGGTCTTCGTCATTCCCGACATCCTGGCGAACGCCGGTGGCGTAACAACCTCCTACTTCGAATGGGTGCAGGATCGCCAGGGCTATTTCTGGAAAGAATCGGTTGTCAACGAGCACCTCGAGCACATCATGAAAACGGCATTCGAGGATGTCGTTCGTTACTCGGAAACACACAGCGTGAACAACCGTATCGCCGCTTACATGCTGGCGATCGACCGGGTTGCGTACACGATCCGCCAGCGCGGCATCTACGCTTGATCGAAGGGAGCTGCAGGGCCAGCCTGCGCAGGCCCTTTCGTTGTTGACCCGCTTCCCGGCGGGTGGCATTATTCTTCCCGCTCCAGCAACCATTTCAAATCAATTACTAAGAAGCGCAGCAGTCATTTCACAAGACGGAGGCAGACGCCTCTCACGCGAGGAAACAATGAAACGCATCCGGCTTTCACCCTGGGTACTGTGTCTGTGCCTGGTGATCGCGGCAGTCGTGTCGCCCGCGCTCATCAAGGCTCAGGCTGGTTCCAGCGAGACTTCCACTTCAGACACCGCCAAGAAATCGAAGAAGTCCAAGAAGGCAAAGTCTGCCGCCGACGATAAGTCCGCCGCCAGCGATACTGCTTCTACCAAGTCATCGAAGAAATCCAAGAAGACCAAGAAGGACGACACCGCTGCAGCGAACGATAAGTCCGCGGCTGCCGATACCGCCTCTGCCTCCAAGTCGTCAAAGAAATCCAAGAAGGCAAAGAAGGATGATGCGGCTGCAACTTCCACCGAAGCGGCAGAGTCGCCCAAAAAAACGAAGAAGAGCAGCAAGAAGGCCGCCGCCGAACCGGCGAAAAGCCCGAGCGCATCGGATTCATCCCCAAGCGAACCGGTGAAGAAATCGAGGAAGAGTAAAAAGAAAGCCGACAGCACTACGGAGACTGCGGCCGCGGACACCTCCGCTCCGTCTGAAGCCAGAAGCAAGAAGAAGAGCGGGAAGAAGAAAGGCGAAGAGACAACCGCCGCGACTGAGAGTGCACCCGCAGAAGCTCCGGCAGCGCCGAAAAAGACTCGCAGCAAAAAATCTGCTGAGCCAGCCGCCGCGCCGGCCAGCGCACCGCCACCCTCACCTGCAGCTACGCCGAGCGCGAGTTCGACCGAACCCGCTCCTGCCACTTCTGCGACGGCTCCCAAGAAAGCCAAGGCGCAGGCTGCCCCCCCGGCTTCCAGCCCCGAAATCGCCGCCGCACAGGCCAGCGGCAAAGTGTGGGTCAACCTCGATAGCGGCATCTACCACAAGAGTGGACGCTGGTACGGCAAAACGAAGAACGGCAAGTTCATGACCGAAGCCGAAGCCAAGGCGGCGGGTTACAAAGAATCCCAGAAAGATTAAGGAGAGAAACACGATGCATAAGAGCCTAATCGCAAAATTCCTCGCAGCCTTGTTCGCAGTGAGCCTCATCAGCGGCATGGCGCTGGCGGGAGATAAGACGGCGAAAGCCAAAACACCGGCCGCAGCCGCCGCCAAAGCTGACCTGCTCGATATCAATTCGGCCACGAAAGAGCAGCTGGACGCGCTCCCTGGTATCGGAGAGAAGTATTCGCAGAAGATCATCGATGGCCGCCCCTATGCCAAGAAGACGGACTTGGTCCAGAAGAAGATCATTCCGCAGGCCACTTATAACAAGATCAAAGGCCTGATCATCGCAAAGCAGAAGTAATGGGTTCGTCCCGGAGATCGCGAACGTGCCGAGAAGAACTCCTGCAAATCGTCTCTGCGCGCTTTGCGATTTCCGCGGACAAATTGTCGTCTCAATTCCACAGGAGGGACCATGGGCTTCCTTGACAATCTCGAAAGCCAGGCCGTTACCAGCCTGCTGGGCAACAGTTCCAATCCGCTGGCGACGAACATCCTGCAGATGATTCAGAACCAACCCGGAGGCTTACAGGGTCTGGTGCAATCGTTTCACGACAAGGGGCTGGGCGGCGTCGTCTCTTCATGGGTAAGCACAGGGCAAAACCTCCCCATCTCGGCTGATCAGATTCACCAGGTACTCGGCAGTGACACAGTAAAGCAACTGGCGGCTTCCGCCGGTATTTCCCCGGACTTGGCTGGATCCTCGGTTGCTCAACTGTTGCCAACGATCGTCGACAAGCTCACTCCCAATGGCGAGGTTGGCGATCACAGCAGCGTAATGGACATGGTGGGAGGCCTGCTGCAAAGCTTCACACAGGCAAAGGCTTCGTAAAGACTCGTCCGGCGTTCTCGGCTCTCGGGGAACCCGGTAAAGATCGCGGGTGTGCTGAGAGTTGAGGACGAGCCGAACACTGTCGTCCGTTGCCTTCCCCTTCGCGCTGGAGGATAATCACTTTGGCGCGAAGTGACGCAGTCGCCTTGGATCGCGTGAACCTGCCGAATTACATCACGATGACCCGCATCGCCAGTATCCCCCTGCTCATCTGGATTCTGTCGAGTTCGCGCTTTTCGAGTGAGCGCGGCGAGAAGGAGATTCTGGCCTCTGCGGTCTTCATTCTGGCTTCGATCACTGACGGGATCGATGGTTATCTGGCGCGCAAGCGCGGGCAAATCACCACGATGGGCATGTTGCTCGATCCCCTGGCCGATAAGTTGCTGATCGCGGCGGCATTCGTCACCTTGGTACAGTTCAATCCTGCCCTGGTTCCGGCCTGGATGGCGGTGGTCATCATCGGCCGCGAGTTTCTGGTCAGCGGCCTCCGCTCCATCGCCGCCTCCGAAGGCTTCACGATCGAGGCCAGCGATCTGGGCAAGTTCAAGATGCTGGTGCAGATCATTTCGGTGGTCGCGGTGATTCTGGCGCACCGCTGGCACGAATGGCCTGTCTACAGCTTCTACATTTTCCCCGTGTACTGGATCGCATGGGTTGCGATCTGGTTCATGGTCGTGCTGTCACTGGTTTCGGCGCTCGACTACTTCATCGCGTTCTGGTCGCGGATCGACCGGCAGTCGGAGCGGCGCCGGCGCAGGGCTTTCGTGCTCTCCCGGCGGAGGAAGCGCGATGTCCAGATTGTCTGAAAATGTGACCGACAGCGAAGGTCGCATCTCTTCTGAATACTCTCCTGACGAGCGACGAACTCTGCTCCGTATCGCGCACGAATCGATCTTGTCAGCCTTTGCCGATCAGGAAATCCCCGGAGTCGCTCCCTCCTCGCACCTGGCGGAGCCCAGAGGCGTGTTTACCACGCTCTATCTTGAGGGCGATCTCAGAGGCTGCGTGGGCTACGCCGCGCCAGTGGCGCCGCTGTTTCGAGCGGTAGCGGAAACCGCTCGTGCAGCCGCCTTCGAAGATTCGCGTTTTTATCCGGTGAGCGAAGCCGAGGCGCCGCAACTGGAGATCTCCCTGAGCATACTTTCGCGTTTACTCCCCATCCGACCTGAAGAGGTTGAAGTCGGACGGCACGGTCTGGTGGTTTCGCTCTCGTGCCAGCGTGGCTTGCTCTTGCCGCAGGTTCCAGTCGAGTACGGCTGGGACCGCGAGACGTTTCTCTCTCAGACGTGCCGGAAAGCCGGACTTCCAGCCGACGCCTGGGGCAAGGGAGCTACTCTTGAGGCTTTCACCGCAGAAGTGTTCGGCGATAAAGACGTCTGACCGCCGGCAACAAATGGACGGGAGCCGGCTGTCAGGGAACCCATCGATGGCCCAAAAAGCAATCGGGGGAGATCTCTCTCCCCCGATTCAGACTTGAACTTGCCTTCTCGATTATTGCTGCTCGTCGAGTTGTATTTGATCGCCGGCGTGGACATCTTCCAGAGCGAACACGATCATTCCGGTTGAGGTGGTGGGAGTCACGCTGAGAATCACGACTTCACCAACCGCGCGACGCGGCAGATCCCCCACGCGAATGTTCGGCCCATTGCTTCGCGTCAGCATCTTGGCTTCAAACGTCGGCATGCGCTTCTGCGTGTCTTCGGCGGTGGATGCCTTGAATGAAATGGAATCGACCGGATCGCGTAAATCCAGGTTGTAAGGACGGACGGCGCGGAAGTAGTCGCCGGCCTTCACGCCCTGATTGGAACCAACGTTCATGTAAACCTTGGCGCCCGTGCCAAGGGTTCCGTCGAAGTCCTTGGACATCAGGATCCGCCCGCTGAGCTTGCCGTTTGAGGGAGCAAAGCGATCGAACGGGGCCGGAGCATGGAACGCGATCGGTTGCTTTTCAGCGAATGGGACCGCAACGTCGCCGGGGTTGATCGGATCACAGCTGAATTCAACCTGTGCCACCGCGCTGTGGCTTCGTGTATCGAGCACGCGCACGCGCCCAACTTCCGCGTAGGGGTGGCCAGCGTCAGCAACTGCCTTGCGCTGCCCCGGAAAGAGCTCGTACTCGTTGACGTCGCGAAGTTCGCGGACGATCGTGTACTCCTGTCCCTGCTGATAGCCGGTTCCCGACAAATAGACGATTTCAGCGTTGGTGAACTTGGTGGAATTCGGAGTCTGCAGGCCACCGTTGACGTAGTTGGCGTCAGGCACACGATCCTTGGCGATGAAGCCTGCGCAATAGAGGTCAGCCGACGTTGGCGTCTGGTATCGCACCATCGGCATGTTGGCCGAGATATTGACTGGTGCTGCTCCATCCGACGAAGTCTGTTGGGCAGCGAGCGAAGCCACCAGCAACAGCATTAACAATCCTGTTTTCTTCATGTTACCTCCGGGTCGGAACCGCCAAACTGCAGACTGGCCCCACCCATCTCTCTCACGGGACAAGGGTTACAGCCGGAAGGTAACAAGGGGAGGGGGGTGGGTCAAGGTTACGAGGGTGTCAGCCGCATTGCCGCCCAAAGTGTCTCGCGACCTGGATTGTTAATCCATTGTTGCATCTGCGCTTACGGCCCTGTAATATCGCGCCGTCCCACGTTCATCTCCGTGGCTCTTCCATCGAACATTACGCCACGCTTTCTACCCTTACGCCTGCCCAAAGTCTGCCTTGCTCTGGCAGGCAATTCCGCCGATGACATGCTCGACACAGCTGAGGCCATGGCGCGCGATAACCCCTTCCTGGAGTTTCGCTTGGACTATCTGAAGCAGCCTGCCTCGGCGTTTCCCAAGATTCGCCGTTTCCTTGAGACGCACCAATATGTCACCGCAATCGCCACCTGTCGGCGAGCCGGGAATGGAGGCAATTTCAAGGGCTCGCTGGCTGCCCAATTGGAAATCCTGGCCAAGGCGGCGGCGGCAGGTTGCCAGCTGGTGGACCTGGAACTGGAGAGCGCGATCCGATGCAAAGCGGAGGCGGTTGCTCGCTTGCGCGGGCGCACGGCCCTGATCCTGTCATCTCACGATTTTCGTGCCACGCGGAACCCGGAACGCACCCTGGAAAAGATGTTGCCGATTTCTGCGGACATCTACAAGATCGTCACGACCGCCACCACGCTCTCCGACAACGTAACGATGATGAAGTTCCTGCAGGCTCAGAGCGACAAGCATGCGCTGGTCGGACTGTGCATGGGTGAGCAAGGTATTATCAGCCGCGTGCTCGGAGTACGGGCTGGGAGCATGTTTACGTTTGGCTCGGTAAGCGCCGACCAAAAGACGGCCCCCGGGCAAGTCAGCGCTCAACAATTGCGGAGTATCTATCGCATCGAGCAAGTCGACGCCGCCACCCGCGTCTATGGTGTTGCTGGAGATCCGATTGGACACTCGCTCTCGCCCGTGATCATGAACACGGCGCTGCGGCGCGAGAACGTGAATGGAGTGTACCTCGCCCTGCACGCGAAGACACTCAAGGATCTGTTGCACTGTGTGCGCGAGATTCCCCTGCACGGGCTCAGCATTACGATGCCGTACAAGCAGGCGATCGTCGAGTATCTCGATAACACGGACGCGCACACGGCGAAAATCGGCGCCTGCAATACGGTGGTCCGTGGTCAGGACGGCAAGCTTTACGGTTTCAATACGGACACGGCAGGGGTGATTCGTCCGCTGGAACAGCGGATTACGATCGACGGCGCCAAGGTGCTGGTGATTGGCGCCGGGGGAGCAGCCCGAGCGGCGGTGTTCGGGCTCAAAGAGCGTGGCGCCGAAGTCTGGATTCTCAATCGCAGCCAAGCTTCCGCACAAAAGCTGGCCCGGCAGGCGAAAGCACGGATGGTCAAACGGCCCGATCTCCGCAAGCTGTCGTTCGATGGGATCATCAACGCCACGCCCGTCGGCATGAACGGCACAGATTCGCCACTCAAAGAGAATGAGATCAAGGCGCGGGTAGTCTTCGACATGGTGTACGACCCGGTGGAAACTCCGCTCCTGCGCCAGGCGCGCGCAATGGGACTCGCGGTCATACCAGGAGTTGAGATGTTTGTTCACCAGGCGGCACGCCAGTTTGAGATCTGGACCGGAAAACCCGCACCCGCCGACGACATGCTCCGGGCGGTGACCATTGCGCTGCAAGAGCGAGCGGCGGCACGAAAATCGCGAGAAAATAGCGGCAAGTAATCGCAGTTTGAGACTGCCAGCGATGCGTGCGGCGCAACAAAGGTTGCAAAAACGGCCCGTCTCGAATAAGATTCCGTTTGGACGCAGCTTCCGGCGTTCATTCTCGTCGTAACCATCACCTTATCTTCCAGGTAGGAACATAGCGAAGCCCAGCTTTGAACAAATCTAAAGGGGTGGCGGCAAGCCCCGGTGCGATTCGGAGAGAATGCATGGCGTGGTACGCGTACTGCCTCACGGAACACCAGACCCTTCCAAACGGTGTTCGCGCCCGTCGTCCTTACGTTCTAGAAGGAATCACGGGAGTTGGTGGTGCCCCGGTCATGAGTTACCCGAGCGGGGAGTTCGCAGTCATCGTCAGCGAATTTGACCGCGCGACGGGGAAGTTGGACGAGAAATCCGTCTTGGAACATGCCCGGGTAGTCAGCGTCAGTTTCCGTACCGCGACCGTCTTGCCCTTCCGGTTCGGCACCATCTTCGACAGCGAGGAAGCGATCCGTCAGGCTGTACGTGCCAATCGTCGTACCTTCTGTGAGAGCGTCGCCAAGCTTCGTGGCAAGGCAGAGATGCGTATCAAGTTGGTGGTCAGGGATGGTTCGCTTCGCGCCGCCATGGAAGAAATCGAACTGCCCGATACCGTGGGCCGCGAATATCTGGCCAAATTGCGCGAGAAGGCCTCGCGCGAACGGGAGCGCCAGACCAAAGCGAGAGCCCTTTCCGTCCAGGTGCACAAGCTGTTTAACCCGCTTGAGGAAGAGGTCAGCTGCAAGAAAGTCGACGCCGACGGCATGCTGCTTGACATCGCCCACCTGATTGATACGAAATCCATCGAGAAATATCAGAACCGCTACAATACAGCCGCCAAGCAGCTCAAGAATTGTGAGTTGGTCGTGACCGGCCCGTGGCCGCCTTACCACTTCCTGCCGGAGAAGCTTCGCACCGTGGCTGGTCACAACTAGCCGGCCCACAGCCAGAAGATTCCACGTATTGGAACGGGCCCCCAAAATCTTTGGGGGCCTTCGCTTTCTGAGCGGAAGCACGGCTGCAGCCAAAGTGCAGGATTGTGCATCTGGGTCATATCATGGAGGCACTCGGTTGACCGCAGAGAGCCGGCGAACTTGATATTAACTATCCTATTTTCTTGTAGTTAATAACTATGCTTGAACCAGCGATCTCCGTGTACCATTTTGGTTCCGCAAGTGCACATTTTGGGCTAAGCGAAGAGGCCGCAACCGTTTGAAACACTTCACTGTCAAAGTTCTCGACATCTCTCGTTGCCGTTGCTGGATGTCCCCCAAACGGCACCTCGTAAATCTTCTCTGACTCCTGCCACATTGCCTCTTTGAAAAGGGTGGCCCCGAGAGGGGCCGCTTTTTTTGTTGGCTCGGCTTCGATACACTCAGCGTTTCGCCTCACAGGCCGTGAGTCGACTCCTGCTTACGAAATGAAATCCAACGTGAAAAAAATAGTCTGGACACTTGTTGTATTGCTCGTCTCCCCAGTTACGGGTCGTGGGCAGAAGCCGTCATCAGCGTCTGCTTTCCCGAAAGAACTTCAGGAGCAGTTACAGATAGTACGCGACGCCGCACTCGCCAGCGACTATGCCTGGCAGCAGTTGGCTCACCTGACGGAGAATATCGGGCCGCGGCCAGCCGGCTCGCCCCAGGCGGAGGCGGCCGCTGAATACGTTGCGAATGAGATGCGCAAGCTCGGGCTCGACGTACACCTTGAGCCGGCGCAGGTTTCCCACTGGGTCCGGGGAGAAGAGCGAGCCGAACTAGTGGAATTCCCCGGGCAGGCCCTGCAGATCAAACAGAGGATCGTGCTGACCACGCTAAGCGGAAGTTCAGCCACGCCAGCCGACGGTATCACGGCAGATGTCATCGTCGTCCATAGCTTCGATGAACTCACTTCTCTGGGCAGGAGCAAGGTTACGGGAAAGATCGTCCTTTTCAACGTCCAGTACGACAGAAAGAAGGCCGCCGCTGGGTTTGCTTTTGACGCCTATGGCGATGCTGTCGTCTATCGCGGCCGGGGGGGAAGAGCTGTGGCAGAGTTGGGCGGCGCAGCGGCCCTGATCCGGTCGGTTGGCAACGCAGACTACCGGCTGCCGCACACCGGGTTCAGTTACTCGGCTCCGGTTCCTGCCGCAGCCCTTGCGTCCGAAGACGCAGATCTCATCGAACATCTCGCCGGCCAGGGCCGCGTGCGCATGCATCTCACATTGACGCCGCAGAACCTGGCCGAAGTCACCGGCTACAACGTGGTGGCCGACCTTAAGGGAAGCGAGCATCCGGAGCAGATCGTCGTCGTCTCGGGTCACCTGGATTCATGGGATCTGGGTCGTGGGGCGATCGACGACGGTGCCGGCGTTGCTGTCTCGATGTCTGCGGCGGAACTGCTGGTGCGGTTACATCTTCATCCTCGCCGCACCTTGCGGGTCATCGCGTGGATGGACGAGGAGAACGGCGGCGGTGGACACGATGCCTATGCGAAGGCACATGCCGCGGAGTTGCCCGACCACGTCGCTGCCGTCGAAAGCGACGCCGGCGCCGGGCACCCGCTGGGGTTCTCCGTCAAGCTGTCCCCTGCGGCAGTGAGTGCACTGCGTCCCGTGATTGACACCCTGCAACCGGTGGGCGCCACGGTTCTTCGTCCTACGAGCGTTAGCCCTGGGTCAGACATCGAGCCGCTGGTGGAGGTCGGCGTTCCCGGCATTGGCATCATGCAGGATGCGCGGAAATACTTCGACTACCATCACACAGCTGCCGATACGCTGGACAAAGTGGATCCGCAAGAGCTCCGCGAAAACGCGGCCGCCATGGCGGTCATGGGCTACGGGCTGGCAGCGATGGCCGATCCCTTGCCGCGGCAGTAAGTCCGATGGGAAGGCAGATTCCAAACGTGAGAACCGATTGCAGATTGCAGGATTGCGGAAAGCAACGCCCGCACCCTGGATATTTTTTCCCTTCGGCGATCCTGGATTTTGACTTTCCTCCAGTTGACGCTTTTTCCCTCCGGCGCTTACCATATTCGTTTGGCTTGACGAGAAAAAGGGGCTCTGCGGACGCGCCGTGCGCTTCAGAGCGGCAGCTATCATGGACAAGAAGAAGTTAGAGTACTTCAAAAAGAAACTGGAAACCCGGCAGAAAGACTTGCGGAACATGGTGAACCGCAATCAGCAAGATGGCCGTAGTGCCGATGAGGAGGCTACGCAGGATATCGCCGATCGAGCTGCCAGTTCCTACAACAAAGAGTTCCTCTTTAGCCAGAGCAACAATGATCGGCAATTGCTCAACATGGTCGACGGCGCTCTGGCCCGCATTCGTGAGGGCAGCTTCGGCGAGTGCGTCTCCTGTGGCAAAGAGATCAATGCCAAGCGGCTCGAAGCCGTCCCCTGGGCCCGGCACTGTATCGACTGTCAGGAAAAGGCTGAGAAGGGACAGTTGGAGGCCGCTCGCTAGACTTTTTCGTGAGATTTCATGGAACCGCCGCGCCGCGCGGCGGTTTCTGTTTCAGCGCCGTAATCGAGTACAAAGTCGGGTCCCTCACAGAACATGCCATTCCCGTTTCCCAATTTTCAAGTCTTGATTCACGCGACCGTGGTCTTATGACATTCTCGCCAACGAGATAAGGCAGATGTTCAACTCTCGCTTCGGCGTCATGCCATTCGGCAGGCTTGATGGCCCTGCGAACGAGAGTCCCTGGCAACTTTTTCCTTCCAAGAGGGTTCCTATAGACTCGGATCTCGAAATGTTCCCTGGCAGGAGAATGACTATGTTGAAGCTCAGCCAATTGCTGGCAGCTGCATTGCTGTTCGGTACGTGCGTGTTCGCTCAGGAATCGACCCAATCGGAGTCAGCCCCAGCGCCCAAACGTCGTGGGACAAGCGGAGACTATGCCGAACATCGGCTAAGACGGTTGACCAAGCTCCTCAACCTCACCGACGACCAGCAGCAGAAACTGCGGCCGATCCTGCAGGACGAACAGAAACAGATGCAGTCGGCGGAGGCTGACACCACCCTGACCCAGCAGCAAAAACACAGAAAGATGAAGGAGATCCACCGCTCGTCCCGCGCGCAAATGGACACCATTCTGACCGACGAGCAGAAGAAACTACTCGGCCCCGAGAGACCACAGGGCGGCGGCAGGCATCACGGGCGCCGCGCGCAGCCCGCTCCGAGTCCTGCCACGACGGATTCCAACAATCCACAGTAAACTCGTAGTATGGGTTCGAGTTTTGCTGCATGAGTCTGCTAACCGCGTTTGGTCTTTTCGCGGTGACGGCGATGCTCGTCACCTACGCGCTGGAGAAGCGGAGTTCCTGGTTCATTCTTGGCTTTGCCGGATCGTGCGCACTGGGATCGATCTATGGATTCCTGCAGGGCGCCTGGCCGTTCGGTCTGGTGGAAGGTATCTGGGCGATGGTTGCCGTACGACGGTGGTGGCGGGAGCGCAAATCAAGCGCCACTGCCAATCTCTGATCCCTTTTGACGCTCGCAAAACCGCCCTGCTAGACTAAAAGTTTGCCAGCCCATCCATAGACAAAGAAGGAATCCGTGCGCGCAGAAACCCGGCATCAACTGAAAGAAGACCGTTTTAGCAAGGCCACGCTCCAGGCGGCAGAGAAGACTGTGGACTGGACCGTCGAGCACAAATCCAAGCTTGTGGTCGCGGCTATCGTTGTCGCTGTGGCGGCCCTCGCCGGATTCGGCGGGTGGTACTACATCGGCACGCAGGACGAAAAGGCAAGTTCGGACCTGGGAGCCGCCACTCGGTTACTCGACCAACCCATCCGTCCTGCCGGCACTCCCGCAGATCCCGCAATTCCAAGTTATGCGTCCGCACAAGAGCGCGCCACGGAAGCGCGGAAGAAATTCCAAGCCATCGTGGACCAGTATCCGCACACACGGACGTCAGACGTAGCCCGCTATTTCGTAGGACTGACCTCATCTCAACTGGGCGACAACGCCGCCGCTGAACGCAACCTCCAGGAAGTTGCTGGTTCCTCCAACAAGGACCTGGCAGCGCTGGCGAAACTGGCGCTGGCATCCCTGTACCTCTCCGAGAACAAGGGGGCCCAGGCGGTCGATATTTATAAGCTGCTGATCGACAAACCAACGGCTGCGGTGAGCAAGGTAACTGCGCAGTTGCAACTCGCTCAGCTGTATGAAAGCCAACAGAAGCCGGATGAGGCCAAGCGCGTCTACGACCAGATTCAGAAAGAGAATCCTGCCACCGATGCCGCGCAACTGGCACAGCAGCGCGCCAGCAAACTGAAGTAGATTGCGGCTGCCTGCCGGATTATCATGCGGCGATCTAACGCGGTAGGAATCCCTCCCGGGCGGCGAACTCCGCGACGCGCTCCCTGATCTCATCCCGGACCCGCCGGAAAACAGCCCGTCGCTCCGCTTCGGGTCCAGCCGCTGCTGCCGGATCTTCGAAACTCCAATGCAGCTGGTAAAGAGCCCCTGGGAAGACGGGACAGGCCTCACGGGCAGCATCGCAGACAGTGATCACAAACAGAAAGTCTTGATTGACCAACTCGCCCAGATGCTTGGAGCGATGTGCGGAGATATCGACGCCCGCCTCCTGCATGACGGCGACCGCCATCGAATTCAGGCCGGCGGGCTGCGTGCCCGCACTGCAGACATCGACCCGCTCGCCCGCGAGGTGGCGCAGCCAGCCCTCTGCCATCTGGCTACGGCAGGAGTTTCCGGTACAGAGAAAAAGCACGCGGCGCGCGTCTGTCATGAGGCTAGTCCACGTCTGTGCGAAATGGCGAGGCGGGAAGGCCCTCGTGGTTGAACAGATTCACATCGGGCACGTTCGCCCAGCCGTACCGGACCGCGATTGGAGCCGCCACCTGATCACTGTGCACCACGACGGTCCGGCCTTTGATCTCCGCTTTTGCGGCAACGAAATTCTTGTCGGCACCCGCGATGGTGAACCCACGTAGTTCTCCACCTTGCGCTACCAGGCCGCTGCCGGTATGAGTGAATTCAAGCACCGCATCGCTTTCCCTGAATTTCACGCTGCTGAAAAGTGGTCCAGAGTACTCGATCTTCTTGCCATACGCGAGTGCCTGCGCCGCCAGAGCCAGGCGCGCACCCACCACGGGCTTGTGCGAAGGGTGAATATCATCGGCATCACCCGCATCCGTGATGACTGCCATCGCGGTCGCGGGAGACTTCGAGAGCGTGAGGAACTGCGCCTCTCGAACCTCGGGAGTCATGTCGATGTGCGGTGCGATCTGAACGAAGAGAAACGGGAAGTCGCCCTCGCCCCAGTGCATGCGCCAATCGCTGATGAGCAGCGGAAACAGTTCGCGATACTGTTTGCCGTGGCCGCTGTTGGCTTCGCCCTGATACCAGATCACGCCACGAATGGCATATGGCACCAAAGGCGAAACCATGCCATTGAACAAAACGGTCGCCTGGTGTGGGTTGTCGGGATCGGGCTTTCCGGGAAAGACGGGAGCGACATCCAGAGAGCCGCCAATGCGGTACAGCCACGCGCCGCTCAAAGGAATTGACGCGGGACTGACGCCGGCAGGTCCGTCGATCCTGAGGGCATCGGGCCTGCCATAGATGCCGCCGCCACCGCCCGTATCGAGCACGCGCACCGCAATGACATTGCGGCCCGCTTTCAGGATACCCGCCGGTACTTTGTAGTCGCGGGGCGCGTTCCAACTCTGGGTAGCTCCGACTTGCACACCGTTGATCCAGGTGGTGTCGTTGTCGTCGATCGGGCCCAGGTGGAGCACCACTTCCTTCCCGGCCCATGATTCGGGCAACTCGACCTCTCTGCGAAGCCACACGACGCCGTCGAAACTGGGCAATCCCGCCTTCTCCCAGAGTGAGGGGAGTTGCATCGCCTTCCAAGCGCTGGTATCGAGCGCTGGCATGCTCCAGATCGCGCCTTGCGAGCCCGCATCGTAGTTCCGATACCACCGTTCGGCCTCCCTGGCATATTGCCGTAAGGCCTCCGCAGGGTTTTCTGAGGCGAATCTCACCAGATCGACGGATATCTGCTGGCCCGGGATCTGCGTCAACGAGTCCGCGCTGGTCCATGCTTCCGCCTCGGTTCCACCCCACGCCGTAAACAAAATGCCAACGGGGACGTTCAGAGCCTTATACAGGTCACGGGCAAAGAAGAATCCAACCGCCGAAAATTGAGGCGCTGTTTCAGAAGAACAGACCATCCAGCTGCCTTCCGCCTCCCCGGTTGGCTCGGTCGTCACGCGATTGCGCACATGGAACTGCCGGATCAAGGGATAATTTGCCGCCGCCACCTCTGCTTCCCAGTTGTCGATCGGCTTTTGGCCTTCCGCCAGGCCAAGCATGCGCTCCATATTCGACTGGCCGCTGGCGATCCAGACCTCGCCGACCAACACGTTGGCGATTTCAATCCTGTTGTCGCCCGTGATGGTCATGGTTTGCGGCGCGGCGCTGGGCTGCATCGCTTTCAGCCGGACCATCCATCGCCCATGCGTAGCCGTGGCCGTAACTCGTTGGCCGGCGAAGGCGACGGTGACCTGTTCTCCGTCATGTGCCGTTCCCCATACGGGGACGTCCATCCCACTCTGCAGCACGGCGCCATCTGCGAACAGGCTGTTGGGTTTTACTTCGGCGGCCGAGAACAAACTGGACGCCAGGATCAAGAGGAGAGATGAAATTGTACGGTACATATGCGATTAGGAATTGCGCTCTCAATCTACCACGCGACCGCGCGCCGGTAGGTGACGCCCGACTCAGAGGCGAGTGATCCGTTCGAGACAGGACATGAGCCTTTCGATATCGGAAGTGGAGTTGTAGAGATGCGGAGTCACGCGGATGGAACTGCCGCGAAGGCTGACGAAGACCTTCTCCTGCGCCAGGAGATCGGGAACGGCGGGTGGTATGCCTTCCTTCCTGCGCAACGCGAGGTAGTGAGGCGCGCGCAGATGCTCTGGTGGCGAGAGGAAGCCCAACTGGGCGGCTGACGCCGCCAGTTGCCGGTTGAACGCACCGACAGTTTCGGAGATGTCCCCCACGCCCCACTGCAACAGTTGCTCCATGGCTCTCTTGGCAGCGGGCAAGAGGGCGAAGTTCGAACGTTCGCCCATGTCAAAGCGGCGGGCCCCGTCATCGTAACCTTCCGTGTACAGAATCAGGCTGGAGAAGTCACGCGCGTTCGCTCGCTGGATCCAGTTTTCTTCGAGCGGCTTCCCCTCGTGCCACCGGGGGGCCACATAGAGAAATCCCGTTGTGTATGGCCCCATCAGCCATTTGTAGTTCGCGGCAACCGCAAAGTCGGGTTGCACGTCCCCTACGCTGAACGGCAGCGCCCCCAGCGATTGCGTCAGGTCGAGTGCCAGTGCAGCCCCGATCTTCCTGCACGCTTCTCCGATCCGTACCAAGTCCAATTTCCCGCCACTCGTCCACTGTACATTCGGCAGCGCGGCGATTGCGATTTCATCGGTCAGGAGCCGCAACACAGCGCTCGTCCAGTCGTTGTCCTCGGGCCAGGGAACAATTTTCAACGATCCTCCCTGCTCTTCGGCCAGGCGCTGCCACGGATAGTAGTTCGACGGGAACTGCTCATCCAGCATGAGGACAGATCGCCCATTGCCTAGAGGCAGATTGCGCGCAGCGGTCGCGATGCCATAACTCGCGGAAGGAACAATGGCAATGCAGCTCGCGGGAGCGCCGATGATGCGTGCCGCAGTCGTGCGGAATTCCTCGGCGCCACTGAAGAACTGATCCGGCGTGATCTCCCACGCATGCATCTTGCGCGCGAGTCCCATGCTCCCCGCTTCGACCACGGACTTCATCAGCGGGGACATGTAGGCGCAATTCAGGTAGGTGACGTCTTCTGGAATATCGAAGAGATGGCGCTGACAGGGAATCATGAGCTAGTCTGTGGAGTCTCTTAGTGTACCAATCAATCGAGGATACATTTTCATGATCAGACTGCGGTCATCTTGCCTTGCTCTCGTTGGTCTTGTTGTTCTCGGATTTAGTGCACCGGCCGTTGCGCAGGGTCCGGCCAGCAAGGACTCTCCTGTCTTCGCCCGGGCGCAGCACCTCAAACGTGGCATCAACCTCAGCGAGTGGTTCGCGCAGGTCTGGGACAAGCGCGGCTACACGAAGGAGCACTTCGAAACCTGGACCACCGCCGACGACATCGCTCTCATCAAGTCGATGGGCTTCGATCACGTGCGGCTGAGCGTGAACCCGCAGCCCATGTTCACCGAACGGCAACCGCAAAAGCTTCCGGCGGATTATGTGGGCTATCTCGACGCGGCCGTGAAAATGATTCTCGACCGTGGACTGGTTGTCGTGATCGACATGCACCCCGACAGTGACTTCAAGCAGCGCCTGAACACCGAGGATGGGTTCGTTCAGCAGTTTGCCGACTTCTGGCGGGCTGTGGCGCAACATTACTCGACCTGGAATCCAGATCGCGTCATCTTCGAGATCCTCAATGAACCCGAGTTTACCGATCGGTATCGCTGGCTGGGAGTACAAATGAAACTGGCCACCGCGATTCGCGAAGGAGCGCCCCAGCACACCATCATTGCCGCCGGGGCGCGATGGTCGAGTGATGATGAACTTGTCTTTCAGGAGTTGCTGCACGACTCGAATGTCATCTACAACTTCCACTTCTATGAGCCCCACATCTTTACCCATCAGGGCGCGACCTGGGGTGAGTATTACTGGCAATGGCTGAAGGGACTGCACTACCCGTCATCGAATGAAAATGCTGAGCAGGTTGCGGCTCTCGCGCCGGAAGCAGTGGATCGGCTGCGCGTCATTCGCTACGGGCGGGATCATTGGGACGCCGGCCGCATCGAGGCGGAGATGGAACAGGCAGCCGACTGGGCGCGCCGTCGCAACGTGCCACTGGTGTGCAACGAGTTCGGCGTGTTCCGTGAACACTCGGATCCGAAGGACCGCGCTGCGTGGTTGCGCGACGTCGTGGCTTCTCTTGAGCGCAACGGCATTGGCTGGACGATGTGGGACTACTCCGGCGGTTTCGGAGTCGTTTACAAGAAAGAGGGGAAGGCTACGCCGGATGAGAATGTGCTGCAAGGGCTTGGACTGAGATGAAGCGGACGAACAGGCGTGCCCGGCGAAATCACGCCGGGCACGGTTCGAACGGACTAGTCCGCGCTGGCAGCGCGACTCTGCTCGTTCTCTGCCGCGATTTCTTCCCGCAGTTGTTCGCCCAGGGCGCGCGCAACGGAGTTCAGATCCTTGGCCAGAGCCAGACGCCAGCGCTCCACCGACTGCTGTGCCAGTTCGTCGATCTGCTGGCCTGCAGCCTGTGCCGATTCCTCGCCCTGAATCTTCAGCGAACCGAGGAAGGATTTCTCGATCCGATTCTGAATCGTTCGCAGGTGACTGCATACTTCATCCACCTGCTTGTCGGCCTCATTTCCCGCCTGCGTTTGAAGATCTTTGATGGCCTCCGCCACAGCGCTCTCCAATTGCGTGCGCGCACCGGCAAGAATTTCTTCCGCAAGACGCTGCAGGTGCCCGTCTAGTTCCGCTTCGAGCCTGCGCACCGCTTCGTTCAGCGCGCCCATGGCTCGTCCGAGGTCGGTCACTTCGGTCTGCAGCTGGGCTGCCTTCGCGGCGCTGTCGGCCTGAACCTGCTCGATCTCGCGGCGGTAAGCGTCATGAGCATCCGACAGGCGCCGCTCCAACGATGTCACCAGTTCTTCGCTGTAGGTTTCCAGCCGCCCCCGGGTCTCCTGCGACTGCCGCTGCAGTTGCTGAACGCCCACGCGAACCTGCTGCTGCGTGGTCAGCGTGAGCTCCTGGGACAGGGCCTGCGCCCGCTGTTGAACGGTATGCAGTTCGCCGGAGAGCCGGTGCCGGAATTCCGCCAACGCCTCTCCGACCTTCTGATCAATTGCCGCCTTTGCCGAGCTGAATGCCTCCGCGGATTGTTCCTTCGTTTGTTCCAGAACTCGCGCGCCGACCTCCTGCCGCAGACGTTCCCACAACTTCTCTTCCAGTTCGGGCGGGATGTGACCGAGCGAAACTTCAAACCGGTTGCGGCGCGCCTCGCGGGACAACTTTTCACGGACCTCCGTCATTTCGTCCTGCAAGGGACGAATGTACCTGGCAAAGATGCTGCGCAAACGGTCTTCCGAAAGTTGTTCTTCAATCTTGCTGAGGATCGCCTGCGACGACGCTGAGCGCGCCTGCGGCTTCTGTACTGCAACCGGGCCGGGGGCCAACTTTCTTGCCGGAGCATGACCTTCCGGGGCGGGCATTTCCAGCACGCGCCAGTCTTCCGGATACGACTCCAGTCCCCAGAAATTGCCGGGCCGTTCCAGGCGGGCACCGAGCATCCAATTCTGGCCGTCTGACCCCAAGGGCATGCAGGCGACCACATAAGCGACCGCCTCGCGGCCCTCCACACTGTGCAGGCGCAACGGAATACCGCTGCTCAAGCGGATCGGAAAGCGCAGAGCACAACCATGCGCGCTCACGACTAACGTTTCGCAGACTTCAGAAAACTGGCCGTTCGGCTCCAGGCTGGTGACGCGGACCGGAACTTTGGCAGGTACGCGTGAACTGCGCCGTGATGTACGACCGTTGGATGCGGGCATCGGGCTCCTCGTGTGGCGGCGAGGCAGCACCGCCATCGTCCACTACGCCTCAAATGTAGGGTAATGCGGGAAGGTGACCGAGTCTCGTCTCTGGAGTGTCGCCCAGGAACGTGCCGCTGGGCAGGTTACCAACTGCCCCTCCGCCAAGGTCGGGATGTACTAAGGACCAAGGTACGGTGGTGCAGGGAAACGCGGCTCCCTTAGATCTCCTGCCCTTTCCACTTCCCTCTTTTGAAGAGCACCGCACTGCTAGCCGCGATGAAGCCTTCCGCGATCACAATCGCCCAGAACACACCGTTGGATTGCCAGTTTCGGGAAATCGCCAGCCAGTAGGCCAGCGGAATCTCCAGCAGCCAAAAGCCGAAGAAGTTGACGATGGTCGGAGTCACCGTATCTCCGGCGCCGTTGAAAGCCTGCAGCATGACCATGCCGTAGGCATAGCCGATATTGCCGTAGCTGATGATGCGCAGACAGGTCGCCGCCAACGGAATGACAGCCGGATCCTGCGTGAACAGCCTGGCAATCGGCACAGAGAAGAAGATAAAGGACACGCCTACCGACCCGAGAAACAACATGTTGTAGAACCCGGTGCGCCACACGGCCTGTTCCGCGCGGTCGGGCCTCTTCGCGCCCAGGTTCTGTCCGACGAGTGTTGCTGCAGCGTTACTCAAGCCCCACGAAGGCAGGATCACAAATACGACGATTCGAATCGCGATCGTGTATCCCGCCAGCGCGGTCGCGCCGAAGATGCTCACGATCCGGACTAGACCGATCCAGCTGGTGTGGGCAATCGCGAACTGCAGGATTCCCGTCAGGGACACTCGCACCAGACGCAAAAGGACGCGGATATTTACACGAACCTGCCGGGTGAGGATATGGATCCGTTCCGAACCTCTCAGAAGCCGATAGAACTGATATCCGACGCCGATGGTTCTGCCCGTAAATGTCGCGAGCGCCGCGCCAGTCACGCCCAGCCGTGGGAACGGCCCCAGGCCGAAGATCAGGCAGGGATCGAGAACCAGGTTAATGAGGTTCGAAACCCACAACAATCGCATGGCGATCGCGGCATCGCCCGCTCCGCGGAAGATCGCGTTGTTGAGAAACAGCATGAGGATCGCCCCGCTGCCCCCGAGCGCAATACGAGCGTATCCGCTGCCGGTGGCAACGATTTCGGGCGAAGCCCCCATCAGCCGCAGCAGTTCCGGCGCATAAATGAAACACGGTATGCCGATCGCGAGCGAAGTCATCAGCCCCAGGAGGATCGCCTGCACACCTGCAACGGCCCCGCCTTCCGGGTCCTTTTCGCCAATGCGGCGCGCGACCATAGCCGTCGTCGACAGGCTGAGGCCGATGCCGACAGCAAAGACCAGGCTCAGCAAAGATTCCGTGAGCCCTACTGTTGCGACGGCGTTCGCGCCTAACTGGCCCACGAAGAACACGTCGACCACGGCAAAGAGAGACTCCAGCACCATTTCCAGGACCATGGGCACCGCGAGCAGCAAGATCGCGCGGTTCAGGCTGCCTGTGGTGTAGTCCTGGTGCGAGCCGCGGATCGCTTCCCAAAGAGAGTTCAGGAGACTGCGTTCGGCAGGAGGGGCAGCACCGTCGATTGTCGAAACCGCTTCCAATGGTTCCATGAATACCAGCAGACTTTCTGTGCGCCGCTTCCATGGGCGGAAGGCACACACGTAGATGGTCCAGATGACGTTGAAATCGAAATCGTCCGCGGAGCGGATCAGGAGAGCGAATTAGGCAAGTTCGAACATCGAAGTGATTCCTTCAACAGGATCGGCAGAACCGCAATCCGCCGGGAACAGAAACCCCTGGGATGAGTCTTATTCTAGCCTGAACCGGCGAGCTCTTTCAAACGCGTTCAGTCGAGGCTGCCCTGCTCGATCACGACATTCTCGCGCACAATCAAGCGATGCGCCGCCATCTCGCGGAGTTTGGGAAGCACCCGGCTCACGTGCTCGTCCGTGTCGACGAAAACGAGAACGACCGGCAGTTCTCCCCCTGCTTCGACGAGGTGAGCCGTATGGACTTTGCCCCGCCCCAGAAACCCGGCCACAGCGTGAAACGCAACGGCCCCGAAAACATTCTCTTCCCGGAGATACTTCAGGATCTGCAAATGCAGCGGGCGATGCTGCCAGGAATCGCCTTCCGTAAGATAGATCGTGACCTGTACTGCCATAGCGGTTGCCATTCTACAACCCCCTCGCCAACGCGGCACCCGCTAAGACTGCCGCCAGGCAGAGCAGGTTGCTGCCCACCACGTTAACCGCCATCATCCACCACTGCCCCTGCTCCATCAGAGAGAAACTCTCGAAGGCGTAACTGGAAAAGGTGGTGTACGAGCCGCAGAAACCGACGGCCACGAGCAATCGCCACCGCGGATCGAGCAACGCGCGCTCTGTCGAATACACGAGAAAGAAGCCCAGTACCAGGCTGCCGGTGACATTAATGAGCAATGTGCCGTACGGGAAGGTGGCGGAAACATTGCGAGCGACGAGACCGCTGAGGAAGTAGCGGGCGCTCGCACCTGCAATTGCGCCCACAGCGATCCAGAGATAGTTCACGATGGAGTCCTCCTGCAGAGTTTGCAACTTCTGTAGGAGTTATCAGCCCTTGGGGCGGTTAAACGGCGAACTCCATCGCCGAGAATTTAGTATATCCCAAGGCTTTCGGCTCCTGCTGGTTACTTCAGAATGAAGGCCCGGAAGAGTTTCCGGGCCTGGTCCACCACACAAGTTCGTGAAGGGGCGTCTTACCGGTGCAGCACGGCCGATCTTACAATCTCCCTTGCGTCTTCCGGCCGTGTGTACTCCCACAAGCTGAGTTCGTTGCCATCCGGGTCGCGGAAGAAGGCCAGTTTCCCACCCCTCTTGATCCTGATCGCGGTCGTTTTAACTCCCCGCGCGTGAAGTTGGTCCAGAGTCTCAGCCAGGTCTCGCACGGCAAAGCAGAGCCGCGCGTTGCCGTTGCCCGGCACGACGGATCCCGGAGGAACCGGGACAAGTTCGATCAGAACACCGTCCAGATCAAAGCGAGCCACGAAATCTTCCGAGACCAGCGGCAGTCCAAGAGTGTCGCGATAGAAGGAGACTGCTTCTCTCATATCGGTCACGTAGTAGAAGACCGCATCGAATGAGAGATGAGGTTTGATGGAAGTGGCGGAGGACATGACGAACCTCCCTTGGAAGGCAGGGGTTGCGCCCGAATGGGCACATTCCAACCTTGGTGCGCAGATGTTACGCCGCTTCCATCCCTTTGTCTGTGACGTCAGTAAGGTCTCCGCCTGTCACACCCGTGGGTTCCTGCAGAGTCACGACCGAGAATTTTGCGGTCCTTTGACGCGATGATGACACGCGGCAATTTCAATCCGTCTAGGCTGCATGCAAGGAAGTCGAACCCGCGGGACCGAGTCCGAACTTTCAAACACATCTGAAAAAGATCGGAGTGAACATGGCACGCGAAATTCTCGCAGCCGAAGTGTCTTCTGCGGCCGCTGAGCCAGCCACGCAGGAAGAGAAATCTCCATTCCCGAACCGGATGCGGCGCCGCTCGATTCTCAAGGGCCTCGGTGTTGTCGGCGCCGCAGTCTCTGCCGGCTCTCTGCTCACGACTATTGCTGAAGGGTCAAGCCGCCTCGACACCATCACGGTCGGCGACGTGGCAATTCTGCGGTTTCTGGCGGCCGCCGAGATCCTCGAAACCGACCTGTGGCAGCAATACAACGAACTTGGCGGGATTCAGGATAGCGAGGTCCCCGGCGGCAGCGGCAGCAAGGCTTATACCGAAGCCCTGGAGCAACTCGACGAAGATATGCCGCAATATATTCACGACAACACTGAAGACGAATTAACTCACGAAGTCTTCATCAATGCGTACCTGGAATCGAAAGGGGCCGAACCGGTCAATCTCGATGCCTTCCGCACCCTGCCCAGCAGCCAGGCAACCGGCGCGCAGCAGACCGGCCGCCTCACCAATCTCATGCAGCTTTCTGTCGACACAACCTGGTACACGCGCTACCGTAGCCGGGCGGGCAACCCCGACCTCGGCGATAGTTTCCCCGAGGCAATCGCCAGTATCGCGACCGGACAACATCCTGCGATTCCTCGAACTGATGACGATGTGCGGCCCGACCCCTCGAAACCGCTCCACATCTCAGATCTGACCCAGGCTATCGCGAATACGGCGGGCTTCCACTTTGCCACCATCGAGCAAGGTGGAACCAGCCTGTATCCGCAACTTGCGCAGCGCGTCACGAGCCTGGAAGTATTGCGGATTCTCCTGAGTATCGGGGGCACCGAAATTGCCCATTTTCAAACCTGGTCCGACAAAGCCGGCAATGCTCCCCCGCTGAGCGTGATGGACCCTGTAACCGGGCTCACGGTGACTTTCCCCGATTTGAATTCTTCCCCGTTTGGTGGCGAGGACTTCCAGACCAACCTGATCATGCCGGAGCCAACCGCGTTCTTGAACCGCAAGCTGCCGGTATGTTCCATCATCCGCCCGACTGCGACGAAGGGTGCGGCCATGGGCGCTCTCCGTGCCCTGACTGCCGACGGCCTTTTCATCGGGCAGTCGAAAGAGTTCTTCAAATTCATGCGGACACTGGCGACCGAAGCAGACCTGGCCGTACGCCAGTCCTGATCGCCTGGCTTTGCAGGAGCGCTCGTTGCTCTTTCTCATGGGGGCGCCGTGGCCGGGAACAGTAGCTGCGGCGCCTTTTTCCCGCGGCTCGACGAGAACTGCTCGTCGAGCGCAAGCTCAAACTGGAGAGGGGTCGAAATGTTGGAAGGATTGTTTCAGCCCATGCACCTGCTGGTCATTTTCGGGATTGCTTTGCTAGTGTTCGGTCCCAGGAAGCTGCCGGAACTCGGTAAAGGAATCGGCGAAGGAATCCGCGGTTTTAAGTCAGCGCTGCGGGAGCCGGAGACGACAACCGAGACCGAAGAAAAGAAAAAGAAATGATGCAACGTGCGAGCGCTGGAAGGCCTTCAGGCCAATTCCAGCTCAATGCGCTTCGCATCCTTGTCCAATCGCGTGATTCGAAAGCTGCGAATTTCCCCGCTCCGCGCAGATTCCGGCTTGGCTGCAGCTGCGGGCGGACCGCTCTTCCACCGCGCCTGCAACATGGAACCCAAAGACGAGAGATCGACTTTGGCTGGAGGCACTCGGGCATCGGACGTTGTTGTCTTGCTCGAAGCGGGCGCACTCATTTGGCAGCTGGCGTGAACACCCTCGCCGAGTTCCACGCGCGCTTCCGCGCCTGAGACCTCTACCAGACGTCCCGTGACGACGTCACCTTCCTTGTGTTCGGCAATATATTCATCCAGATCCGATGGAACGAGCTGTTTAATACTCAGCCGCATCAGCCTCTTTTCCAGGTCGATCGCAAGCACCTGGGCTTTCACGACCTGTCCCAGTTTGACGACTTCCTGCGGATGATTGATGCGTTTCTCGGTGGTGAATTCGCTGATGTGAATCATGCCCTCGACGCCTTCCGCTACCTGCACAAAGGCGCCGAATTTGGCGATGCTGGTGACTGGACCTTCCACCACTGATCCGGGCGCCAACTTCCTCGCGACATCGGCCCATGGATCGCCCAGCGCTTGCTTGAGTCCGAGAGCGATGCGGCGCTCGCTTGTGTTGAGCCCGAGGATCACCGTTTCGACGATTTCGCCGGGCTTGACCACGTCGGATGGTGTGCGTACGCGCTTCCCCCACGACATTTCCGAGATGTGGATCAGTCCCTCGATTCCCGGTTCGATTTCCACGAAGGCTCCGAAATCGGCGATGCGAGTAATCGGGCCGCGGACCCGTTCGCCGACATGGTATCTGCCCGGAACGGCGTCCCACGGATGCGCCAGCAGTTGTTTCATGCTGAGCGAAATCCGCCGTTTCTCGGGATCGATCTTCAAAATCCGCGCTTCGACCTGATCGCCTTCGGTCAACACGTCTGATGGTTTGCTGACCCGCTGCCACGAGATTTCCGCTACGTGCAGCAGTCCATCCACGCCGCCCAGATCTACGAATGCCCCGTAATCCATCAAGCTGCGGACGGTGCCTCGCACCGTGTCGCCTTCCTTCAACTCGGAAAATCGCCGTTCCCTGCCCGCCTTTTCTTCTTCTTCGGCGATGATGCGGCGGTCGACGACGACGTCTTCCTCGGTGACATCGAGTTTCGTGATCCGGCAGCGAATCTCTTGCTCGACCAATTTCTCCATCTCGACGGCATCACGCGTTCCGGTCCGTGACGCCGGCATAAAGGCGCGCACACCGATGTCGACCGTCAGGCCGCCCTTGACCACACCGGTAACGGTACCGATGATTGTCTGTTTCTCATCGAATGCTTTCTGCAGCGCATCCCAATCCGTCGGCCGCTCGACTTTGCCCCGGCTCAGTTCGTAGTAGCCTTCGGCGTCACGTCCCTTGACTGTTACAAGGAATTTGTCTCCCGGCTTTGGCGGTTGGCGATCCTTGGCGAAGGCGGCCAGCGGCAGAATTCCTTCGCTTTTGAATCCGATGTCAAAGAGGACAGAATCCGCAGTCACAGCAATCACCGTGGCCTCGCGGCTGCGGGCCGACTCTTCCGGCTTTCGTGCTTGGCTCTTTTCGAACTGTGAGAGAGCATCCGCGAATGATTCTTCGGGTTCGCCGACAGGTTGGGATTCTGGAATGTTGGGATCAGACATGGGAAGTGACGGCCTTCAGAAACGACCTGTCTAAGATAACATCGCAGCGGCTTGGGTGAGTCGCGCGTTCTGCGACAAGCGATTCCGTGATCCCCTAGCCTCGGTGGTTAGTGCTTCTGCTCCTAGGTGCCGGATTTCTATGGCGGCATCTCGCCGGATGGCTTCTGTTCCGCCTCGGCCAACGCAGGCTTTCCGTGGGGCAACACAACGCCGTCCTGAGCGAGGAGTGCCTCGTATACCGAAGCGTGACGCCAGTGCCGTGCCAGTGCGTAGGCGCTCATATTCGCGATCATCAGCGGCAGAATGAGGTCGTAACTGCCCGTCATCTCAAAAATGATTAGCACCGAAGTGATTGGCGCACGAATGATTCCCGCGAACGTTGCCCCCATGCCCACCAGAGCGAACGCCCCGATGACGTCGGTTGAATGGTGGAGCACCGCCACATCGAGATAGCCCACCGCGCCTCCGAGCATGCCACCCATGAAGAGCCCAGGCGCGAAGATGCCGCCCACACCGCCACTGCTGTACGAACACACCGTCGATGCCAGTTTCAGAACGCACAAACCGATCAGCACCTTCAGCGGTAGTGAGCCGGCCAGGGCAAGCGCCAGCGTGTGATAGCCACCGCCATTGATCCCATCGAGACGAAGCCACCACAGGCCGATGACAACCATCACGCCCGTCATGGCCCCGCCAATCGCCGGATGCACCCACTTGGGCACGACACTGAATCGCTTGAACCATGCCCGCAATCCCAGTAGTGAGTCGGTGAAGGCAACTGAGACGACCGCTGCCAGGACGCCGAGAATCGCGTAGCCAAGGAGAGACGATGCCGGCCCCATGTCGTAGGAGCGCCGGATGTCAAAGACCGGGTGCTTGCCCAGAATACTGCGTTCGACGGCCGCCGCAATTGCCGCTGCCACGATCACTCCAGAAAGCATGGTCTGGTCCAGATCGCCGATGATTTCTTCCAGCGTGAACGTCACTGCTGCGATTGGCGCATTGAACGCAGCCGCGATCCCCGCCGCCACTCCCACCGACGCCATGCGCCGCTGGTTCTGCCGTGACAGCGATGCCCGGCGCGCCAGCCATCCGGAAATCCCCGCGCAAATCTGAACGGTCGGGCCTTCGCGGCCCAGCGAAGCGCCGGTTCCGACCTGAAGGATTCCGAGAAAGAACTTGCCCACCGCGTCACCCATAGGCACGAAGCCGGCGCGCAACGCGTAGGCGGCCTTGACTTGGGGAATGCCGCTGCCCACCGCACCCGGGACCCAATAGTGAAGAGCGAGTCCAACCAGCAATCCGCCGATCGCAGGCGTCAAGATGGTCCAGGCGATCCAGTTGTGGCCCGCGGCCATCATCGCCCGGTTGATCAGCACCGTCTCGGCCTTGCCGATCCCCTGGTGGAAAGCCACGGCTGTGAGGCCACAAAGCCCTCCGCTGATGACAGTGAGAGCCAGCAGCCGTTGCCGTTCGGTCGGGGTAGTGCGCGCGATCAGCGCCACGAGCTGGTTGCGAAGTGAAGAAATATTCAACAAGAGTTGCGAATCTGCCATGAATGATCCATCCGCCTTGCTTTGCGCGCGATTCGAATACCGACGAGAACAAGATGCCTAGTCGCTCTGCCCGGTTTGCGGAGCGTGCGGCGAAAGGACAAGGTCTAACAGCGGAGTCCTGCGGGCAAGAATGTGACGTCGGGAGGAAGAGATCTTCCAGCGCGCAATGCCGAGCGAGAATCGGAGTGCAACGGCACAGATAGCGTTTGCCCATGCAGAATCCGGTGCACGGCCATTGATAAGAGCACGAATAGAATCGATGCCTGGGACCGGAGGGCGGTCGCCGGTCCATGGGTCACGGAAAAGGGGCCAGAAGCGACCGGCAGGAGGAAGACGAGAACGACGCAAGTCGAGCTGAAGGCTGCCAATATCCAGATGAGCCGCGGAGAAAGCACTGATTTGAGTGTGGGTCCCCGGCAGAACGGTTGTCAAGTTCTGGGACCAGCACCTCTACCTGCCATTTCTTGACACCCTCACATTGCGCCTTTATTCTTAAGTATTGCTCCCTGCGAGACTTACGTCTCTGTACGCACTTCCGCGGCCTGCGCGGTATCGGTTTGGGGGCGGCGGAGGTTCCGATGCTCATCGAAATTCAGGAACTGGAAACTCACCCGCTCGATTTTCGCGAGGAGTTCGGCCCCGGAACGATTGACCTTGGGCCCGACCTGCGCCAGCGTTCGCCGCTGCGGAGCGAAGGGCGCGCCGATCTGGTCGAGGAGCATCACGGCAAGCATAAGGTAATACAGGACATCCGGCTGAAGGGCCGCCTCGATACCAGCCTGGAGGTCGCTTGTGCCCGTTGCCTTGATCCAGTCGTGCATGAGGTGGAACGGGACTTCGATTTGCTGTACCGTCCCCTTGGCGCGGACGCTGGACACGAGGAATTGTCCGTGACCGATGCTGAGGCAGAGATCAGCTACTACCAGGGCGACGGCGTCTTGTTGGAAGATGTCTTGCGGGAGCAGGTGTTGCTGGCGGTGCCGTTGAAAAGCATCTGCCGCGAAGGCTGCAAGGGCCTGTGCCCGCACTGCGGCAAGAATTTGAATGAAAGTCAGTGCTCCTGCGCGAATCAGGTTGCCGATGCGCGTTGGGATGCCCTGAAAGATATCCGAGAGAAGCTGGAACAATAGAATCGGCTCTCAGCTGTCAGCTCTCAGTTCTCAGGAGTCAGTTGCCTTGAGAAGTGAGAACTGAGAGCTGAGGGCTGAGAACTGAGAGTTGATTAGAAAATGCCCAATCCAAAACGACGCCATTCCCAAAAACGTACGGCCACCCGGCGCGCTCATGATGCCCTGTCGAAGCACTCTCTTTCCGAGTGTCCAAACTGCCATGAACGCAAGATGCCGCACCGCGCTTGCCCGAAGTGCGGATACTACAAAGGACGGGAAGTCCTTGAGGTTGAAGAGAAGTCTTAGCACTCCTCCATGCCTAGCGTAATCGCTCTGGACGCGATGGGGTCCGACAAGGCGCCGAAGCCGGAAATCGAAGGCGCCTTGCAGGCGGCCCGTCATCACGGAGTTCGTGTTCTCCTGATTGGACCTGAGTCACACCTCAGGAGCGAGTTAGCCCGTTATCCAGGCGCCCGCCGTCTGCCCCTTGAGGTTGTCCACGCCGCCGAAGTCATCACTATGGATGACAAGGTCGAAGCCATTCGAGCCAAGCGCGATTCTTCGATTCGAGTCGGGCTGCGCCTGGTGCGCGACGGCCTTGCCGATGGCTTCGTGACTGCCGGCAACACCGGAGCCGCGATGGCCACCGCGAAGATGGTTCTTGGTGCGCTGCCGGGTGTCGATCGCCCCGCGCTTGCCGCCGCATTTCCCACGGTCTTGAATACCGCGGCGGTGCTGCTCGATGTCGGCGCCAACGTCGACTGTGCACCGGGCAATCTCGAACAGTTCGCGGTCATGGGAGAGATCTACTGCCGGGCAATTTTCGGGATGACACGCCCGCGCGTCGGATTGCTGTCGATCGGCGAGGAAGAAACCAAGGGCAATGCCCTTACCCGCGAAGCGTTTCAACTGCTCAAGCAACTGCCCCTGAACTTCGTCGGCAATGTGGAAGGCCGTGACATCTATAACGGACAAGTGGATGTGATCGTGGCTGATGGATTCGTCGGCAATGTTGCCCTCAAAACTTCCGAAGGCGTGGCGCGGCTGGTGCGTGCCGTATTGAAAGAGACTCTGCGGTCCACGATCACCCGCCAGGTCGGCGCTTTGCTTTCGCGCAATGCGTTCTCCGATTTCAAGAAGCGTCTCGACTACACCGAATACGGCGGAGCGCCGTTGCTCGGAGTCAAGGGCGTTTGCATCATCACACACGGATCATCGAACGCCAACGCCATCAAGAACGCGGTCCGAGTCGCCGGAGAATTCGCCAACGCCAGAGTGAACGAAACCATCGAACGCGAACTCGCGGGCTTGCGCGTCCCAGCGGGCGCGAGGCCATAACCGGAAGGCCTAATTTGTAATTTGGTAATTGTGTAATCTGAGAATTGGATGCCGTACGCAATCCAATATCAAAATTGCCCGATTACCAAATTAAAAATCTATGACTTCCTCATCTTCTATCGCATTTCTATTTCCTGGACAGGGTTCCCAAACCATCGGCATGGGCAAGGAACTTGCCGACACCTATCCGGTCGCGCGCCAGACTTTCGACGAGGCTGACGAGGCCCTTGGCTACAAGCTGTCGCAGTTGTGCTTTGAAGGTCCGGAAGAAAAGCTCAGGCTGACTGAGATCACACAACCGGCGATTCTCACTGTCTCAGTGGCCGCCTTTCGCGTGCTCCAAGAAAAAGGACAGAAACCGGACTACGTCGCCGGACACAGCCTTGGAGAATACTCGGCTCACGTCGCGGCTGGCACGTTGGAGTTTGTGGATGCGGTGCGCACGGTTCGCAATCGCGGCAAGTATATGCAGGAGGCTGTGCCCGTGGGAGTCGGCGCCATGGCAGCGATTCTGGGATTGCCCCTCGACAAGGTCAACGGCATTTGCCAGGACGCGTCACAGGGTGAGGTCTGCCAGGCAGCGAACATCAATTCACCAGAACAAATCGTCATTTCCGGGAATGCCGGCGCCGTGGGCCGAGCCATTCAATTCGCTGCTGAACGCGGCGCGAAGAAGGCCGTCAGCCTGCCGGTAAGCGCACCCTTTCATTGCGCGCTGATGCAGCCGGCGCAGGACCGACTCGCGGTCGACCTCCACGCTCTAAAATTCCGCACACCATCGCGTCCAGTCGTCTGCAACGTCGACGCGTCGCTGATCACGGAAGCTGAAGCGGCTCGCGATGCCCTGGTCCGCCAAGTGACAGGATCCGTGCAGTGGGATCCCTCGGTCCGCCTGCTTATTGACAAAGGGATAGGGACGTTCGTGGAAGTCGGTCCGGGAAAAGTTCTCTGGGGCCTGATGCGGCAGATCGACCGCTCGAAGACAACGCTCACCGCGGGAGACGAAGCATCCCTACAGAAGACCTTGGCGCACTTCACCGCGGCCGCGATCTAGTGAAACCGTAATCGCGCTTCGCACAACTCAGTACGGAAAGACCGTCAGCGTTTTGTCTTTCAGCACGAACATCCTGGCTCGATCGGCGCGATCGTTCACCACGACCTCCACCACGACGCCGTCTTTCGATGAGGCGGAGCCGTAAATCCGGTGGCTCTTCACGAGCCCCCACTCGCCTCCCGGTCCCCAGTCGCGGTAGAAATCAGCATAAGTGTACTGGGAATACTTCTGGAGGTGCTGGCGCCATTCAGAGTCGTGGAAGTAAATGCCGTACGCGGTTTCGTAGTCTTGTTTCTGGAGTGCCGCGAAGAACCGGTCCACGGCATGCTCCTCCGGCCAATTGCGATACAGCCAGCCCACGACGGCAAGGACGAGCACCATCACAATCGCCAGCGCAATCTGGATCTTCCGCCGCTTCGCCTTGGAAGGATCGTACTGCGGTGCATCAAGCAGTGTCATAGTGCCCCTCTAGCATAATGGATTCGGGGTCCTCTGGGTGCTTCTCCGTTCCACTTTGGTTTCGCAGCCGATCGCGGCCCAAAACGGAACTGTGCCACGAGTTCAGAAGCCTCAAATGGCTGTACCTACCCGGATGCTGAATGTAGGCTTCCGACGGAGCCAAAGCCATGAGGAAAACACCCTTGATCGGCACGTACTCCCCGTTGTTTCGATTCATTCCAATTCTGGCGATCGGTGCCAGCCTCGTTCTTGTATTCGCAATCGCAGGTTTCGCTCAGTCTCCTCCGCCGGTGAATTTCGTCAGCGGACACCTCTTTAGCGGCGTAGGTCACGGCGACCGGATACCGGGAGCCGCCAATGTGTATACGTTTGCTGTGAGTGACTTCAACAACGATGGCAAACTCGACATGGTCACCACCAACAACTCCAATGTCTGGGGGCTTGGCTTGGTCCTTGGCAATGGCGATGGCACGTTCCAGCCCCCGGTCGAAGTCGCCGGCTACGACACGTATGGAGGATTCGGTGGCATCGTGGCAGGTGACTTCAATAAAGATGGAAGCGCTGACTTTGCTGTCTCATCGCTGGTCGGCTATGGACCCATGCAACTCAGCGTTCACCTGAATGACGGCCATGGCAACTTCACTCCCGGCAACACTTATCCGATTGGAACCACCAGCGTGCGTGTGGCGCGCACACTCGTAACCGCGGATTTGAACGGCGACGGCAACCTCGACCTGATAGTGCCTGACTCGTCGAACGTTGCTGTGGCGATCTTGTATGGCAAGGGCGATGGAACTTTCCCGACGTCTGCCGAGTTCGCTGTCGCCAGCCAGACCACGCCCACGGGTGTCGCCGTCGGTGACTTCAACAAAGACGGCAAGCCCGACATTGTCGCCGCTTCCGCTACCGGCTGTTGCCCGTTGACCGGCGGCATCAGCGTTCTGCTCAATGGCGGTGGATCGTTTCAAGCCCCAGTCCTGTATTCCAACCCCGCCGGCGTGGACAATGGTCAGGTGGTCGTTACCGATGTGAATGCTGATGGCAGACTCGACGTCGTCGAGTCTTCTGAGGGCGGAAGCAATGTGGCTGTATTTTTGGGCAATGGCAATGGCACCTTCCAGACGGCGAAGAACTTTTACGTACCTTTGCCTTCTGCCCTTGCCGTCGGTGTCCTCAATGCCGACAAGAAACCGGATCTTGTCCTCAGTTCCTACTACGACGGTACCGTCTGGGTGCTTCTCAACAAAGGCAGTGGAAACTTCCAGCTTTCAGGTGTGTACTCGGCCGACTCGAGTTCCCAGGCCATCGCTACTGGCATGTCCATTGCCCTGGCTGACCTAAACGGAGACAAGAAGCTTGATTTCATTGCCGGCAATCCAGCCGGGCAGTTTGTCACCGTCGGCCTCGGCAATGGCGATGGCACTTTTCGTGATAGTGCCCACTACAACGAAAACGTGATGTGGACAAACGGCATCGCGGTGGCCGACTTCAATCGCGATGGCAACCCTGACATCGTTCAAGCGGGAGGAGGCCCCGGCACAGGATTGAGCCTCATGTTGGGAACTTCGCACGGCGTGCCCAAGGCCCCAACCTTCATGAATCTGGGCGCGAGTTCCTATGCGCAAGTGACGTTCGTGCGAGCGCTTGACATTAATGGCGACAGTAAGCCGGACATCGTATGTGGCGGCGCACTGGGCCTGACGGTTTTGCTCGGCATGGGCAACGGCAAGTTCAAACCGCCTGCTACCTACGCCACCACCCCGAGTTCCTATCCCGTGGTGGGCTGGCTGGCAGACCTTAACGGTGATCACAAGCTCGACATTGTCACCACCAACAACGACGGCACGATGAGTTCCCTGCTCAATAACGGCAAGGGGGCCTTCGGCACTGCCACGGTCTTCCCCAGCGGCACCGGTACCTATCCTTCCGGCTTTGTACTCGGGGACTTCAATAACGACGGCAAGGCTGACATCATCATCGGCGATTTCCAGGCTGCGAATCTGAAGCTGCTCTTGGGAAACGGCAATGGAACTTTCCAATCGCCAGTGACCCTGTCTTCGCCCGTCCGGCCCGGCGATCCCATTGCCGCCGACTTCAACAAGGACGGCAAGCTGGATCTGGCCCTTGTAAGCAACGATTACAGCGGCAGCCTCGTAATCTTCCTCGGCAATGGCGACGGAACACTCAATGCTGGCCCGGTGTACAAGTGGTTCGACAACTCAGCCTGCGATCTCTCTTGTGATCATTACCCATATTCGTTCGTTGGCGTCGATCTGAACAGCGACGGCAATCTTGATCTTGCCATCGCACCACGCAATCCCTGGTATCTCACCTGCGGCGCCTATCGTTGCGCCGAGCAATACCTGGGAGCGGTCGTGTATCTAGGAAAGGGAGATGGGACCTTCATCGAGCAATCTGGCTGGCTCGCCGGCATTTCCCCCAGTTGGGTAGCGGACGGCGACTTTAACAGCGACGGCATGTCCGATCTCGTTTACCTCAGCAATAACGTCAACTACGTTCTGACTTCCGTCACGATTTTGCAGAATTCAACTCAGCCAGTAAGCATCTCACCACTGAGCATCAAGTTTCCTGCAAAAGCCGTCGGAACGAGCAACAAGCAGACGGTATTGCTCACCAACGATCAGGCGATAACGCTGACCATCAACAGCGTTGCCATCGGCGGCGCAAACCCGGCTGATTTCAGTGCCAAGTCGGCCTGTGGTGCACACGTCCTAACCGGGGCCAATTGCGTCATTACTGTGACTTTTGCGCCCACGACCGTTGGGAACCGCTCGGCGACTCTTTTGATTAGCGATAGTGTGGGCGTGCAATCGGTGCAGCTTACTGGCACAGGCAAGTAGATCGGATTCGAATTCATCCTTTCGGTCCGACCAAGGACTGCGAAAAGACGCCTGGAAGCCAGCCGGAATCCGCCCCGGAAGAACTCCGGGGCGGTCACGCTCGACAAAAGAATTGTCTAATCTGGAGTTTCCCCGGAATCGAGATCGGGCCCCACGACCTACCGTCACTCTAAAGCACCTTACTAATCTGCCGATGTTACCCAACGTCAGCCAGAAAAGGCGGCGGCTACGCGGCCAGACCGCAAAACCGCGGGCGGAAGGTATGAGCAAAATCCGGGCGCTAATCGTGGATGACTCCTCGGTAATGCGCAAGATTGTCGAACGCTCCCTGCGGCAGGCAGGCATTGATCTGGAAAAAGTCGTGGAGGCCAGCAACGGAGCTGAAGCGATCGGGGCGCTCCGTGACAATCCGGTCGATCTCGTTCTGTGCGACATCAATATGCCAGTTATGGACGGGCTGGAGTTCGTGCGCCAGGTCGGTACCGTCGAAAACGCCAAGGGCGTTCCGATCGTCATGATCACCACCGAAGGCAGCGAATCCCACGTAGTGCAGGCACTCTCCAGTGGCGCCCGCGGATACATTCGCAAGCCTTTTACTCCGGATCAAGTGAAAGAGCACGTTTTACCGGTGCTGGAAAAGAAGTCATGAACGCAGAACCGACCACTGCTGCCCACCCGCGCCCCGAGAGCTGGTTGCCGATTCTCGAACTCTCCGCCCAGGAGGTGTTTGAGATCATGCTGGGTTGCCAAGTGGAACCCGTCAAAGAAGAAGAGAATCCGAGGAATACTGAATTCACCGCGATGGTTGGGCTGGCTGGCGCGCTCTGCGGCATCCTGACGGTTTGTTGCGGCTCGGAAGTGGCCGGGAAAATCGCGACCCGCATGCTGGGCCCTGAAATCGCGAGTTCCGAAGGACAAGTCTGGGATGCGCTGGGCGAGATCTGCAATATGATTGCCGGCAATTTCAAGAACAAACTCGCCGGAATGGACGGCCGCTGCATGTTGAGCGTTCCCACCGTGGTCACCGGCGGGGAATACAGCTTTCACTCCCTTGCGGATGGAGACTCGATGTCGACCGTCCTGCTTTTCGAGGGCCAGCCTGTCACGGTTCGCCTCGAACTCCACAGTTGATTTTCGGGGGTCCGTTCCCCCTAAGGGCAAACTCTGCCGAGATGTCGTGTGCAGCTCGGCAGGGTTTTCCTTGCTCTCTCCTTCCTACGTGACTCCTCACCTCCTTAACCTTGCTGTCCCCGCTAAGTCTTTGAGAGCGAGGCGCCGGCAAAGGTCTCATCTTCCCTGGGCCTGGACTACGACGTGCTCATTCCAGGCCAAAGGAGCTACCCGTGGACAGCGGATTCTATGCATCGTGCGCGGGCCTTCGGGCGCAGAGCCAGGCGCTTGAAGTCGCCGCGCACAACCTTGCGAACTTGAGCACGAACGGATTTCGCAGCCAGCAGCCATCGTTTCAATCATTGCTGGCAGCCACGCACCCGGTCCCCAATGTGCTCAACCTTGCAATCAACAACTATGGCGTGCTCGAAGGCACACACCTGGATCGTAGCGCGGGCAATCTGCAAGCAACGGGAAATCCACTCGACCTGGGCATCGAAGGTGTCGGGTTCTTTGCAATTCAGACCCAGCAAGGCACGCGCTACACACGGAATGGCAGCTTCCGCGTAGCCCGCACGGGTCAGTTGGCGACCGCCGCGGGCGATCCCGTCCTGGGAGAGAACGGTACACCAATTCCGGTCCCGGCCGGTTCAGTATCGGTGAGCTCCGATGGCACGATCTCGGTCAACAGCGCAATCGCAGGCAAGCTCCGTCTCGTCGAGTTTCCACCCGACACCAGGTTGGTCTCTGAAGGCGATCTCCTGCTGCGCGCACCCGATGGTGCAGCTCAAGCAGCGAAGCAAACGACCGTACGTCAGGGCACGCTCGAATCCTCGAATGTCAATCCTATCGCCGCGGTGATGACCGTAATTGGGGTGCAGCGGAATGCCGAGATGATGCAGCGAGCGCTGTCCATGTTCTTCAGCGAGTTCAACCGTATCGCGGCCAACGACGTGCCGCGCGTGTAGTCGTTCTGGAGGGAAAGATGTTTCGTTCTTTATTCACGGCCGCCAGCGGAATGCAGGCGCAGCAGTTCAACCTCGACACGATCGCCAACAACCTGGCTAACGCCAGTACGGCCGGATTCCGGCGGCGACGGCTCCAGTTTCAAGACCTTATCTACCAGAACATGGTGATGCCCGGCACCGCGGCTACCCAGCAGACCACCGTGGCCACCGGACTTCAAATCGGCTTGGGCGCCCGTTCCTCCGCTTCCGAGATCATCCAGCTGCAGGGCGATCTCAGCCAGACCGGCAATCCGCTCGATCTCACGATCGAGGGCCAGGGATTCTTCCAGGTCACCCTGCCCAGCGGCGAGACCGCTTACACCCGCAGTGGCGCGTTCCACATGGACGCACAGGGAAACGTAGTCACCGCCGACGGCAATCCGATCGAGCCATCCCTGACCATCCCTCAGGGAGCGACTTCCGTCACCATCGGAACCGATGGCACTGTCTCCGTCACGCTCGCTGGACAGACCGCGGCCCAGCAGGTGGGAAGCATCCAACTTGCCCTCTTCACGAATCCCGGCGGGCTGAACAGCATCGGCAAGAACCTGTTTCTTGCCACTACGGCGTCCGGCGATCCGATTGTCGGAACACCGGGCGGCAACGAGGGTCTCGGTCAGCTCGAACAGGGATATCTCGAACAATCGAACGTGAGCGTGGTTGACGAGTTCATCCAGATGATTGTGGCGCAGCGCTCCTATGAAGCGAATTCGCGCGTCGTGCAGGCCGCTGATCAGATGTTCCAGCTGGTGAACAACCTGGGACGATAGGAGAAGCCGAGTGAAGCCCCGATTCCGGTCGGTAAAGTCCTTCCGTAACGCAATTGGGTTCGTGATTTTTGCCCTTGCGCAGCCTTGGGTGTGCCTGCGAGCAAAAGATGCGCGGCAGACGATGACTCCTATTACAAAAGCCGAAGTTCACGAGGTCATCACTGTCGAGCTGCGGGCACGCGGCACTCCCGCGGATCGACTGCCACAGCGCGATGCCATTGAACTTCCTGCTGCCGTTCCAGCCGCCGTGCCGCGTGCGCTGCATGTTGCCGGAGCGTGCTGGAATGCGACGCTCGGACAGGTCCAGTTCCGGATTGCCTGCCGGAACAGCGAATGCCTGCCGTTCTTCGCTTACGTCCGGATAGACGCGACGGCTTGGGCGAAGAGCATCGGACCCGCCTGCGCGAGCATGCGTGCAGGGCATACTCAGTCGCGGCAGACCGCGGTGCGTGCCGGCGACCGCGCCACGGTTGTTTACTACAACATCGGTATGCGCCTCACCGCGGCTGTGACTTGTCTTGAACGCGGTGCCGAGGGCGACGTGATTCGCGTCCGCAACCAGGACGGATACGTCTTCCGGGCTCGGGTGGCGACGGCAACATTGCTCGAAGCTCTGACGGAATAAAGGGAGTTACGAATGAAGCGATCTCTTGCTTGTCTGCTCATCGTCATAGCCGGATGGTTGAGCGCCTCCGACGGTCCTCCGCGCGATGCCAACCTGGAGAAATACCTGGCACGTGTCCGGATCGCCGATACTCCTCCGGCCACGCAGTCTCCGGGGAGTATCTGGGTCGACAGCGGACGCATGGCTTCGCTGACGACCGACTACAAAGCTCGCACCGCCGGCGACCTTATTACCGTGCTCGTCGTTCAGGATGTGACCGCATCCAATGGCGGGACGGTCGGCACGTCGCGCAGCTTCAGTGCCAGCTCCGGCGTGAACTCGCTGCCGGGCAAGCTCAGGACTGGAGGCGTAACCAACCTGTTTGGCCTGCAATCGGTCGAAACCCTTTCCGGCAAGGGCGCGGCCACGACAACGTCCACGCTGCGCACGAGCCTGGCCGGACGCGTGATCGCGGTTCTCCCCAGTGGGAACCTGGTCATCGAAGCGCAACGGTCGATCACGATGAACAATGAGCGCCAAACCATCGTGCTGCGGGGCGTGGTGCGGCCGGGTGACGTCGGTCCAGACAACACCATTGTCACCAACGCCATCGGCAATCTTGAATTTGAGCTAAGGGGCAAGGGCGTGATCTCCGACGGTGTGCGCCCGCCACATCCAGTGCTGCGCGCCATCCTGCGCATTCTGAATTTCTAGGAGAACCATGAAAGCGTGTGCATCCGTATTCTTCCTTTTTGCTTCGCTTGCGGCGGTTGCCGCCGACCCTGTGCAGATCAAGATCCGCGAACTCACTACGGTTGAAGGCGTTCGCGAAAACCCGTTGATCGGGTACGGCATGGTGGTCGGACTGAATGGCACGGGCGATCGCCGGCAGACCGTCTTTACCACGCAAACGCTGGCCAGCGTACTACAACGCATGGGAGCGCAGATTCCCGCGAGCGCGGTGCGTGTGAATAACGTTGCTGCCGTTTTTGTCACCGCTAACCTTCCGCCATTTGCGCGGCCAGGATCGCAAGTGGATGTAACAGTGTCTTCGATTGGCGATGCCAAAAGCATCGAGGGTGGCTTGCTGCTGCTGACTCCACTCTACGGCGCCGACGGCCAGGTCTATGGTGCGGCGCAGGGACCGATCGCGGTCGGCGGATATTCTGCCGGCGGCGCGGGCAACAGCAAACAGGTGAATCATCCGACCGTCGGGCGGATTCCGGCCGGAGGACGCGTGGAACGGGCGCTCACGTTCCGCTTTGACCAGCTCGCCCCGGTCAATCTGTTGTTGCGCGAGCCCGACTTTTCGACCGCCGGAGAAATCTCCTCTGCGATCAATCGCGAATTCGGTCATGAAGTCGCCACCGCCCGCGACGGCGGACGCGTCGAAGTCAATCCCGAATCGACCGGCATGGCCAACCTCACGAATGTCATGGCCAGGATCGAGAATCTTGCGGTCGCGGTGCACCGCCACGCGCGTGTCGTCGTCAATGAACGCACGGGGACGGTCGTCATGGGACAGGATGTGCGGCTGGGCGCGGTCTCGATTCTGCACGGCGGATTCTCCGTGCAGGTCTCCACCGAATTTCAGGTCTCGCAACCGGAGCCGCTGTCGCAGGGCAAGACGCAGGTTGTGGGTCAGACCGACGTGCAGGCGAAGGATCAAACCGCGCGGCATGTCGAAATCAGTGAAGGCGCCAGTGTCGAGCAACTGGTGAATGGCCTGCAGTCCATGGGAGCTACCGCGCGCGATGTGATCTCGATCCTGCAGGCGATCAAGGCGGCGGGGGCCCTGGATGCCGACCTGGAGGTGATCTGATGAATCTTGCGGCAGAAGTCGCCCCATCCATCCGGTCAGTGGACCTCTCCCCCATACAGTCGAAGGCGGAAAAGGCCGCCTGTGACTTCGAAGCCGTTCTGCTCGGTCCTTTACTCGAGAAGCTTCAGGCAACCTTCGCCGAGACCAAAGAGGGCGACGCGTCGGGAATGGCCAACTACACCGCAGTGGGAGCACAGGCGCTCGCATCGGCGATGGCCGCGCGGGGCGGCCTCGGGATCGCGCACATGATTCTGGCGCAGTGGCGGCAAACCAAAGTACCCGAAGTAAGCCGCACTGAAGTGTCGCTTGGAGCCTAAAGTCCGATATACGGTCGCCGATCAGATCCACAGGACCCGCGTGTACCGCGTCACCGGCACATTAAGGCCCACTGAGAATACGCCGATAGACAGAGGTAGAAGGGATCGGTGGTGGTCATGAGAGTTGACCTGAGGACCTACGGGCTAGGCCCCCCGGAAGAAAAGAATACGGAGCGGGCGACAACGTCGCGCGTGACAGACGAACTGTCGGACAAGCCGGCATCGCTTGATAAGGCCCGCTTCTCGTTTGACCAGGCGCGCGTCAAGGCGCTGGAAGACCAGGTGCTGGCGCAACCGGAAGCGCGGCAGCAGAAGGTGGAGTTGTTACGCCAGGCGATGGGAAAGGGCGAATACGCGGTCAATGAAGGGCAAATCGCCGATGCCATGATCGCCGACCTGGCAGCGGGAGTCTCCCGTCAGTACACGGGGTAGTTTGTGGAACCGTTGATCACAAACCGTCTCGATCCAGCGCTGTTGCGCGTGATCGAAAAACGCGGTGGTGAACACGAGACGCCTCCGCGGCGCCGGCGTCCATCGCCCAGCGAAAAGCAAGACGCCAATGAAGAATCCGACGCCGAAGCCACCAGGCACGAACTCGACGACCTCGCCTGATATGGACACTACCCTCCCCCAACTTCACGATCTGACCGAAGCGCGTCTCGCTGTGCTTCGACAGCTTGCCGACAGCCTGGAGGCGAGCCAGTTCGCGTTGCTTCGCAACGATGCCGAGATGATCGTACGCGGCGCCGCCCACCAGGCGGAACTGTGCGCGCGCTGGAACCGTCTGGAGGCACAGTTGCGGCGCGCGCACGAACGCAGCAGAGCGAGCACCGGAACATCGTCGCCGCATGACGAGTGGTCCAAGCTCAGCGCGCGTATTCGGCACCTGACGCGCGTCCATTCCTCGTTGCTGCGGCACCTGAACCGCAGCCTGGCGATCCTCGCTCACGTGGCCGCCAGCTGCGGACCCACGTATGTGCAGGATGCGAGTTTGCTGGTGAGGGAGACTCAGGCGCGGGCAGGAGACTGAATATGTCCGGACTCTACGGCTCGTTGTCGGTAGCCCTAAGCGCATTGCGCGCCAGCCAGCAATCGCTGGAGACATCCGCCAATAACGTTGCCAATGCCAATACGCCAGGGTTCACGCGGCAGAGGCCAGTGCTGGTGCCCGGAGATCCGGTTGTCCTGGGCCGCTTGAGTTTCGGAACTGGTGTGGTGGTTGAGAAGCTGCAGAGCCTGCGCGATCCTATCCTCGAACTCCGCCTGAACCAGGAAAGCCAAAGCCAGGGGAAACTCGATTCCGTGTTAAGTGCTCTGCAACAGATTCAGGTGAACTTCAGCGGAACCGATTCCGGAATCGGCGATGCGATCAGCAAGTTCTTCGACAGCCTGCAGCAGCTCTCCACCGATGCCAGCAACCCCTCGCTGCGCCAGGGGGTCCTGACGGCAGCCGGCAACCTGGCGAGCGCGTTCAACATCACGGCAAAGAACCTCCAGAATCAGCGCAGCAATCTCGACTTGAATGTGGTGGAGACGGTGGGAGAGATCAACACGCTGACGGCGCAAATCGCCGGCGTAAACCAGCAAATCGCCGATCTCGAGAATGTGCATCAGGACGCAAGTGCGTTCGTTGACAAGCGCACGACTCTGATCCGGCAACTCTCGAATCTCATTGACGTCTCCGTGATCCAGACCGAGCACGGAATCACCCTTACGACCGCCAGTGGAACGCCCCTGGTCGCCGAAATGCGCAGTTTCCCTTTGTCGACGCTGATTGGAAGCGGCGGGACCCACGGTGTGTTCTCGGGAACGGCGGATATTTCCAGTTCGATCGCGTCCGGCAAGCTGGGCGGGTTGCTGGCGGCGCGGGACCAGACGATTCCCTCGCTTCAGAACAATCTCGACCAGCTTGCGACGGGTCTGGCGACGGCATTGAACACGGCCCATCGCGCCGGATTCGATTTGAACGGCAATCCTGGTGGCGACCTCTTCGTGCCTCCTCCGACCGGCGGAGCGGGAGCGGCCGGAGCGTTGAGTCTTGCCATCACCGATCCATCGCAGGTCGCGGCCAGCTCCGACGGTACTCCCGGCAGCAATGGCAATCTCGCCGTGCTCTCTGCCGTCCACGATCAGACGGTAGCGGGCGGGCAAACACCTCTCGATTTCTATTCCAACATCGTATTCCAGGTCGGAAGCGACACGGCCAACACTTCGGCCGACCTTGATGCCTCGGATCTCATCTTGCAACAGCTGGAAGATCAGCGTTCGTCCATCTCCGGTGTCTCGCTCGACGAAGAGGCCGCCAACATGGTGCGGTATCAGACCGCCTACCAGGCGGCAGCCCGCGTGGTGACAACGATCAACCAGATGCTCGACGACGTGGTTAACCTCGGGAGGTACTAGCCATGCGTGTGAATCCGAATCCCGTTCCCGACCTTCTGGCCGCGCTCAGTCGCACCCGTCAGGATACGCAGGACGCGTTGTTCCAGTTGTCGTCGGGGAGAAAAGTCAACGAGCCTTCAGACGATCCCGCGGCCGCGGCACTGCTGATCGACAATCACGACCGTACTACCTTCGTCACCCGCTACCAGCAGAGCCTGACATCCATGCAGGGACAGTATCAAACCGCCGATTCCACGCTGAATTCGGTTGTGCTGGCCTTGCAACGTGCATTGACGCTCGGCGTGCAGGGGGGAAACGGAACCCTGTCCGATCAGGATCGGGCATCCATCGTCAACGAGCTGCAAGGCATTCAGGACCAGCTGCTGTCTCTGGCCAACACTACGTTTCAGGGACGATATCTGTTTGCAGGCACGAAAACGGACACGTTGCCGTTTGCCGTCGACTCAACTACAGCCTCGGGTGTGCGTTACGACGGCAATGATGCCGTGAACACAGTGCAGATCGGCGACGGATACCGTCTGGCAGCGAACAAGCCAGGATCGCAGATCTTTGTCGCTCCCGGACATGACGTCTTCCTCGCCATGAAGGGCCTCGTCCAGGCGCTGCAGGCAAATACAGGAATCGACACGGCCATCGGGACGCTGCGCGACGCTTTCAACTACGTTTCGGGGCAACGCGTCTTCTATGGCAACAGCATGAACCAGGCCCAGGCACAATCGACGTATCTGGGTACAGCGCAGCTCCAGCTCAGCCAGCAGGAGAACACGCTCGGCGGCGCCGACATCGAAGCCGCTGCCAGTCGTCTGGTGAACTCGCAAAACGCGGCCAACGCGACCCTCGCCGCCATCGGTCGAATCTCGCAGTTGAGCCTGTTCGATTACCTGCAGTAATTCTAGGCTCCACACGATGTGCGCCACCGACTGAGAAATCTGTCACATGGAAGCCACCCTACTGCTGCGAAATCATGAGAGTGCGTGCCGACCCGTTCTTCGGGCCGTGTTGCCAGGCCGTGAGCAGAACGGAAAGCCCGCAGGCGAGCCTGACCGAAGCGCAGGATTCGTTCGGAATCGATCTATTGGAAGGAATGGTCGGGACGGCGAGATTTGAACTCGCGACCCCTTGCACCCCAAGCAAGTGCGCTACCAGGCTGCGCTACGTCCCGATCGGAACCGCTGCCGTGGCCGGCAGCGTGGGGTTGACTTGATCATTCTACATCACGGTGGTTTGTCATTGGACGTTTGTCGCGGCGTTAGTCGCTCGGCGCTGGCGAGTGGATGGTCGCTTGGCGCTTGAGATGACAACGACCGACGATGAACGACCAACGACCGTTTACCCGGCTTCTTTTGCGGATTCTTCCGCCGGCTCCGGCTCGTCGCCGGGCATCAGTCCGAACTTCTTCAACTTGTAGCGCAGAGCGTCGCGGCTGATGTCGAGCAACTTGGCGGCGTGAGTCTGTTTGTTGTTGGCCTGCTTCATGGCCAGTTCGACCATGGCGCGCTCCACTTCTTCCAGCGACGTGCCGCCCTCGGGAATGTACAGCCGCGGCAGGAAACGCCCGTTCGCTAGAGCCTGCCCGTTGTCGTGAGCTGCGGTGCGCTCAAAGGCGGTCAGGCCGGCATTCGTCTCGCTCACCGCAAAGGGCAGATAGAGCGGACGCAGCAGGTGTTCGTCCTCGAGAATCATCGCCCGCTCGATCGAATTCTTCAGTTCGCGGACATTGCCCGGCCAGTTGTGCTGTTGCAACAGGCGCCGCGTCTCATCGGTGATGCCGCGCACCGATTTCCGGAAGCGCTGGTTATAGCGCTCGATGAAGAAGTCCACCAACGGCAGAATGTCTTCCTTCCTCTCGCGCAGTGCGGGAATAAAGATGGCGATAATCGCCAACCGGTAATAAAGATCCTGCCGGAACAGGCCTTCGCGAACGCCCTTCTCCAAGTCACGGTTCGACGCTGCGATCACGCGTACGTTTACCTGCATGTCACGCACGCCACCGACACGGCGGATCACCTGGTCTTCGAGAACGCGCAGCAGCTTGGCCTGCAGCAAGGGGGAAAGTTCGCCGATTTCATCGAGAAAGAGCGTTCCTCCATCGGCCATCTCGAACAGGCCCTTCTTCATCTGCTTGGCGTCAGTGAAGGCGCCTTTCTCGTGGCCGAAGAGTTCGGCTTCCATCAGCGTTTCGGGAATCGCTGAACAATTGATGGCGACGAAAGGCCGTTCCTGGCGGGCGCTCTCGTAGTGAATGGCTTTGGCGATCAGGTCTTTGCCCGTTCCGCTTTCGCCCTGGATCAGGATCGTCGTCGCTTCGCTGGAGGCGACCTTGCGGACAAAGTTCATCAGCTCGGTCATCTTGGGAGACGCGCTGACAACCTCGTGATATCCGGCGCGCCGCTTCACTTCGCCACGCAGCGATTGGACTTCCGAACGCAGCTTCGAAGCCTCGAGCGCATTCTTGATCGTGACGTGAAGTTCGTCGAAATCCAGCGGCTTACCGACAAAGTCGTAGGCGCCCAGCTTGAGGGCGACCTTCACGTCATCCAGCTGCGGGTCAGCCGTGATCATGATGACGGCGCGTCCTTCCCCGCTCTTCTTCAGTTGATTGAGGACTTCCAGCCCGCTGATGTCGGGCAGACGCACGTCGAGCAGCACCAGGTCAGGAGACTCATGCTGGGCCACTTTGAGGCCAGGCTCACCGGCCTCCGCTTCCATGACCTGATAGCCCCATTCCTCGCATTTTTGACGCAGTGACCAGCGCACGAGGCGCTCGTCATCGACCACCAGAATCTTGTCGGCAGGCATGCAGAATTACCCCTATTTTAGCGCATTGGGCGCTTCCCCCTGGGCCGGCGCCGGATGCTGCTTGCCAGAACCAGATTTGATCCGATCAAATGGAGTACCGAATCGCTGGCCGCTCATCCGCCCGATTCCCGAAACAGAATTCGCCGCGAGTAACCGGCAACTCTGAGAACGAGGTCCACGAACTTGGCCATTTTGGTGGTAGGCGGTGCAGGCTATATCGGCAGCCATACCTCTCGGGCACTGCGCCGGGCGGGTTATGAGGTCATCATTTACGACAACCTGGCGACCGGCCATCGGCGTCTCGCACAGGGATTTGAGCTGGTCGAAGGCGATATCAACGACGCGACGAGACTGCAGCCCGCGCTGGCACGTGTGGAGGCCGTCATGCATTTTGCGGCCCATGCTTATGTCGGCGAATCGGTCCAGAATCCGCGCAAATACTTTCGCAACAACGTGGAGGCGGGGCTCACTCTGCTGAACGCCACGCTTGACGCTGGGATTCGCCGTTTCGTCTTCTCTTCAACCTGTGCGGTGTATGGCGAGCCGCAGAAAGTCCCCATTACCGAGGACAATCCCCGCCAGCCAGTCAATCCTTACGGTTCATCCAAGATGTTCTTCGAGTACGCCCTCGAGGCCTACGACCGGGCCTACGGACTGCGCTCCGCCCGGCTGCGTTACTTCAATGCCGCCGGAGCCGACGACAGCCGCGAGATTGGCGAATTGCATGAACCGGAAACGCACCTGATCCCATTGGCACTCGCAGCTACACAGGGCGCCGAATTGCAGCTCTTCGGCACGGACTATCCCACGCCCGATGGAACGTGCATCCGCGATTACATCCACGTCAACGACCTCGCTGATGCTCACGTGCGCGCGCTGCAATATCTGGAAAAGGCCGGCGAGTCTGTTGCGCTCAATCTCGGGACCGGCAGCGGCAACTCCGTTTTGGAGGTCATTCAGACGGCGGAAAAGATCACCGGCCACCCGGTACGGCGCAAGATCGCGCCGCGACGCCCCGGGGATCCGCCCGTGCTGGTTGCCGACCCGACACGCGCTCAACAAGTACTGAAATGGAAAGCTACGCGCGACCTCACCAACATCGTTTCAACCGCGTGGAACTGGATGCAGAAATCGGGAAAGTAGCTGATGTGGCTACAACCTAGAAGGGGCCGCGTTGCCGTGCCGCCTCATTGGCCAGTTGGTTCGCTTCGGCGTTGCTTGCGCGCGGCACGTGATGGATCGAGAAAGTCAGCGATCGCGCCAGCTTCCGGCAAATCCAATGCAGCGAGTAGAGGCGCGGACTGCGGCACTGGTACTCTCCACGCATCTGCCGCACGACCACCTGCGAATCCGAGTACACCTGCAGCGTCTCTGCGTTGAGGTTCAAGGCGCACTGCAGGGCTTCCAAGAGGGCGACGTATTCGGCGACGTTGTTGTCTTGATGTCCGATCCACTTGGAGATGCGAATCGGCGAGCCCGCAGGCGGGTTGATCACCACTCCAATACCCGACGGCCCCGGATTTCCCAGCGAACCGCCGTCTACATGGGCCACAAAAACTGACATTGCCAGCGTTGTTTCTTACACCATGAAGGAGGAGGGCCGATGGCGTCAAGAAATTACTTTCCACAGAACATCGGCCGTAACCTCCTGCGCGTTGCCTGTGAAAGAACCTGTGCAAAACAGGGCCGAAATTTTCTTCCCTTTCGGAAACCACTTGCAATTCATCGACTTGTAACAATCGTCGGCAAGTCCATTATTTTCTTCAATTGCACCGAAATCCGGCATTGACATTTTGTCGATAAGCGCTTAGGGTTGCACGCGTCGATGGCTGAAAGGGTTGGCCAAAATAAAACGTGGCCGGTCCGAAGTAAGCTGAGCGATGGGCGAGCCGGGGCGACCCGGTGAGCCGCCGAACCTGAAAAAACCGACTGTCCTGCGAGGGTAAGCCGGGGTTCGGAACCGCGAAAGCAGTGGTCGCATCGAGGGTCGTGACGGTGCATGTCTCCACGCAGTTGGCTTCCTCGCAGAAGCTGGCGGCTAGAGCATAACCAATGTCACGGCCCTTTCTATTTCTCCTGGTTCCTCCGATCTACCCCTCAACGAGCTCGGGACCGCATCGGCTCGCTCTTCCATCAAGCGGCCCGCCAAACCGGTCACCCCCGCACGTAACTACCGTAATTGGGGAGTGTCCTTCCTGTGCCGATGTACTGACCGACGGCAATGTTGGCACATTGGCATGTTCGATCGGCGTTTCTCGTCTCGTTCGCACTGGCAGTCGGCCTGAACGCTCAAGACTCCGGGGCCGGCGCAGGCGGAAATGCAACCACGTTCTACAGTAATGTCTCCGAAGTCCGGGTCACTTTCTACGCTTCGGATGGAAAGGGTCGTCGACTGCCAGTGTCGAGCAGGGATTTCGCGATCGTCGACAACGGTGTCGTCATACGAAACTTTCGGAGCTTCGGCCGCTCGAACGAGACTCAGGTGGACATGGTCGCCCTGGTGGACGTGAGCGACTCTGTGACACCGAGTTTTCGCGTTGCCATGAATGATGTGCTGCAACTGGTTTCGCGGGAGCAGGCTGCTCCCGATGGAAACATCGCGGTGCTGTCTTTTGGCGGATTGCGTCCCGCGGTTCTTTGCGCGAGCGGCTGCCGCACCCCGGGCGCCACCAGCACGCTCCTCGGTGTAAGAAGCGGCGGTTTGACTCCTCTGCATGACGGCCTGGTGTTCGGAGCCGATTTCGTGGCGCGCCATCGTCGCCCGGGTGTGCGTCCCGTCCTGATTCTTTTCTCGGACGGCCGGGACACGATCAGCATGCACTCCGCGCGCGAAGCCCTGGACGCCGCGGTGAACAGTGGCGCCCTGCTTTACGCCGTGGACACAGGCACGTCCGGGGAAGGATCAGATGGAAGTGCGTTTTTACGCGGAATTTCCACCGCCACCGGCGGACGCTATTTTTCTGTCCACGACGGAGCGGCAACAATCCTTAAGGCGGTGCTCGACGACCTGAGCTCGTCGTACGTGGTGACGTACGAGCCGCCCCGACGGCAGAACGGATTTCACTCGATCCGCCTGCTTCCGACACGCAACCTCAACCTCAGATTCCACAATCGCACCGGGTATTATTACGAACCGCGTCAACGCTGAATGGGGGTATATGAAACGCGCTGTGCTCGCCGGCTTTCTCTTTTGCAGTCTCCTTTCGTTCGCTGCCCCCCTGGGCGTCTACCAGCATGGAACAGTGATCCGTATGCACATGGGAAACTGCAGCCCTACCCGTCATGGGTTTGTAGCAAGCCTTGGCGGGCCACAGATGCAGGTTGACGAAACCTGCCCTGAATACACACTGGTTTCGGAGAAAGTCGTATTCATCATCGTAGGGAAGAACTCCAGCCAACTGGTGCCCCTTGCGGAAATCATCGACTTCCGGGTTCACAAGAATGAACTCGCAGTGCGGGTCGATGACGCCCGGCACGAATCGAAGTTTGCCATCAAGGAGATGGTCCTGCGCGCGCAATGGGACCTCATACAGAAGCATATCGAGCAGCAAATGGCTGGGGACACGGGGCAACCAATGGATCGAAGCGTACTCTTGAAAACGAGGTAACGAACACCCGCCCGTTCCCGCATGCCGGGCGGACCTGGGCCATGCGCTGTGGCATTGTGCCTCCCGGGCCCGGCCGCCGTGTGATTTCCGTCACATCCTCTTGTGACGGTGAGCGCTGCCTCGTCCAACCTGCTACTTTGTAATGAAGATTGGCACGGGGCGCCGGTCATTCTGAGCTGATCCCGAAAATCTCCGGAGCAATACATCATGCCTACTGAAGCAAGCGAGCAGAACGCCTCCGCGGGCACCTGGAGCGCGAAGCAGGTATACACAATGTCCGTGTTGTGCCTTGTTGTCGGGATCGCCGTCGGATACCTGTTTCGCGGGTCTCAGTCCACCGTACCGGCCAGCGACACCAAGGCGGCAATGGCCCAGAAAGCGACGGCTCCGAGTCCCATGCCGTCGCTGGCGGACATGAAGCATATGGCCGACACGAAGGCACAACCTCTGCTGGAAAAGCTCAAGTCCGACCCGAACAATACCGACGTGCTTTTTCAGGTCGGGAACATATACAAGGCAACGCACCAGTTCAAGGAAGCCGTCACGTACTACGACCGGGCCCTGCAGGTCGCACCCAAGAATGTTGCGATTCGCACCGAACTTGCTTCCTGCATGTACTACACGGGGGACGTGGACGGGGCGCTCGGCCAGCTCCAGCAGTGCCTGCGCGACGATCCGAAAGATGCAAACTCATTGTTCAACTTGGGATTGATTAAATGGCAGGCGAAGAAGGACGCAAATGGAGCCTTGGCCTCGTGGCACAAATTGCTGCAGTCAAACCCTCAACTCAGCGCCGCACGCAAAGCGGATGTGCAGAAGCTGATTGCTGACGTGGAGAAACAGAAGAGCGCCAAGTTCTGAACAGTCCGGCACCCACAGGGAAAGGAATTCGAAATGACGACCAAAGAAACCTTGGCAAGCCAACAATGGACCGGCGTCCAAGCATACACTCTCGCGGTCATCTGCCTGCTGCTGGGCGTTGCGGGGGGCTGGCTGATCCGAGCGTCGGGCCCGGGTTCGCCAGCTCAGCCTGCCAGTGCATCGGCGCCCGAATCAACCGAAAAGGCCGCGCAGGGCATGACTCCGGAGCGATTGAAACAGATGGCCGACATTCAGGCGCAGCCGCTGCTGGAGGAACTGAAGAAGGATCCGAGCGATGTAGCGCTTTTGGCCAGAATCGGGAATCTGTACTACGACGCTCAACAATATCCCAGCGCAATCGAGTTCTACCAGCGGGCCCTGAAGGCAAAGCCGGAAAACACCGACATTCGCACGGACATGGCAACCGCGTACTGGTACGCGGGCGACACCGACACGGCGATTGTGGAGTTGAAGAAGTCTCTTTCCTACCAACCCAACAAAGTCAACACGCTTTTCAATCTCGGCATGGTGCAGTGGCAAGGAAAAATGGACGTGCCCGCCGCGGTTGCAACCTGGCAAAAGCTGCTGGACACCAACCCGAACTTTGAGGGTCGAGCCAAAGTGGAGGAGTTGATCGCGCAGGCCAAGAAGCATTCGAACATCGACATGCAGAAGGGCGCGAACGCGTCTCGCTAGATTCTCAACCGGACCTGCCTTCCATCGGCCTGATCGCCGAAACAGGCAATCGACGCAGGCATCTCAGTAAATCAGCCGGAAGACGTCACTCTTATCATCCGTCCAGAGCCGCGGACCCACCTTGTAGACGTACTGAACAGTAATGGCTTCAAGTCCGGATATGTTCAGCGAAGCGGGATCCTTCGACATGAGAAACCACCCGCTGTCAAAAAATGGGCCCGCGCCTCGACTGAAGGTCATTGACGCCCTGGCATGAAAATGCTGTGCCGCGCCGAGCAGGACCGGAACCAGATTCACATGTCTGCTGGTGACGTGCACAGCAATGATTCCCTGCTCAGACTGCAATTGATTCCAATATGTCTCGAAAGCTTCCTCGGTGAGCAAGTGAATGGGAATGGCATCGCCGGAGAACGCATCGAGGACGAGAACATCGAATTGCCTGCTTCTCCCTTCCCTTTCTTCCCGCTCCAGCGAAAGGCGCGCATCTCCCAGGACATTTGTGACCGATGCGCGTGAATCGCGTAGATACGTGAAGGCCGGCGCTTCACCCGACGACAACTTGACTACCTCAGGATCAAGTTCGTAAAAGCGAATGGAATCACCCGGATGTCCATACGTAGCGAGAGTGCCTGTGCCCAGTCCGACCACCCCGATCCGCATCCGGCTGCTCCAGCCCGAACGTTTCGGATGATTTCTGAGGAGCACGCCAATGCCACTGTCCGGGCCGTAGTACGTGACCGGGACACCCTGATTTGGTGGGTCGAGCTGTGCTCCGTGCGTCGTCTGCCCATGGATAAGAAGTCTTGCATTCCCCTGGCGAAACACACGAACCACTCCATAGAAATTGCGGGTGCTTGACTCTAGCCCGGGTCTTGGCTTCACGCTGTAATAGAGCGTCACCAACGAGGCCGCGGCCACAACTCCAGCGAGTAGCTGCACGAAGCGAAATGATGAGCCTTCGGAAACGGCAGACCGATCCAGAACAAACGCTCCCATCGTGACCACCGCTCCGATCAGCAAGGCAGCTGGATAGAACCGGATTTCATTGAGAAGATCGGCAATTTCCGGAAGCCACGTGCCGATGGCGTAGGCAACGGCCATTGCACTTGTGACTCCCACCGCTGGGAGCAGGAAATTTCCAGAAAAGACCCACGAGGAGCGATCCAGGAAAAGGCAAGCGAAAAGCAGCACAACCGCAAGACCTAGCGTCAGCTCGAATTCAATAAATGATGTGAACAGGTGAGGCGCGACCAACGCCACAAAGATGCCGCCCGCTGCTCCGCCCCCGGAAACCGCCAGGTAGAAGGCGGTCAGGTGCTGCACTTCAGGCTTTCGCCGAACCAGTTCCCCATGGCAAATCATGCATGTCACAAACAGCAGGACAAGGGGAAAGAGCAGGCGCATCAGGAAACTCTGGTTCTGGCTGGAATGCAGCAGTGCGCAGGTCAGAGGCAATGCGAGGATGAAGAGAGGATGGATCACGGCCCTCTGATACCAGCGCGGATGATCGAAGCAGACGATGAAGGTGACCAGATAGATGGACAGGGGAAGGACCCAAAGAAGTGGGACCGTGATCACCTCTTCGCACAGCATGTTGGTAGTCGCCAGCAGCAACGAAGAAGCGCACATGGCCAACAGGAACCAGAGCAGGTAATTCATGCGGGCCACAGGAGTCGAGTCCCAGGTGGGACTTTCGCTGAGTTGCACGACGGCCGCCCTTCCTCTCCCCGCCAGCCGCGCGCAGAGCCAGCAGGCAGCCGCAAAGATGCAGAATAGGAGTGCCCACAACCTGCCTTGTATTGTCAGGCCCAGAGCCGGTTCCAAAACGAATGGAAAAACCAGGAGTCCCAGCAGCGACCCCAGATTCGACACCGCATACAACCGGTATGCCCTGTTTCCATAGCCGAGCCGGCTGAACCAGGACTGCAACAACGGCGCACTTGTGGACAGGGCGAAAAATGGAAGACCGGTCGACACAAGAATGACAAAACATACGTTCGCGACCGGATGTTCGTTTTGCGATGGCTTCCAAGCAAGGCTTGGCGTGATGGCGGAAGGCCACACTGCGGACAACGCAATCACCGTGAACGCTGCTATCGATAGAAGAATCCCATGCACCAGGAACTGCCTTCTGAGCGGAAGGCGCGTCGTCACCAGATGCGAATAGATGTACCCGGCCAGGAGCAGCAGCTGAAAGACGACCAGGCTCGTCGTCCAGACTGCCGCTGACCCGCCGAACCACGGCAGAATGCGCTTGTTCACGATCAACTGCACCTGAAAAAGGAGGAAAGCGCTGAGGAACGAAGTGAAAGCGAACGGCAGAAGGTGGGATAACCAGTTGGTCGAGGTTGCGTCCTCACCTACTGGCGGTGTCCCGGCATCAACGTCTGTGCCCATCTCGGCTCCAGAAACTGAAGTGCTCACGGCATTGCCGAGGATGCTCCAACAACTGGAGCATGGATTGGCTGAAGAACCGTTCCACTCGGCAGGAATTCCCTCTCTGAGGCGCAATCACGGCCGGTCAGTGTGCCTTATTATGGCAAACCAGGCTGCAGGTATTGCTCCCTCGGTTGTACGAGATGGGAGCGCCACCATTTGAGCCAACCACATTGGCGTCGAAGTTCACCAAACGCTCGCCGCTGATCGCACTCGATCCCGAACCCATGCCGTGGGGGGTGTGGCACACCGAGCAGGAGAAGCCGTCGTTGATATGCCGGGCGTGCTCAGTGAAGCTGCTGTTGGTAACCAACTGTGCCAGGTCGTGGCACTTGCCACACAGCGCATACGGCCCAGTTACGCTCAGATCGGGCGTGGGAAACAGATTCGTGATTGTGCCACCCGGAACCGCCGCCTGGCTGTATTCATAACGCCGTTCCAAGAGATGGAACCACTTCGAGCCGTGCGGACCGTTGGGGCCAGCGCCGCCGAACTCGCGGTTGTCATCGCTATTGTGGCAGTCGCTGCAGAGGATACGCGCGCCCATTGCACGACCCGGCGTTATCCCGTCTTCATTCAGCATGTTCGTTCGCAGGCTTGGCTGAGCCAGTGGACTCGTGCGATCGTGCGTCACGGGATGGCTGGAAGTCGCCGTGACACTAAACTGCGGAATCACGTTCAGAGGATCCGAACTTGAGACCAGCCGGGGCGGCAAATAGCCGAAGACTGCGGGATTCGTCGCTTTGCCGGTACTGTTTCCGTGGCAGCGCAGACAGTTCTCGTACTGGTTCACGGCCGGCTTCACAATTGTGATGCCGTCGGAAGCGCTGATCCCCGCAATCCCGTTTTGCGACGGCCGCAACTCTGGGGGTAGAGGGAAACTAATGACGGGATTGGCGGAATGTGCATTGTGGCAGTCCGCACACGTCGCGTGGCGGTTCTGGTTCAGCAAGACATCCTCATTCGAGTCATGCAAACCCGTGGGCGACGAGAACGGATGCACCACCGGCTTTGAGTATTCCGCAAAGACATCCGGCGCGGCGGGAGACAAGTTCGAGCCTCCACTATGGCAAACAACGCAAGCCGTTTCGTTGCTGGCACGCAGCAATCCTTTTGCGCCGCCGGCATCATGAGAAGCGTGACATGAGTTGCACGCGAAGTCTGCGACGGACGTATACCCGCCTAGCGCGGCGGCCGGATTGACCAGATTCGCGGCTTTGGCATGCACGCTGTTCGTCCAACCGGTCAGAGGATTGTCGTGCCCGTTGACGAGTCGCGGAGTTGTCTCATGACACGCCAGGCAAACCGCACCCTTCGCGTTGTCCCGTACCAGAAAATTCGGGGACTGCTTGTCAATTCTCTGATTGTGAGGATTGTGGCAACTCGTGCACTCGATGTTGCCTTTAATCAGTTTGACCGATTGAGTTGGATCCGTGGTCGTTCCGCTCGCCACCAGGCTGGCGACCAGGTCCGGCGCGTCCTTGAGTGGGAGCTGCAGACTAAACGGGTGGGTCGCTTCGAGATCCGTGCCCATCTTGGGCATGGTGCCCGTCATTGTATAAGGGCCATAGGGCGTGATCTGTCCCACTGCCACGGTTCCATCGTGGCAGCTTAGGCACAATGAACTGGCCTGGCCCAACTCCGGCTGCACGGGTGCGTTTTGCTCTGTGCTGCTGGTGTAAGGTGTGTAGATTGAGGACGAGAAAGTTTGTCCCCACAGTGGACCCTTGCCGACACCCGAGTGCGGAACGTGGCAATAAAGGCAGGCCGCGGACATTTGGCCCTTGATCCGCGACCCTCCGCTCATGGAAAGGTCGTGGGCGCCCAGCACGTCGCCTGATTGCGCTGCCGCGACCGAGACCACCATGCCTAGGAACGCCACGATTTTCACCTTCATGGTTTCGTCCCCTGAGCGTTCAATTTCAGACCGCGATACCGAAACACCTGCACTCGACGGTTGTATGAATCCACTACGTACACTTTGTCGTTCTGGTCTATGAATATGCCCGCGGGAAGCTGGAACTCTCCCAAGCCCTTTCCCCGTCTGCCAAAGAAGTACAGCAGTTGCCCCTCGCGATCAAAAACCCGCACTGTGCCCGAAAGCCCTTCCACCAGATAGATGTGATTCTCGGAATCGAGCCCGATCCCTTTCGGACGAAATAGGGCGTCGTCCGCGTCACCCATGTTCCCGAAGGCACTCTGGAAATTCCCCTTGCGGTCAAACGTCTGAATGCGAAAGTTCATCGCGTCCACCACCGCGATGACCCCGCTGCCGATCATGAGCTCGGTGGGAAGGTTGAACTCACCATTTTTTTCGCCGTGTTGTCCGAAGCTCTTCAAAACCTGCCCGTTTGAATCGAGAATGTACACGCGATCGCGGAGGGTGTCGGTGACGTAGATCTCATGCGTCTCGCGGTCGATTGCAATTCCAGTCGGCCGTTTGAAGTAGCCCTCTCCGCCCTTCAGGCTTCCGAACACGCCCTTGTATTTGCCGCTGGCCTCAAAGACAAAGATCTTGCCCACCTGAGAGTCGGTGACGTAAATATTGTCGTTGGCGTCGAGCGCAACGCACTGTGGCTGCAGCATCGTGTCTTTCGACTTCTCTTTGCGCTCCAGAAACTTGTACTTATGCTGTTCGGTGTCGAAGACATGGACGCCGCCCATTCCCGGATCCGTGACAATCACCCGCCCGTGCGAATCCACCGCGACTCCATACGGCCTCACCATGCGCTTGTAGTCCGGCTCGCCCGCCACCACATTGACCAGTTTCTTCCAGAATCCGGGCTTGCCTTGGATGTCGCGTTCTGAGCTCAGCACACGCTCAAAGCTGAGCTTGCGTCCTCCTTCGAGCAACAGGTCTGGAGGCCCAGGAATTCCGGTTTGCGGTTTCTTATGAGCAGCAAGGAGGGCGGGCTGCAGCAGCGCAACGACAAGAGGGAGAGACCCCACCGCATACCACAGCCCTCGCGTGCGCATGCGGGTTAGAATACATTGAACCATCGCGAGATATTGAAATAGTACGTGTTGACCGTTGTCGGCGGTAGTCCGTTGGCACCGATTCCCTGGTAGACCCTCCAATAGCCCGCCCGGAACGAGAGCTTCCGCAAGTTGTATTGCATCTGACCGTAGTAGCGCTCGCTGTTGTTCGCGGAAAACGCCTGAGTCGTCAGTGTGTCCGAGAGCGCACGGTACCAGTTGACGTTAACGATCATCCTCTTGAGTGGAGTGACGGACAATCCTGCGCCGTACACCGTTCCGTTGTACAACGCTTCGTCGGGGCTGATCAGGGGAGCGAGGGCGGTGGGGGTAAGCACGCCTGCGGAACTCAGGAGGGCGGTTCCATGCGACTTCGAATAGTTGCCCGAAAGACCGAACCTCCCCTGGTGATAAGTTGTCACCAAGGTGTCGGTACGATTGCTATAGCCAGCCATTTGCGTGAGCCCGGTCTGGATGCCCCGGTACGAAGCGCTCCAGTACGAACTGGCGCCAAACCGCTTGCGGACCATGGCGCCGTAACTGTACGTGCTCGTCGTGTACGACGCGATGATCGTTTGCGCGTTCTGGGAGTAGGAGAAATCGCTATCCACCTGCCATCCGGCGAACTGTTTCTTAAGCGAAACGTTACCGACGAACCCGAGGTTGCCGCCCCCGTTGTTGGTGGCATTGTTCACCATGCCGAAACTGAAGTAGAACATGCCAAACAATGGCCGAGCGTAGCTGTAAGTCAGGGTTCCCCCAGCTTGCGTTGTGTTCGTCTCGATGCCCTGAAAGGTCTGCATCTGACGGCTCGCATACCCGATCAGCGTGAAACCATGCCCGATTCGATACGTTCCATAGGTGCTGAGGGAAAGTCCACGTGACGACGCCTCGCTCTCCGGCAAAGGCGGTGGTCCGCCGGGGAGAGAAGACTGTTGCAGGGCGCCGATGAGATTGCCGATGTAGCGAACCTCGCCGTTGACCGTAAATCGTTCGGTGGGCTGGAACGCGACCATCGTATCCGCCGTGTCGGTCGAACCATTGTTAGTGTACGTTCCGGCCTCGCTGCTGTAGTTTGTCCGGTTGTACGACGCAGTGAACATTCCAGACAATGGCAACGCATGCGTGGCAGAGATGCCGTACGACGTTCCCGAGGAGTCGGAATGCGAGTTGGTGGGCGAAAGGAACGTCGGCAGCGTCACTCCGACGGTCTGGTGATTCACAAATCCCATCAGGCCGAATCCATCCACCCGGTAATGGGACATGAGGCTGAATTGACGCGAGGATGTGTCGGTGGTTCCCCCTCCGCCTTGGATGGTTGAGGAACTGGAGTTGTCGGCGAAGGTTGCGCTCAATGACGGAAAATTGGGAAGCAGTTCGTTCCACGTTACTGAGAAGTTCCGCGTCGAGCTGTCCGCGTTCAGCCCAGTCGCTCCCGGAAGCCCATACTGGCTGCCGTTGGCGAAGGATCTGCTGAAACTCACCGAGCCCGGAAAATGGCTCCCCCCAAAGATGTTCGCAGACATGTCCACGCCGCTGTCGCTCAGGACCGAAGCGAAGGAACCGTTGTCCTGGTTGCGATGGTAGAACGGCCGGACATCAAAGGAGAGGAAGTTGGGATTGTAGTAGAAGCCGGAGAGTTGTCCCGTGCCGGCGCTGAACAACCCATGTCCCGATCCGGTGTCTCCAAAGCTGCCGGAATACCCAAATCCCAGGTCGCCGTTGAGAGACAGACTTACATTATCCCCAACCCCCATCTGGGCCCGAACCAGCGTGCCAACCAGCAAGAGAGCCAAAAGGCAGAACCCCCAGACCACTCGGACCGCGAGCCTTGGTCGCCGGTACATATGTCCTTCCTGCTACAGCGTCTCGATCTTCGCGTTCTTACGCAGCTTCTGCGCAAGTGCTGAGCGGAGTTGCTCGGTGTTCTTTTTCTGCAACTCCGACTGTAATTTGGCCTTCACTTCCGCAAATGGGGTTGTGCCTGCCGGCGTGCGAGCCTGCAACCGGAAAATCGTGTAGTAATTCCCTAACTGGATGAGTTCGCTGACCTCTCCGGGCTTCATCTTCGCAGCCGCTTTCACAATCTGCGGGGGAAGCTTGCTCGCGTCTTGCGGCTTGTGGTCGCCCATGTTCACGTGGAAATCGTCGTCCGACATCTTCTCGGCCAAGAGTCCAAAATCGCGGTATGTCTTTGCTTGTTTCGCCTGCCGCAAGGCTTCCGCAGCACGTTCTTTCGCCTCTTCCAACACCGCCTTGCTTTCGTTCGGCGGAATAATCGAAATGCTTTGGATGTGGATGATCTCACCGTGTTTGTACTGCGCCGAGTTCTTCACATACTCAGCCCGAGCCTGCGCCGTGGTGACGACTGAGGGAACGATAACGTCCTGATTCAGCAGAGAATCGATCAGCAGGGAACGCTTTATCTTTTCCCGCATCGCGGCTTCGGAGCCATTGACTTCAGTCTTGAGAAAATCCTGATAGGCGGTCGAACTGGGAAACTGCTTCCGGAAAGCCGTTTCAGCGGCAGCCAGCTTCCCGGAGGGAATCGTCATTTTGCGCCGCTTCGCTTCCTGGTATACCAGTTCCTCGAAGATCATCATCTGCAACGCGCCGCGTCGAATCTCGGGCTCCAGCTGTTTGGGAAATCCGTTGTGCTGTTGCGCGTAGGGGAAGATGGTGTACATCTCGCGCAAGAGGTCGCGGTCCATCAATTCCACACCGTTTACCCGCGCGACCGGCTTGCCGCTGACCGCGATGCCGGGTGTCATCGTCGCCGTCCCAGCGCGCGGAGCCGACTTCGCCGTTCCCAGGGCCGGAGCATGAGAACTCACCATCTGTGCCCCGAGCTTGGCCGTCCCCATCATCATGATTGAGACAGCAGCTGCGATCGCGATGCGGAACCGGGTTTTCATATCCTCTTCAACCTTTCGATCGAAAAAATCAGGGGAGGGAGATCCCTCCCCTGAGATGGAACAAGTTAGAACGCGGTGTCGACAGTCAGGATTCCGCTGGCTTCGTTCGCACCACCCGCGCCACTGTAATGGCACTGACGGCAGAACTGCGTTGCGGAGGAGGCCTGCGTCGCCGCCGGCTTCGAGCCCGGGTTGTAGGGAGCCGCGATAAAGAAGTAGCTCGGGAAGTTCCCCTTGGTTAAGGTGTGAATCGGAGCATCCGCATTGGCGCTGGCAACGTACATGGCGTGGGGGGTGTGGCAGGTCGTGCAGAGCAGGTAGGCATTTGCCGGGTTGTTGTCCGGCAGAGCTACCGGCGAGCCGTGTCCGTTGGAGACAATGCTGGGCGCACCATAGTGGCTGAGGAACGTCGTGAAGGCGGCGTCTGTCGTGACCGGCTTCAGGCAGTCGCTGGCTACACCATGCCAGGTGCAACCACCGACGGTGTACGTGAACTTGCTGGCAATGCCGACCGCGCCCAATGTGGCCTGGGGGCCCACCGGGTGGTCGTTGTAGTAATTGCCGCCGGCCGTGCCGTCGTTGCCGAGCAGCGTCGGGATGGCGGTTGGACCGTACAGGCCTGGGGGCAGAAGATTGGCGGCCTGCTCGTACGACTTGTTCGTCATCATGGCGCCCTTGGCGATGTTGCCGTCATGGCAGCTCAGGCACATCATGATCCCGCTCAGTTCCTCGGGCTCGCTGAAGAATTGGTTCGACGCCGGGAGCGTAGTCACATACTGAGAACCACCCTGCACGTTGTCTCCCTGATTCAGCGTGTAGCCATACAGGGGACCAAGGTCCTGGCCCCACAGGGCATAGTTACCGGCATTGGCGGTGTCCACGGTCTGTCCGGTGACGGCGTTTCCGCCGGCGCCAAACGAACCGCTGTGGGGAGCATGGCAACCCGTACAGCCGCGTCCGCCGTTTTGGTGGGCACCGAGTTTATCAACACCTGTGATACCGGAACCCAACGTGTAGGTCTGTGCCGTCGCCAGTGCGGCGAGGAACAGAACCGTTGCGATTACCACGATCGCTTTCTTCATATAGGTTTTAAGACCTCCTGAATGTAACAGCTGTTACTTCTGCTTACTCTGGAGCCGGGACATCAGGCTCCTTGTTCTTAGCTGTCCGCGGACAGCTAAACTTTGCGCCGATCAGTTCGGCGTCGTGGCCTGCGCGTGCGCTGTCTCAGCTTGTGCGGCCGCCGGCTTTGTTGCTTTCTTTTCCTGGTCGGTGGCATCGCGCCGGTCTTTCTCCGCCTGCGCCTCTGCGTCCGTGAAGTACCGGAAAAACTGCACCCGTCCCGGATACTGCTCTGAGGTCAACACGCGGTTGTTCTTGTCAATGGCCAAGCCCGCGAGCACGCTGAACTGGCCGGGCAGCAAGCCGTGCCCGCCAAACCATATGAGCAACTGCCCTTCGGGCGTATAGACCTGTACCCGGTCCTGCACGGCGTCGGCTACCCAGACGTGGCCGTCGGCGTCAATTGCGATTCCCTTCGGCCGCGCAAAATACCCGGGGCCGTCGCCGGCCTTGCCGAACGTGCGAATGAAATTTCCCTCCGCATCGAAAATCTCAATTCGATTGTTGAAAGTGTCCGCCACGTAGAGATTCCCGTCTTTGTCGACAACGACGTTCGTCGGCCGGGAGAAATCGCCCGGCGTCGTTGCTTCATGCTTCGTTCCCGGCTTGCCGATGGTGCGCAGGAGCTTGTAGGGCGGGTCGGCGTCGTACACCAGCACCTGGTCAAGATCGCTGTCGGCCACGTAGAGGAAGCGGTTCTCGTTGTCGACCGCCAGGCCCGCCGGGCTCGCCATACCTTCGCTGATGCTGGCCTGCGCCTTGTGCTGCTTGTCAAAGACCAGCACATGCTTCAGCAGACTGTCGGAGACAAACAGGGTGTCCGCATCGTCCAGCGTCAACCCGGTGATCAGCTTGAAGCGGGCCTGCTGTCCGTTCCTGATCATCTCGACCTTGCCGTTTTCCGGGTTGTAGACGAATACGGCCAGCACCTTTTCGTCAGCGATGTACACTTTCCCCTGACTATCCACTGCGATGCCGTACGGACGAATGAGTTGATAAAACAACTTGTCCGTTGGCGAGGCTTGCCCCACCGCAGCACCCGAGAGCCGGTCCATCCAGCCCGCTTTCTTTGGCGCCACCAGTTCGCGCTTCTCCCCGGAGAAGTAGCTCAGATACTTGATTCGGGTGATCGCCGGCGGATTGGGCCACACAATCTTGGAGTAGTCCAGCATCTCGAGAATGTTCTGTTTCGGCTGCGCAGCCGGAGTCTTCTCTTTCTTTTCCTTCGCGTGAAGCGGCGCAGAGCCCGCCATCAGGATCACGATGGCGCAAATCAGTGCGGCGAGCAGTGTGCTTGGCCAGATCGAATTGTTGCGATGACGAAGCATCCCTGATTTCCTCATTGCGCAACCCCAATGGCTTTGTGACACGAATCGCAAAACGCCGAGTTCGCGGCCTGATCCTTGACCAGAAGATCCGGCTGAGCTGAAGAGTGTGGCTGATGGCAGGTGGCGCAATTCAGCGTGACGCGCACCTTGTCAGGATTCATCGGGTCTACCTGATCGACCACCGGGTGACGCTCCACCGGATGTCCCAGCCCGTACTTGATGGGAAGCAGCGGCACTTTAGTGAAGTAGTTCTCCGGAAGCTTCACTTTGCCGTTAAAGATGGCGACGAGATGTTCCTTCTCCAGCTTTTGCGGCTTTACGTCGGGTCCATGACATTCCAGGCAAAGCGGATTCGGATTCGCTGCCCGAAGCATGTGTAGGTTTTCGCCGCCGTGCGGCTCATGGCAGGTCGCGCATCCCTGTTTGAAGGCAGGCTGGTGCAGGTGCGCCTTCTTGCCCTGGTCGGCGATGTCCGTATGACAATCCAGGCAAATGCTCACGGCATCGGTCTTGGGCAGCCCCGGCTGGGCGCTGGCATGAGGACTATGGCAATCGGTGCAGTCGCCGGCCGCGCCAGGATGCTGCACTTTCGCGCTCTCGATCCGCTTGGCTATGTCGTCGTGACATGTCACGCACAATTCCCGCACGTTGGATTGCGCCAGAACGACTTTTCCGTCTTTCGCGGGCGCATGACAGAGGTCGCAGTTCTTGTCGGCAAAGGGTGGATGCAGGAACCGCGCCAGCAACTTGGGTTGGGCCGACTGGTGCGGATCGTGACACTGGAGACAGTTGGCGGTGGCAAAGGGCTGGTCGCGGTGTGCCTTTTGTAGCGCCGCGTCCTTGAGATCGTGACAGTCAGCGCACAAAGCCGGGGTCGCCTTCGTCAGATGGAAACGATTCTCGATCGTCGGCTCAGCTCCCGTCTTGTGGGTGATATGGCAGGCATCGCAGCCCATGTCGAGAGCGGCATGGCGGCTGCCTTTCTCCGGAACGTTGAGACCCTGGGTGTGACATGTGAGGCAGAGATTGTCTTTCTTATCGCCGGAAGTTGCCTTCAGCAGCTGATTCTTGTTGTCCGACGTGTGCGGATCATGGCACTTTACGCAGTCGCGCACTGCCGGGGGATGAACCGTCCCCTTGAGCTGGGCCGCGTCCTTGTCGGCGTGACAGCTCAGGCACAAGCGTTGTGTCGTCGTTGCCGTCAGCTTAGTCCTGGAGATGTCCTTGTTTACCCTGATCTCGTGGCACGTAGTGCAGCCCAAGGCGATGGCCGAGTGAACCGCCTTGCCTTTACCTTTGTCCTCGTGGCATTCCAGACACTTGGCTGAGTCCGTGTTCTTTTCCAGGGGCACCGGATGCACTCCGGCAACTGCCACCCGGGAGGTCAGAACGAGAACCAACAGCATGACCAGTTGGACCACCCGTCGGTCCGAGAAGGAACAGTGGGCGCCGGTCTGACCGCCCGCTTTCTCGATCTGGGGAAATTGCCTCACCTGATCCTCCATAAGTTGGCTGTGCACGATGGTCGCCGCCCCATCGTGCGCTGTGGAGATTTTCAACTGCCACGTAAGTCCCTGCGATGCAGTACTTTGTTTACTTTGGCGGGCATTGTTGCAAAATGCATCGACGGTGGCAACACTGAAAGATGGGCTTTCTCCCACACTCGAATCGGTGAAAAGACCCAAGACGGTGCCAAACCAGGTGGTTCCGAGCGGCCACTCGGAGAGAACATGCCCGCGCCGGAGCCGTTCCGGCCGCAAGACCGGTTCGAGCGAATTGGCTATGTCACCACCGCTTGTGAGGGCATCACGAATCGGCCCGGCACCACCGGGTGCCGCAAGGCCGAAAATGGTGCCTTCCGCACGTCACCAATGGTGGTGATAGCAGTCACCGGGGCCGAGTGATGTGTGAAATCCCGATTCTCCACCGGGAGGGGTGAGCCATTTGGCTCAAAACGGCCGCAGAATCGAACCGTCAAATTCTCCTAACTCTATGGAACAAAGGCATCTAGAAAGGATCCGCTCTCTGGCGTCGAACGTGCATTTCCGGAGGCGATGAGGAAGGCTATGGCCCTTGATATCCGCAACGCGACCCGCAAAGCCTGGCAGACCGCTGCCGCCATCAAGACCGGCGTGGTGCTCCTGATTCTGGTGGTGATTTTCGCCGTCGTCGGGACGGTCATCCTGCAGCGGCCTGTCACCGAACCTGACGAGATGCAGCGCGCCTATTCTCCCCAGGCTCTGCGCATTCTGGACACCGTAGGCCTGACTGATGTGTTCCATTCCTGGTGGTTCGTCACCCTGATGTTGCTTGTAAGCCTGAGCATCATCGCCGCATCCATCGAGAGGTTCCCGAATGCGTGGCGCTACTACGCACGGCCTTACAAGTATCCAGATGAGAGCTTTCGCCGTGCGCTTCACCCCCAAAAGGGAATCAGTATTCCCGACGAAGAAAGCGGATTGGTTGCGGCGGAGCGAGCGCTGCATGCAATGGGCTTCAAGCCGGAGCGAGTAGTCCGGGAAGATCACTTTGGCATTTTTGCCGAACGGAATCGGATATCCGAGATGGCTGTCTTCATCGTCCACGCCAGCCTGCTGCTCATCTTTTTCGGCGGGATCATCGACGGCCTCTACGGATGGCGTGGCACCCTGAATCTCAACGAAGGCGAAACTTCGAACCTCGTCGAACTCCGCGACGGCAAGACGAAAGCCCTCCCCTTTGCCATCCGCTGTGATTCGGCCGGCCAGGAAAACTATGAGAACGGTATGCCGAAGAAATGGTGGTCAAAGCTGGTGGTCGTGAAGGACGGCCAAGACCTGCAGAAGAAGGAAATCGTCGTGAATGATCCGCTGGTGTTTGGCGGGATCCGTTTCTATCAGTCCAGCTTTGGGTCAAATGGAAAAGCGGAACGACTGGCGCTCGAGGCGACGTCCACAGTCACCGGAGAAAAGAAGCAAGTCAGCTTTGCGCCAAATGAAACTGCGGCGTTGGATGCCAATACGGCTGTGCTCTTCGCCGAGTTCATCCCTGACTTTGCTCTTCGTGACGGTCAGGTTTACAGGCGTTCAAACCAGCTGGGAAGCCCTGCGGCACGTCTGGTGGTAACCACAAAACAAGGAAAGAGCTTCAACGTCTGGCTGCCGCCGATGGAAGGCGCCGGCGACAACGCAAACTCCCCCTATCAATTCGAGGCAACCGGCTTGAAGCTCGGCCATTTCACCGGTCTGCAGGTATCCCAAGAACCGGGACAGTGGGGAGTCTGGGGTGGTGTCGTGCTGATGGGCATTGGTCTGGCGTTCGTGTTCTACATCGTACACATGCGCTTCTGGGCGGTTCCGGTGCGCGACGCCAAAACCGGCAAATATTCGCTTTGGATCGGCGGTGCCGCGAATCGCAACCGCGACGCCTTCGAGCAGCGATTCAACGATCTCGTAGCCGAAATTGAAAAAGAATTGAAATCTGTCGGCAAGCCCGCTCCCAGCGAGCACGCCGAGACTGTCGCCGGACGCTAATCCGGCCTGTGGGGGACCAACATGGGACGAGCAAAGGTAGAGCAGCAGCAAACAACCGGCATGACGCTGATCGTGCTGGTGGGAATGAGCATTGCGTTTCTGCTGGTGATGGCGTTGTTGAACGTCGCGAAGACAGGTAGCGTCCTCAGCGAGGAGAACCTGCTCTACGCAGCACTGATCTTTTACGCAGGTGCCGGCGCGTTGTATCTCGGATTTGGCGTAACCGGCACTGAGTCGTACGTGAAGTTCGCTTCGTTGGCAACCTGGGTCGGACTGATCGCGAACACGGCGGCCGTCGCCCACCGCTGGTATGAAGCTGGGCATCCGCCGTTCGCCAGCGTGTACGAGATGCTGCTGAGCTTCGTGTGGACATTGGCGGTCCTCACGCTCCTCGCCGAGAAGAAATACGGAGTCAGGGTCATTGGCACCGTCACCATGCCGGTGGCGATCGTCGGCGTTGTCCTGATGCAGTTGCTGCGCAGTGACGTGCATCCGCTGGTGCCAGCGCTGCAATCCACATGGCTGCATGTCCACGTGACGTTGGCCATGTTGGCGTACGCGGCTTGCGCCTTGAGTTTCGCGCTGGCCATGATGTTTCTGATCCAGGACAGGATGAGGACGGAAACTTTTCTCGCCGTGACCAGTGCCTGCACGTCGGTCATTTATGCGGGAATTGTCTTCACGCGTTTCGAGAAGTGGGGCGGGTTGAACCTGGCAGCATGGAATGCCGAAGAAAAATCGGAAATCTTTCTCTCCAAGGGTGTGCGGCTATTCGTAACGGTGCCCGACCTGGGTTGGCTAATGGTTCTGGCGATGCTGGTAGTCATTTCGCCCCTCGTATTTTACGGCCTCGCGCGGTTGAAAGAGGATGACAATTTCCTGGCGATCGCCAATCGTGCAGTATTCGTCAGCATTCTGCTCCAGGTGATGGCGCTCGTGATGTTCCTGATTCGTGCCCGCAACGGAAGCTATCCGTCGCTCGATGCCGACCGCACGTTCCAGACCAGCCTGGCGGCAAGTCCCTTCATTCTGTCCGGGCTCGTAGGCGGAGTCTTCATTTCACTTTTGTACCTGTTGCTGTTGTGGCGCCGGCCGGATCTCGAGCGGCTGCTGCCGAGTGCCGACAACCTGGATCGGATCACGTATAAGACCATCAGTATCGCCTTCCCCCTGCTCACCCTGATGATCGCCGCTGGCGCGTACTGGGCCAACCAGACATGGGGCTCATACTGGCAATGGGACCCGAAGGAAACGTGGGCGGCAATCACCTGGCTTGTCTACGCGTTGTACCTTCACATGCGCGTCACGCGCGGTATGCGCGGGCGCGTCGCGGCATACTTCGCGATCAGCGGCTTTGCCGTCGTGATGTTTACGTTCTTCGGCGTCACCTATCTCCTGCCGGGATTGCATGCCTATGCCTGAGATCAATCAACCAATGGCCGCCGGCCCACGACCGAAATCGGAGGGCATGGGAAAATCGGCCCGCATGCGGGTCAACTGGCAGTTGAAGACTATCTGGCCAGTAGCAGTGGTGCTGCTGATCGGCATGCTGCTCTTCCTGCTTTCTACTTTGTCTCTGCGCGACCCCGATCGGCACCGCGTGCTGGTCATCGCCGGGGCCGGCGCTGTGGCCATTTGTGGGGTGATCATCGTCGTGCTCGCCTCAACGATTCAGCAGCCGATGGTCGAATTGCAGGAGCAGATCGAACGCGTCGGTGACGGTGATCTGACGGCTTCCGTGGGCTTCGCGAAGCGCAATGACGAGATGGGCGATCTCGGACGCAATTTCAACCGCATGGTTCGCCTGCTGCGCGAGAGCCGCGATGAAATCGAACATTTGCACCGCACGCAGATGTCCCGCGCCGAGCACCTGGCGACACTCGGCGAGTTAGCCACGGGCCTCGCTCACGAGATCCGTAACCCTCTGGCCGGAATCGCGGGGGTCATCGAGATCGTTTCTCGCGATCTGCCGGCCTCGAGCCCCGCCAAGTCCGTCGTCAAAGACGTCCGTCAGGAAATTGCCCAGATCAACCGCATTCTCACAGACCTGCTGGAAACAGCGCGGCCACGCGCCCCCGAGATTCGTTCCAGCGATCTCAACACGACGATTGAGCATGCCGTCATGCTGGCTCGCCAGCAGGTAATCTCGAAGCCGATCCGCATCGACTTTCTTCCGGCTTCGGATTTGCCGGAGGTCGAACACGACAGCGATCAGATCCATCAGGTATTGCTGAACCTTCTGCTGAATTCCGTACAAGCGATCGAGGGCTCCGGACTCGTCAAGGTGGAGATCTCTGAAGTCGACGAGATGGCTTGCGTGACCGTATCCGATACCGGCCGCGGGATTCCCTTTGAGCACCTGCCCAACATCTTCCGGCCGTTCTTCACGACCAAAGGCAACGGAACCGGATTGGGCCTGTCATTGGCGCGACGGATCGTAGAAGAGCACCACGGCAAGATTGAAGTCACCAGCAGTTCTGGCAAAGGGACGACATTTACCGTCACCCTTCCGGTGCATCAGCCGGTGGCAGTTGCGTCCTAGCCCTGCTATTGTCAATTGCGGCGTTCTTCCCGTAGTCTGCCCGGCATGGGAAATCACCGCCGTTCACTTCGCTGCGTAGTAACTCTGCTGTCACTTTGCCTCAGCGTTGCAGCCTGGGGGCAATCACAGGCTTCTTTCGCGCTCGAGCAAGTGATGGGTTCTCCTTTCCCGACGAATCTGGTCGCGGCTCCGCAGGCCGGGCGAATCGCCTGGTTGTTCTCCGCCAAGGGCGAGCACAACGTCTGGATCGCAGAGGCCCCGAATTTCGAGGCGCGCCAGGTTACGCACTACCAGGGCGACGACGGCTTGCCCCTAGCAGCATTGAAGCTGTCGCCGGATGGCAAGACTGTGGTGTACGCACGAGGGACGGAATCGAACGCCGCCGGTGAGACTGCCGATCCCACCAGCGGCATCGAGAAACGGAGTCAGCAGGTTTGGGCCGTCGATGTCGACAAAGGCGAGCCTCGTCTGCTGGGGGACATGGGGTGCGAAGAAGAAGGATGTGAAGATATCCAGATTTCTCCCGGCGGCGAATTCGCGGTCTGGGCGGCGAAAAAGCAGCTGTGGATTGCTCCCCTCTCCGGCAAAGAAAAGGCCAAAGGTCTTACCTTCTCGCGCGGCAACAATCAGCAGCCCAGGTGGTCGCCGGACGGCAAGAAGATCGCCTTCATCAGCGACCGTAGCGATCACAGCTTTGTGGCGATCTATGAATTCGGCAAGAGCGAACTGCACTACATTTCCCCAAGCGCCGATCGCGATCTCTCGCCACGCTGGTCGCCTGACGGAACGCAGGTCGCCTTCATCAGGCTGGCCGGGAAGCAGATGAAGCTTCCGTTGATTCCACTAACACCTCTGCCGTGGTCGATCTGGGTCTACGACGTCGCGAAGGACTCGGCCCAGGAAGTCTGGAAAAGTGGTACCGCACTCGACGACTCGCTCCCTCTTTTGACGTCCGACGTCTCTTTTCACTTTGCGGGTAAGAATCGGATCGTGTTCGCCTCCGAGCAGGACGGCTGGAACCACCTCTACTCGGTGGCAACGACTGGCGGTCCTGCGGCGCTGCTCACACCCGGAGAATTTGAGACGGAAGACGTCACCTTGAGCGCCGACAAGAGCGCCGTCATCTATTCTTCAAACCAGGATGACATCGACCGCCGTCACCTCTGGAAAGTGAGTGTGGACGATGGAACACCAGTCCCCGTCACGAGGGGTGAGACGATGGAGTGGTCGCCCCTGGAGGTCGCGGGAAAGGTCGTCTGCTTTGGGTCCACCGCGACTTCACCGGCGATGCCGTACCTAGTGACGGCGTCAGGCCGGGACATGATCGCAAAGAGCGCGCTGCCCGCGGATTTCCCATCAGCGCAACTCGTCAAGCCGAAACAGGTGATCTTCAAAGCGGAAGATGGCTGGGAGATTCATGGACAGCTGTTCGAGCCCCCGGTGGAAGGACATGCGTCGCGCGGGTCCGCCCGCCGGCCGGCGCTGATCTTCATTCACGGCGGTTCGATCCGCCAGATGATGCTGGGCTTCCACTACATGGACTACTACCACAACGCCTATGCCATGAATCAGTACCTGGCTAGCCGCGGGTACGTCGTGCTCGCCGTGAACTATCGAACCGGAATCATGTATGGCCGGCATTTCCGCGAACCGGCCGATGGCGGCCCTCGCGGCGGCGCGGAGTACAAGGACATCGTTGCCGCCGGACGCTACCTGCAGACGCAACCCAATGTTGACGCGAAGAGAATTGGCCTGTGGGGCGGTTCGTACGGCGGCTATCTGACCGCGATGGGCCTGGCGCACGATTCCGCCTTGTTCGCAGCGGGAGTTGATTTTCACGGCGTACACGACTGGTCAGCCTTCGAAGAGGAATTCGCGAAAGATGCTCCCGATCGCGAGGCCGCGATGAAGCTTGCGTTCCGATCCTCGCCCAACGCCGCGATCGCCGGCTGGAAATCGCCTGTGCTGCTGATTCATGGCGACGACGACCGGAACGTCGATTTCTCGCAGACGGTTGACCTCCTGCAGCGCCTGCGGGCGCAGGGAGTTCACGTGGAGGAATTGATCTATCCCGACGAGATTCACGATTTTCTGCTGTGGAAAAGCTGGATCAGGGCATATCGGGCAACGGAGGAGTTTTTTGGGAAGCGGCTGTAGCGGAGGATCCGTCATCCCAGACAGGACCGGCCTGGCGCGTCCCTAAAAGGAATTTTGAATGGCGTTCATAAGGGAAACGGCATGCCAAAAACCGGTTGAGATGCGACAATAGAACTTCCTCGTGATGACCACCGCTGCGATATCTCCTATCACACCGGAATTGATCCGGGAGCACGGCCTCACGCCGGATGAATACGAGAAAATCAAAGAGCTGCTGGGCGGACGCGAGCCGACCCTGACCGAACTCGGCATCTTCAGCGTGATGTGGAGCGAGCACTGCTCCTATAAATCGTCACGCGTCCATTTGAAGCGCCTTCCGACTCGCAGCAAGCTCGTCCTCCAGGGGCCAGGAGAAAACGCCGGCATCATTGACATCGGCGGCGGCTGGGCTTGCGCCTTCAAGATCGAGTCGCACAATCACCCGTCGTTTATCGAGCCGTTTCAAGGCGCGGCCACCGGTGTCGGGGGGATTCTGCGCGATATTTTCACCATGGGTGCGCGGCCCGTGGCGGTGATGGATTCGCTTCGGTTTGGGCCGATCAAGGCCGATGAGGCCGTATCCACCTCCGAACTGCACAAGAATCACTCCGTGCTGGAAGGTGTGGTTTCAGGGATTGCGTCGTACGGCAACTGCTTTGGCGTTCCGAATCTCGGTGGCGAAGTAAAGTTCGAGCCATGCTATTCGGGAAACCCCCTGGTGAATGCGTTCGCGCTGGGCCTGGTGCGCAAGGATCAGATTTTCTACGCGCGCGCGGCAGGTGAAGGAAATCCGGTCATCTATGTGGGCGCCAAAACCGGTCGCGACGGCATCCACGGCGCAACCATGGCGAGCGAAGAGTTCAGCGAAGGCTCAGAGGCGAAGCGGCCGAACGTGCAGGTCGGCGATCCATTCTTAGAGAAACTCCTGCTTGAGGCATGTCTCGAAGCAATGCTGACGGGAGCGATCGTTGGCATCCAGGACATGGGCGCAGCCGGCTTGACCTGCTCGACATGCGAGATGGGTGCGCGCGGCGGAACGGGAATCGAGATTGAACTGGACCGCGTTCCGCAACGCGAGACGGGCATGACTCCGTACGAGATCATGCTCAGCGAGTCGCAGGAGCGCATGTTGCTTGTGGCGCAGAAAGGCCGCGAGGATGAAGTCTTCCGCGTCTTCCAGAAGTGGGGTTTGGACGCGGTCGAAGTGGGCCGCGTCACCAGTGACGCGAAGATGCGCGTGCTGGAACATGGACAAGTCGTAGCAGAGATTCCGAATGCGGCGTTGACAGACAACGCGCCCCTGTACAAGCGGCCCCTGGCGCGCTGGGAGCCTCCGGTGGAGCGGGAGATGCCCGAGCACATTCGCGTGACCGTCGGTGGTGACATGACGGTGAGGCTGAAGCGCATGCTGGCGAGTCCGAACATCTGCTCGAAGCGCTGGGTATGGCAGCAATACGACCACATGGTGCAGACGAACACGGTCGAGGCGCCGGGTGCGGGCGATGCCGGCGTGATCCGCATCAAGGGATCGAAACGCGGCCTGGCGATGTCGCTCGACGGCAACGGACGCTGGTGCTACCTCGACCCGCGGCTGGGAGCAATGCACGCGGTTGCCGAAGCGGCGCGCAAGGTGGCTTGTGCGGGAGCCACCCCCGTCGGAGCGACGAACTGCCTGAACTTCGGCAATCCGGAGAAGGCACACATCATGTGGCAGTTCTCGCAGGTCATCGATGGCATGACCAAGGCTTGCGAAGAACTTGAAATCCCGATCACCGGCGGCAATGTCAGCTTCTACAACGAGACGCTGGGCGAGGGAATTTATCCGACGCCGGTGCTGGGCGTGGTCGGGATTTTGCAGGACGTCCACGCAACATCGAAAATGCATTTCGCCGCACCGGGGAGAAGGATTGTCCTGTTGCGCGCGGACGAGCCAGGCGACGCCGTAGATGCGGAATCGGAATTTGGTTCTTCCGAGTACGCGAAGGAAATTCTGGGCGCGGTCTGGGGTTATCCGCCGGAACTGGATCTTGAGAAAGAAGCGACTCTGCAGCGGGCGCTGGTTGCGCTGATTCAGCAGGGACTGGCTGAGTCAGTCCATGACTGCGCGGATGGGGGCCTGGCCGTGGCGCTGGCCGAATGCGCGTTCCCGAAGGGTGTTGGTGCGAGGGTGAGCCTGTCCGTTCAGGATCTTCCAGCGGAATTTGTGCTCTTCGGTGAAGACGCCAGCCGGGTGCTGGTTTCGTGCGACCCCGCGAAGCTCGCGCGAATCCAAGAACTGGCGAGCGAATATGGGCTCTTCGCGGACGTAATCGGTGAAACCGGCGGGGACCGAATTGAAATTCAAGTTGACGGCGAGACGGCCGTTTCCGCGGCGGTTCGCGAATTGGGTGAAGCATATGAGGGCGCGCTGGAAAGGGCGCTGCGTGCGGAGTCAGGCGTAGCAGCCGCAGGTTAGGTTCTGTACCAGGGGTGAGGAGGAAGTATGGAATTTCTCGAGGAGGCGATCGCTAAACTATCCGCGACTCCCCAACTGCTGGAGGACGCAATTCGCGGGCTTTCGGAGAAACAACTCTCGCACAAGCCGTCGGAGTTCTTTTCGATCCGGGAGACGGTGCTTCACCTGCGCGATATCGAAGTGTACGGATACGAGAAGCGGTTGCGACTCATGCTGACGGAAGACTATCCCGTGCTGGCAGACATCGACGGCGCGAAGCTGGCGATTGAGCGGGACTACAACCTGCAACCGGTGCAGCCTGCGCTCGACGACATGAAGCGTTCGCGCGCGACCAGTGTGCAGAGGTTGAAGGGGACGCCGCCTCGTGATCTCGAGCGGAGAGCCGAGATGCAGGGCTTCGGACCGATTGACGTGCGGCGATTGCTCGAATTCTGGATGGAACACGATCGCGGTCACCTTGCCGATCTCGCGGAAATGCGGCGCGCGATTGAGGCGAACGCGGGACCGAATCTCGCGCCGCACCAGGCAGCGTGATTGTTGCGCAGGCACGATCTGGGATGTGCTGGAAGCTACAGACAAAGAACCAAGGGCCAAATGCTACCTTTCGACAAGTTCCGTGAAGAATGCGGCGTGGTCGCCATTCACGCCCATCCTGAAGCAGAAAAGCTCGCCTACCTCGGCCTGCACGCGCTCCAGCATCGCGGACAGGAATCGGCCGGCATCGTCAGTTCCGACGGCGAGCGCCTGCGCTCTCACCGTTCGATGGGCTTGGTTGCTGACATTTTTACGGAAGACGTCCTGAGTTCGCTGCGCGGCATCCTTGCCATCGGCCACACGCGCTATTCGACAGCTGGCGATTCGGCGCTGCTCAACGCACAGCCCATCATGGTGCAGTCGAACAAGGGCGCCATTGCCATCGCTCACAATGGCAACCTGGTGAATGCCCAGGCGATCCGAAGCAAGCTGGAAGGCCAAGGGTCCATCTTCCAAACGAACAGTGACACCGAGGTTCTGGTACATCTGATCGCTCTGTCCCGCGAGCAGACGCTGCCCGACGCGATTGCCGACTCGTTGCGCCGCGTTGAAGGTGCGTTCTCGCTGGTGATGATCAGCCGTGACCGGATTTTTGCCGCTCGCGACCCCCGGGGTTTCCGGCCCCTGGCGATGGGACGCATTCCAGCGTCGACCGGGGAAAAGAAAGACACGATTGTCTTTGCCTCGGAGACGTGCGCATTCGACCTGCTCGGTGCAACCTACGAGCGCGACGTGAAGCCCGGCGAGCTGGTGATTGTCGGCCCTGAAGGTGTCAGTTCACGCTTCTACGCGCCCTCGCCGGCTCAGTCGAGCTGCGTGTTCGAGCACGTCTATTTTTCTCGGCCCGATAGTCTGGTATTCGGACGTTCTGTCGACTACAGCCGCGATCTCATGGGCCGCCAGCTCGCGCGCGAAGCTCCCGTCGATGCGGACATCGTTGTCCCCGTGCCTGACTCGGGCAACACCGCTGCCATCGGATACTCGTCGGAAAGCGGCATTCCCTTCCGGCTCGGCCTGATCCGGAATCACTACGTGGGCCGGACCTTCATTGAACCGCGCCAATCTGTCCGCGACTTCGGCGTGAAGCTCAAGCTCAACCCAGTGCGCAGCCTGCTGCAGGGTAACCGCGTGATTCTGATCGACGACTCCATTGTGCGCGGAACGACAAGCAAGAAGATCGTTCGCATGATTCGGCAGGCGGGAGCGACCGAGGTCCACATGCGGATCTCGTGCCCGCCGACGATCTCGCCGTGCTTCTACGGAGTGGACACGCCGACAAAGAAGCAGCTCATCGCTGCCAACAAGAGTGTCGACGAAATTCGCGAGTATATCGGGGCTGATACGCTCGCTTACCTGTCGATCGACGGGCTGAAGAAGGCCTGCGGCGAAGGCGAGACGGCAACCTACTGTTCCGCCTGCTACACCGGAAACTATCCCACAAATCTGGTTGACGTCGACGAGATCCTGCCCGCGCAGACCTCGAAGTAGGGCGACCCGGTAGTCCAGCCGAGCCTTTATGCCGCGAGCCCGCTGCTGTTCTCAGTGCTCTTAGAAATGCACGCTGAAGCTGCCGCTCACGCGGCGGCTGGTCATGAGATAGAACTGTTCCGGTCCCAATTCGCTCTCGGACACCGGATCCCGCCGGTCCCCGACATTTCTGGCATCAACGCGAAGCTCCCATCGCGGCGTACGATATCCGGCGCTGAGATCTACGGTGGCAAACCCGTCCACCAGGTCGTCGGGCGCATTGGCCCGGTCCAGGAATCGGCTGCCCGTGTAGTTCATGGACACACCACCGAGAAATCCACGGCTGGGAGCACGGAACAAGCTGACCGCGACCAGGTTACGTGCTGACATCTCCAACCGCTTGCCGTTGAAGCTGACAATGCCGTCGGGCGTCTCTTCGGCGAAATTAGTGAATCGGGCATCGTGGAAGCTGTAGTTGGCACGCGCAATGAAGTCGTGTGGAAAGAAGAACGAAACGCCGGTTTCAAATCCCTTGAACTGCTCTTCGCCAGCATTGCTCAGCCCCGGCAGACCGCCAACGTCCACAGGGATCACGAGATTCGAGAACTTCATGAAGAAGCCGGAGGCTTCCCATTCCATGCGCCGGTCCCAAAACCGCCCTTTGAGTCCACCTTGTACGCTGCGCGAAGTTTCCGGCTTCAGGATCGTACCTTCGTCGCCGCCTTCCGCATCGCTTTCCCCGATGCCAAAATCAATCGCTGCGGGTTTGAACGTGTCGCGGTAGTTGACGTACAGATTCAGAACATCCTGACCGCGCTGCCACGCAGTCACTGTCGCACCTACATTCGCTCCCACACGCACATCGGTTCGGTGATCGCTGGTTGACGTGCCTTCGCCCGGATCCGCATCTTCCCGGCTTTCGTGGGTCACATTCAAACGAATGCCGGCATCGAGGCGCAGTCGTTCCATTGGGTGCCACTCAACCGAAGCGTAAGGCCCGAAGAAATCGCGGTGGTCGTGAATGGTCACATCGAGGGGCGAGGGTTTGTCCACGACAACCGCTTCGGAACCGTCGATCGGAACTTCGTAATCAAAGTCGGCTCCCTGGGCGTTGCCCGTCCCGTGCAGGTAATCCGCGCCAGCCAAAAAGGTCACCGAGTGGGGAAACTTCCAGGAAAAGTGGGAATCGATATAGACGTCCGTCAGATGGATCTTCTCTTTTACTCCATGGGCTTCGCCCTCGTCGCTGACATCCGGGTCGAAGGTCTCCAGAAAGCCGCGAAAAATGTCCTGCCGGCTGTGCGATACGGAGGCAGTCGTAGACCAAAGTGAACTGCCCACGTGACGGTCGAATCCCATCATTCCGGTGAAGCGATGATCGTCAAGAAAGGCTCCGGCAGGATTGTGATTGGCATCGATGGGAATCTCGGCGACGAATTGATCGGCGGCGAGTCGCTTGACCGCATCTCCGCCCTCATCATCTTCAGGCTCCCGCGGTCGCGGACTCGCGGGACTCTGATCGAGCCAATTGATGTCTACGTTGAACCAGGTACGCTCGTCGTTCACGGGCTTGCTGCCAGCCCGCCACAGCCCGTGCCCGCGGCGGTAGTCCGTGCGGTCATCGGAAAAACCCTGGCGTTCGCCGTCAACCGTTAAGCGCGAACTCCAATTCCCGCCCAGCGGGATCGGCGTGGAGAACAAACCGCCTCCGCTGGCGTAATTCCCGCCCTGCAGAGTAAGCGTTCTCCCTCCTTCCCGGGAATCTTTGTGGACTACGTGAATCGCCCCCACGAACGAAGTCGCCCCATATGTCACAGGCGCCGGGCCGCGCAGGATTTCGATGCGCTCAACATCATTCAAGTCGAGAGTCGTCAGCGCCGGATTAAATGACCCGCCCCACGGAACCCCATCGACCAGAAGGAGAAAGGCGTCAAATTCTTTGAGTCCCCAGAAGTCCGGGACGGAGCTGGCAGGTCCGGCATCGCCGCCCGGGGCAATCTCGACTCCAATGGCGGGTGATAACGCGGTCCGCAAGTCTGTTGCGCCGCGCGCACGAAGTTCGTCGCCCGAGAGAACCTCTATCGGCGCGGGCACCTGTTCCGGCTCTTCCGGAAGGCGCGTTGCTGTAACCTCGACCCGCTGCTGTACGGGGGGTATGGATTGAGGTTTCGGCGGTGGAGGAGCTGGTTGTTGGCCGGAAAGATATGGAAGTCCCAATAGAAAAACGAGCGCTGCCCCCACTTTGTTCATGCGAGGCAGCTTACCGGGCGGGCGAATAGTACTACCAGCAGTAGTATTCAGCCCAGATCACAGTGTCTCCCCGAACACTCTTGTCTTAACGGACAAGCCACTCGCTTATGGCATGCGTGACGGTCAGCGCCGGGCCATACGAGGCGATCGCGGCCAGTAAGGCGGCGCAGGCGAGCGGAACGATGTAACTCGAAAAAACCGTGCTGCGGCAGGCTCGACCTTCCTCCCATGCGAGCAGTCGCTCCACACGGAGTGTCAACGAACTGTTGCCGCTCACCAGAGCCATGGTGAAGGCAGGAGCAAGACGCGCAGGAAGGATCCGCGACAGTTTGATGAGCGCGGCGGCAAGATCCAGGGCCTCACGGACGCTTGTAACTGCCTGGTCATCAGCGGCTAGTTCCGCCGCATCCTGCCAGGCAGCCTCTAACGGCCCCATCCCCGGAAAGGGTGAGCAATGGAACACGAGTTTTTTCAGATTATCGCGCGACCGCATGTGCGCGATTTCGTGTTGCACCGCGACATGTAGTTCATCAGTCGTCAACCGGTCAACGGTCGCGTCGGAGACGACGATGCTCGGCGAACAGACCCCTACCAGCGTGAGCGGCGGCGCGTGCTGGTGTGTCCGAAACAGGGGTGCGGGAACGCTGGCATCCAGCGCATCCGCACCTGCCAGCCAGCCCGTCACGATGCGAGCACTTTTCTTGTGAGCCACCACGACTCGGAAGAGGCCCAACCCCATCAGGAAGAGGCACCCAAACCCGAGCGCCAGCGGGACGGCAATGTCTTCATCAATCGATCGGGGCTCCAGCCGCACATACGCGGGTACCACAAGCGCGAGCGTCACCGCTGCGGAAGCAACCAAGGGAGCAATGCGCATCCAAAAGAGAAACTCGGCGCGGCGCTCGCCCGGGCGGAGAAGCATCAGGTATCGCCACGTACAGAGCACGAGCAACGACAAAAGGCTGTACAGGAGCGCAAAGAACGCCAGTGAGACGGCGATGCCCCGTAGCATAAACACTGTTATTCTCCCTCTGTCTTTTTCAGTTCCTGACGTTTGCGTTCCACCAGCATCTGCAGTTCATCAAGCAACTGGATATCATGCTCACTGACTGCCTCCACCAGGTAGGAGAGCGGCAGGGCCGACGTCTCCGCCGATCCCAGCAGCTGACGAATTCCCTCCACCGCCGCCACTCGCCGCAGGTCGTCCGGGGACTGGCGCGGCGTGTAGCGGAACGCGCGGCCTTCGGCTACACGGTCGAGCAACCGCTTTTTGTACAGTCGATCCAGAGTGGTCATGACGGTCGTGTATGCCTGCGTAATCTTGCCGTCATCGATCAATTCACGCACCGTTGCATTGCCCCGAGCCCACAAAGCCTGAAGCAGTTGACGCTCCAGCGGTCCCAGTTGCGTGCTGGACGTGAACCCGAAGAATGAGGAGAACCTGGACAAAGTCGACTCCCGGAGTTTGTGCATTATCGCAAATACCGCGACGCTGGTCTATGGCCTCGGCTCATGTATGCATAGGTTTTCGCGCTCGCACGACACGTGGAATCCCTTGCAGATCGTCTGCAATCTTCACGCTGGCCCAGCAGGAGAGTAGCGGTAGGATTCGGTCTGCAATCGTTCCGCTGATCTCGAAGACGAGCCAGCCTCCGGCGCGAAGGGCCGCGTGGGCCTGGGGGATGAGGCGCTGAATGACTTCGAGACCGGTTGGCCCGGCAAAAACCGCGGTTCTCGGCTCGAACTTCCGGACTTCAAGCTGGACCTGTTCTTCCTCGGTCTCACCCACGTAGGGCGGATTGGAAATAATGAAATCGAAAGCATTCTGGGGCAGGCCAGCGAGCAAATCGGTTTCGTGAAACTGGATTCGCGCGGCCAGTTCATGACGCGCCGCATTGGCGCGCGCAACTTCGAGCGCCGCAGGGGAGATGTCAGTGGCGTGAATCTCGGCGTTGGATAGTTCCTTTGCCAGAGCCAGCGCAATCGCGCCGGTACCGGTGCCGACGTCGACGACGCGCAGGCCGTGGAGCGGCGCGTACCCATTTTCGTGCGCAAGTTCCAGTACAGCTTCAATCACATGCTCCGTCTCCGGTCGCGGAATCAGCACGGCCGGCGAGACGATCAGATCCAGTCCCCAGAATTCCTGATGTCCAGTGATGTACTGCGCCGGAACGCCGGTGGCGCGGCGGGCCAGAGCTTCGGCATAGCGAGTTTCTTCATCGGCGTTCAGTTCGCGTTCCGGGTGGGCGAACAGATAGGCACGGTCGCAATCGAGGATGAAACGGAGCAAAAGCTCGGCATTCATCCGCGGAGACGGCACGCCTTCCGCGGTGAATCGTTCGATGGCGGCGTTCAGGGTGGGGCGAAGCTGCACGGACCTATTTCAGCACACCGGGCGATTGTTGACGCGCTCTAGTGGCTCATGTTGCGCGATCAATAGTTTTTTCTTCTGCAATTTGACTTCTGCAATCTGCAAGCGTCTTATCCGACCGCCGCTGTCTCCTGCTTCAGTTTCTCAGCCTGAAAATGCGTGACCAGAGCATCGATGAGTGGCTGGAGCTTGCCGTCCATCACCTGCTCAAGCTGGTGGAGAGTGAATCCGATGCGGTGGTCGGTGACGCGGTTCTGCGGAAAGTTGTAGGTGCGGATCTTCTCCGAGCGGTCGCCCGAGCCGACCATCTGCTTGCGTTCTTTCGCCAGTGCTTCCTGCTGCTTCTGCATTTCGACTTCGTAGAGGCGGGAACGCAGTACGCGCATGGCTTTTTCGCGGTTCTTGATCTGCGATTTTTCGTCCTGGCAACTGACCACGGTGTTGGTCGGAATGTGCGTGATGCGTACCGCCGAGTAGGTTGTATTCACCGACTGCCCGCCGGGTCCAGAAGAACAGAACGTGTCGATACGCAGGTCTTTGGCTTCGATCTTGATGTCAACGTCTTCGGCCTCAGGCAAAACAGCAACCGTGATCGCTGAGGTATGTACGCGCCCCTGCTGCTCGGTCTCGGGAACCCGCTGCACGCGATGCACGCCGCTTTCGTACTTGAGCCGTGAAAACACCTTGTCGCCTTCGATAAGCGCGATGACTTCTTTCAGGCCGCCGACGCCTGATTCCGAAGTTGATAGCACTTCGACCTTCCACTTCTGTGTTTCGGCATAGCGGTTGTACATGCGGAAGACTTCGGCAGCGAAGAGCGTGGCCTCATCACCACCTGTTCCGGCGCGGATTTCGAGGATGACGTTCTTTTCGTCGTTGGGATCTTTGGGCAGCAGCAGGACTTTCAGCTCTTCTTCGACCCCGCCCACCCGGCCTTCAAGCTTCGTGAGTTCCTCTTCGGCGTAAGCCCGCATGTCGGCATCGGTCTCATCGGCTAATACGGCCTTGCTCTCCGCGATGCCGCGTTTCAGGTCCTTGTATTCGCGGTACTTTTCGACAATGGGCGTGATCTCGCTGTGCGCCTTGGCAGTCTTCTGGTATTTCGCCGAGTCGTTGATGGTCTCCGGCGACGCGAGGGCGTTCGTTAGCTCCTCGTAGCGTTGTTCGATTTGGTCGAGGCGTTCAAACATTGTCGCTGTTCGTCATTCGCTATTCGCTGTTCGCAACAACCCTTCAGGCCGCTCGAGATCCGCGAACAGTTTGGATCAAGCCGTTAAGGCCACGTCCGAGAGCATCAGTGTCGCTCGTAAGCGTGGCCACCTGCTCTTTGGTGAGGTACTGCAAACCGCCAGCAATCACTACCTGAGTTTGCAGCTCCAAGAGAGAGCCGCGCGCATGGAACAGAAACCGGCTGAAGTCACCATCTGAGCTGTGGCCCTTTCCCTCCGCTATATTACTTGAAACAGAAACCGCAGCACGTCGCATCTGCGAGGTCAATCCATACAATTCGTGCTTGGAGAACCCCGCCGTAGTCCGATAAATTGTAAGTGCCAACTCAACTGCTTCTTGCCATATTCGAAGGTCTCGATACGAGGAATTCTTCGGCATAGTTCACCTCGCCGCCAGCTTACGGGCAAACTGAAAGATCAACAGCGACACGTGAACATCCAATTTGTGATGATTCCGGATTGGGGCAGCTAGGTCACAGTTAGCGAACAGCGAACGACGATCAGCGAACAGCAGCTATGCAATCACCAATTCCCCGCCCCGCTGCTTCTCCAGTGCCATCGCCTCATCAAGGGCAACGATGGCGCACTCGACCTGGCTATCGTCCGGCGGTTGTGTTGTGATGCGTTGCAGCCACAGGCCCGGCGCGGTCATCAGCGCGAATAGTGAGCCACGGTGCTTGGCGGCAAAACGGATGATCTCGTAGGAAACGCCCGCGATGACCGGCAGCAACGCGATGCGAATCCCGAAGCGCGCCCAGAATGTCTGCACTGGAATCGCCATGTAGACGATCATCGAGATGATCATCACCGTCATCAGGAAACTCGTGCCGCAGCGCGGATGATACGTTGTGTACTTCTGCACCGCGCTCGTGCTCAGCGGGTCGCCGTTCTCAAACGCGAACACCGTCTTGTGCTCGGCGCCGTGATACTGGTACACCCGCCGGATGTCCTTCCACAGCGAAACGCCCCAGACGAAGAGCAGGAACAAGCCAATCCGGATCAGGCCGTCAACCAGGTTGAAGATGATCTGTTCTCCGAACAGCGGATTCACTTTCTTAAGCTCGGTCGTCGCCAGCAGAGGCAGGTACTTGTACATGAAGATGAAGAAGGCCACCGAGAAGAGAACATTCAATCCTGCCAACCAGCCGCTGATTTCGATCTTCTTGCCCGGGGGTTCGTCGGCCTGAACGTCGTCGAGCACGGCGTTCGCCGAAAATCGCAACGCCTTGAACCCCAGCGACATCGCGTGCCCCAGCGTCATCACGCCGCGGACAACGGGCCAGCCCATCCACTTATGTTTCTCCGATGGGCGGTCGAGCGGTTCGCTGTGAGTCACGACTTCACCCGACGGCTTGCGCACGGCGATGCCCCACGCGTGGGGCGAGCGCATCATGACACCCTCCAGCACCGCCTGCCCACCGACGAGGATTTCCTCGCCGCTTTCGAGCGCCGGAAGCAGCTGAAGCGCCGCCAGAAACCGCAGATTTCGCCGCCAAAATCGCATGGAGATTGGATGATCCTGAGGGGAGGAAAGACTCCGACTCCTCCGTTAAGGGTATCACAGCTCTTCATTGCAGATTGCAGAAGCCAGATTGCAGAAGTGGAACCGCAGCCGCGAACTGCGGGTTCCCGCTATGAGCGAATCGGTTACTCGAAGCTCGCGGCTCGTAGCTCGAAGCTCGCTTTCACTTCTGCAATCTGACTTCTGCAATCTGCAATCGATTCCGTCCGCTCGCGCTAAGATCAAGCCTGTCATGCTGCGCTTCGCCCAAACCTCCGAGGCTATCGCCGCCACGACGAAGAAACTGGAGAAGACGGCAATCGTCGCGGACTACCTGCGCAGCCTGCCCGCGTCCGACGCCGCCATCGCTGCGATCTTCTTCTCCGGCCGCCCTTTCGCGGCATATCAGGAAAAGACCCTGCAAGTGGGCGGATCAATCTTGTGGCGCACAATGGCTGAACTCTCGGGCAAGTCGGAAGAAGAGTTGGGCGCCAGCTATCGACGTCATGGAGACGGCGGCGCTGTCGCGGCGGATATGCTGCCTGAGAAAACCCAGTCGGTCCTCAAGCTCTCCAGCTTGCAACAGGCATTCGAGCAGATTGCCGCGGCGCGCGGACCGTCGGCGAAAACTGCTTCGCTTCGGGAACTGATGGAGCAGGCGACTCCGCTCGAAGCGAAGTACATCGTGAAGATCATCAGCGGAGACCTGCGCATCGGGCTGAAGGAGAGCCTGGTCGAAGAGGCGATCGCCAAGGCATTCGACTCACCGCTTGACGAAGTGAAGCGGGCCAATATGCTGCTCGGCGATATCGGCGAGACATTGCTGCTGGCAGCTGCGGGACGGCTGGGCCAAGCCCGCTTTCGGCTGTTTCATCCCATCGACTTCATGCTCGCGAGCCCGATCGAGTCGGCCGAAGAGGCGTTGAGCTACTTCGAACATGCATCGGTCGAGGACAAATACGACGGCATCCGGGCGCATGCCCATATTCGCGACGGCGAGCCGCGACTTTACTCGCGCACGCGTGATGAAGTCACTGAGTCGTTTCCTGAGCTGCCGCCGGCGCTGGCGAGCCTGCCCGACGGCACGATCCTGGATGGCGAGATCGTAGCGTGGAGCCCGTGTGGGGCGGACATTCTTGTCCGCCTTTCGGAGCGAAGCTCCGAGGCCTCTGTGCCCGACGGCCGCGCACTACCCTTCAGTTCCCTCCAGCAGCGCCTGGGCCGCAAGCGTGTCAGCGAAAAGCTGATGCGCGACGTCCCAGTCGCCTACTTAGTCTTCGACGTACTTTGCTCCAGCGACGAGATTCTGCTCGATCAGCCTCTTAGCGAGCGCCGCAAGATTCTCGACCGCTTGCTTCCCGCGCCGTTGGCGGCACGATCGCTTCAGTTACATGCGCAATCGAAACTGATCTTTGAAGAGGCCGAAGAGGCGCCCGCTCCCGTCGTCTTCCGCGCACCCGTGTTCACCGCCCGCTCTCCCGAAGACATCGAGACTCTCTTCGCCGCTGCCCGCGCCCGCGGCAACGAAGGCCTGATGATCAAGGACCTCAACTCGCCCTACACACCCGGCCGCCGCGGCAAATCGTGGCTGAAGATGAAGCGCGAACTGGCCACGCTCGACGTAGTCGTGACCGCGGTCGAGTACGGACACGGCAAGCGCATCGGCGTGCTCAGCGACTACACCTTCGCGGTCTGGGACGGCGACCGCCTGGTCAACATCGGCAAAGCCTACTCCGGCCTGACCGACGCCGAAATCGCCGAAATGACCGAGTGGTTTCTCGCGCACGTTACGCGCGACGAAGGCATGCGCCTGCAGGTCGAGCCGAAAATTGTCGTGGAAGTGGCCTTCAACAACATGATGCGGTCCGAGCGTCACGAGAGCGGATACGCGCTGCGGTTCCCGAGGATTGTGCGAATACGGACGGATAAGTTGCCGGAGGATGCGGATACCATTGAGAGGGCGAGAGAGATCTATGAGAAGCAGGAGAGCTGAGGGTTACAATCTCCAGTAGAAACGCTGGAGCAAGCGCCGTGGATACTGCCCTTCTTCGCCGATGTAAGTTAACTCTGTTTCTTTGGATTGCCTCCCTCGCTCCTGCCGCCCTTCCTCAAGCGCCGTCAAAGCCCGTTGTCGCCTACGTGCAGGGATCAACCCTAACTTTGGCGGACGCGTCAGGGCGAACTACCAAAACGGTTCGCCTAGCCCAACCGGTCTTTGACTTCGCGATCTCGCCGGACCTGCAACGCATGGTTACGGTTGCTCCAACTACCACCTACGGCGGACCGCTCGACCTAATACAGCTCGATTCGGGACATCGATCTCGAATTGTTACGGGACCCGTGTACTTCAAACGTCTACCCAAGGGTGAGAAGGAAGTCTACGCCGATCCACGGTTTTCGCAGGACGGCAAACATGTTGCTTTCGCTGTCCACGTGAACTCGCCCGGCGACAGCAACGATGCCGTGGACGCAGCCGGGCCTGTAGCAGTCGTCGACACCTCCATTGGCCAAGTCCGCGTCATCAAGTCCACCATGCAAATTGCCGGAGAAGCTGAGGGACCGTGTTTTTCAAATTCTCCACTGTGGTCTCATGACGGGAAGAGAATTCTGTTCAACTGCGAGGATGGGGCATTTATCACCGACGCGAGTGGAAGTGCCATTCTCGATCTGCGAATGGGCACCGACCAGAAGCCTTGGACAAGCGCGATCGGTTGGATAGGTAAGAGCTGTGTTTTGTACGTGCAAGCAACCGATGGAGGCAGCGACGAGACGTACGAAGCGGAACTGCTGAACCTCCACACTAGTAAGTCTCAGGATGCCACTGCGATTTTGCCCGGGCTGCACAATCCAGTTTCAGGTCTGATGGAAGCTTCTGCGACAGTTAAAGTCAGACGAACTCCTGCTGGACTACAAATTGAAACTCCGACAAAGACGTTGACATTGCCCAAAGGTTCTACAGCTCACGTCCTAGGTGGCTGGAAGACTCCGGGAATTCCCCACGATTGTGAGTGAGACCGGATAGGCTAAACCCGGCAGCTAGTGAGTATGCTCCCGCTCCCCCACCGGAATCACGCACCCATGCGCCGTCTCGCAGATCACATGTTCGAACTGGATCGTCGTGTGGCGAATGCCGAACTCATGACCGAGCCGATCGTTGATCTCGCGCAGAATCGCGTCGCTCTCCGACATCGGCATATCAGCGATCTTTACGTGCGCTGAAAGCGCGTGCGTCTCCGAGCCGATGCTCCAGACGTGCAGGTCGTGTACATCGCTCACGCCGGCAATTCCTCGCATGCAAGTTTCGACCGCCTCGACTTTCATTCCGCGT
>DATIWL010000170.1:0-34820 GCA_035519435.1 Terriglobales bacterium
TACCTTCGCCAGGCCCGTTTTGAATTTCTCTTCGTCCACAATCTCCCGAGCTGCAACCGCCTCACTTAATTGCAATGCCGCAGAAACAAACGACAGCGCCGACTCCTTCTTCTCTTCCCCTGTGCGATTGCCAAACAGACCCTCCACGTCGTAGAACTTCAGATCCGTCGGAGCCGGACTTGCATTCACATAGAACCCATGCGGGGTCGTCCCCGCCGGTATCATCCCCTCCGAATCCACGTTCGCGATGGTGATGTGATCCGACGCCCCGCCGATCCTCACTCCATACGTGTCGAAGTACGTGATCTTGAAATGCTGAATCTGGAGCCAGTTCTTGCCGTTGATGTAGAGCATCTGCCCGTTCGTAAGCAGCATCGCCGTCACGCTGCCGTAATAGGTCGCCGGATTCGTCGCTCCCGGCGAATACACATATAAGGTGTTCGACAGCAGGAAGAAATCCCGCGGCGACGTGCACTCCGTCTTCGAAGTCGTGTGCTTCTGCCCGTACATCCCACCGAACGCCACGTAGTTCAAGCTCGAAGCCGTGACCGTCGCCTTCCAGATGTTCCCCGAATCCAGGGTCCAGGCCGTGCTTGGGAGATCGAGCGCCCCGGTCAGAGTCGGCGCCTCGCCCGTCCCATACGCATCAAGGATGATCGGATTCCCCGATGCCCCGCTCGACGGTGGCACCAGGCTCTCCCGCCACACTTCCCCTCGCTTGAATAAGACCGAATCTCCCGCCGCGAACGTGCTCCCATTCACCTTGGCGACCGTCTTCCACGCCGTCGCCTGCGTGAGCCCGTCATTCGCATCATTCCCGCCCGTGGCGTCGACGTAATACGTGGCCGCATGCATCACACCGGTCACCACGCACACTATCGCGACCGCGAGAACGATCTTCACCCTCGTCATCAACCCTTCTCCTATGTCGTCTTGAGAGGAATAGGCTGGTTGGCACCTTGTCTCGCTGAGCGATGCGAAGCGCAGTTCCTGCGAAGTCGAAGGACCCCTACTCCCACCCGCAAATTGCGCTCGGCAACAGCGCGCTCGCTCGTAGCTCGCAGCCCGAAGCTCGTAGCTTTTAACTCACACCAACCGAGAACACGGAACTGACTTAATCCACCGTGTACTTCACCACTACATTCACCCGATGCACGCTGCCCGACGCCGACACTGTCACATGTCCCAGCTTCGTCCCCACTGTCACCGCATCTTTTCCAGAGACAAATGCAGACGACGTCGCCCCCGTCGTCGAGCAAGCCAGGTCCGAACTCAGCACGTTCGCTCCGCCATTCTGCAGATTGATCGTCAGCGCACCCGCGTCGATCTCGCAGTACACCTCGACAATGTGAAACGCTGCCGCGCGATTCACATAAATCGACGGTACCTGCAGCGCCGTCGTCAGCAGATTATTCGCATCAAAGAATGTGTACGTGAACTCCTGTGGATAATTCTTCGCGACTTCCGTCACCGCCCCCGCATTTTCTGAAACTGCCAGCTTGCCGTTCGTGTTGAACCCGATCTTTGATTTCCCCGCGGCCGAAGACGTCATCGCCCCGTACCCGCCTTCCGCGCTCCACGGCCCTGACCCTGTCTGCACGATGTTCCCCGCGACGTTCAGGTTCCCGCTCACAGTCAAGTCGCTCGAGAAAGTTTTTGCCCCCGCGATCGTCTCCACGCCCGTGTTATGCACCACCGCCGAATCCGCCGCCGCGCCGGTCACCTGCGACACCGTGTAGTCCCCGCTGGCCGCCACCACCGCGCCCGTTCGCCCGAACACGGAATTGACTGCCCCGCCCCCGCCGCCGCTCCCGCACGCCACTCCGGTCGACCCCACCACCCCGCCCGACGAAACATTCAGGCAGCCCGCCGCCAGCCCCGCGATCGTCACCGTGCTGTCGAATTTCGCCGGCGTCGCAAACTCTTTCAAGGAGCTCGTCAGGCGCTCCTTCCAGCTCGTTCCATCGCCGCTGTTCCCGATGTACTGACTGATGGAGTAACTCGACCCCAGGCTGATCCCAACATTGGTATTTGTACTGGATGAGTCGATCCCGATGAAACTGTCGTGCGCGTCATTCGGTGGCCTCGCGCTGCCATACGCTGCGGACCTGTCCGGCGTGTAATCGAACAATGTGATCAGGTGTGTTGGGCCATTGGTTGCGCTGTTCGCTCCCAGGTTCACGATCCCTTTGAGGTTGACCAGTTTCGGGTCTCCCCCCGCGGTCAATCCTCCCGCCAGGCGGAAGTGATCGAAGGGCGCCTGCGACCCCAGACACACCGGCCACACGTAGGCCGCCGTCCCCGGTCCGTTGTGGGCGCATTGTGCGGCAAAGATCTGCGGGAACGTCCCGCCCGCGGTTGAGATATATGGCACTGCCGCCGACATCAAGTCCGTGAACAGAACCGGATGATTTGGACCTGCGATGTCCGCATTCCACGGCGACGACAGGATCACTCCGCCCGGCCACAAATCCAGCTTGGGAGCCCAATAGACCGACGGTGTCGCCCAGTACGCCGGTACTGTGTACGAAGCTAGCGTCGCTTGCGGATCGGTGTACGAGCACACCCCCGCAGAACACGCCGCAGTCTGGCTCAGCCCCGTTACTACAGCGTAAGTTCCCGTGCCGACTGGCGGTACGGATAAGTCCCCCGCTCCCGTCACTCGCAGAATGTCATAGGTTATGGCAGTCGATACGTCATACCACTGCAACGGAATCTGTACCGATCCGCTCGTCGGCTGCGCGTCGCCAAAGTACAAGGGAAAAGTCCTGCTCCCGTCCGCGCGGATCGCCACCACGTAGTAGCGATAGTTCGTCGCTCCCCCCGTCGCGAATTGCGGCATTTTCCCTGCCGGCCCCTCGCCGCCTCGAATCGACAACGACGGATTCGTATACGCGCTGCCGCCTTGCATGATGACCCCGGCGGCTGCCCCCGTGATCGCCGGAGATCCTAGTCCCGCCGGGCAGCCGCTGCCGTACTCCATGTAGACGTTCTCCATCTGCATGCCGCCATAGCCGCCGGTCGCCGTCGAATATCTCACTCCGAACTGCGGATATCCCTGCACGACAGAATCGCTGATCCGCAGCGTGTTCCCCGCCTTCCAGTCGATTCCGTTCGCGCTGCATTGCGTGCTGATATTTGCGTGGCTAATCCACCCTACCGGCGCGCGCTGCGGGTTGGTGTTGAAGTCTCCGTTCCCCCAGATCACCGCCCCGCAATAAGTCGCATCGCACTTGATCGTGTTCAACCCGCTGCTGAAATCGAGCCCGTCGAGTGTGAACGCCTGGTCGTCATCCACCTTTAGCCAGGTGCCGAACTTCCCACCGCTTGAGTCGTTTAAACCGGAGAGGTTGATGATCCTCGTCTTCTGCGCATTGACCTCGATCATCGGCTGCGTTCCGCCCGCGACCCGCGGCCATCCTCGAAAGTTCACGAGGGTGATGTTGATGGCGTAGCTTGAATTCGTGGCATCGCCGATGAATACGCACGGCGTCGTCGCCGAATAGCAGGAAACGACGCTGCCGGGAAACTCTATCGTTTGTCCTACCGACTTGATTGTCAGCTGGCCGTAGATCGAGATGTTTCCCGGAGGAGCTATGATGCGGCCTCCGGCGATCAGCCCTGTCCGCGGCGCGAAACGTCCCGCGATCGACGACTCCGCGATTCCTGCCGATGCCGACATCACCGTATATCCGTTGCCGTGCCCGTTTGCCGTCGTGAACTGGAGTGTCCCTGCGTTGCCGTCGCCCGCGCATGTCCCGCCTGTGACCTTTACCGCTTCCGGCGTTCCCGTGCCCGAGACGTACACCCAGTAGTTAGCCTCATTTCCGAACACGCCTGGAGGACAGGAAGCCAGCGTAACGGTCTTTGCGCCCGGCGACAGCAGGTCCGCCGTCGATGTTGCAGAAAACTGAAAATCAGCGGCATACTTCGTCGATTGGTACGCAGATCCTGCGCTCGCTCCCGGTTTCGGCTTATAGGAATTCGACGACGCCTCGTACGTAATGACCTGCCCATCCGCCGGCGTCAACGAGGCCACTGTCGTTCCTCGAATCGAAGCCGCGTCCGCGCTTGTCCCGCACCCACCCCACGTGGAATTCCCTTTCAGGCAAAGCGTCCCGTCGGCCGTCCCGGATCCTAACTGCGCCGGAGGCACGACTCCGCCCACCAGATTCGCTTTGCTTGCCAGTCCGGTGTCGATGTAGTGACGGTTCGCGGCATGGTTGATCGCGGTCGGGTCGCCCGGCAGCGTCAACGGGCCCGTCATTGCATCGCCCGTTTTGGAAACGAAATTTCCCGCCCCGACGTTCGCCACCGCCGTATCCACGTATGCCTTGTTGGCCGCATCGCTCGCTGCTGCCGGAGTAGGTACAGCAGGCGGTGCTGCGAACTGCTTGGCCCCCTGAATCACTTCCGTGCCTGCCAGATGCACCACGACCGCGTCCGCTGCGCGGCTGGCGATCGCCGAATCCACGTACTGCTTCGATACCAATGCGTTCGCAGCGCCTGTTCCCGGCGTCGTTCGCACTGCGGCAATCGTCGTTGGAGAAATCGTAGACACTGACCAGAACTCGGTTCGGACCGTACGATCGTCCAGCTGAAACACCACCGTGTAGTACGTCCCTGCTGGACTTGCCCCCACGTTCGGAACCAGTTGCGTCGAAAACGTTCCTCCCGTCCCTATCACAACGCTCTTCGAGCCCGCCGCGACCGAATTCCCTTCTGCCGTGATGAATGCCGGCCAGGAGATCAGCACTGTGCCCGAGGCTGCGGTTCCATCCGCCCGGTACACTGTGTCACTGATCGTCGTCAGCCCCGGCCCCGTCGCCCAGGCGACGCACGCCGTCAGCGTCACAGCCGTCAGGACGGTCAGCACCCAGTGCGCATTCCCGCGCTTCCGCTTGAGCAGGGAAGCATCAGACGCGCCGAAAAGATCTTGCGGAACCACACTTCTTCCCACGGCACAACGCCAAGGCAAATAAAAAAGCCGCTCCTCCGAGCGGCGCCCCTTCCGCATATCTCCTCCAGCCTCACACGTCAAAAACTCGAAAAATGGTCACCAGCGCCCGCGGAGATACTGCCATCCGCAAAATGTACGGTTGGGTTGCTCGCGGCTCGTAGCTCTTCACTTCTGCACTTTGACTTCTGACTTTCGCATTCCCAGATACCGTCGCACGCTTTCGACGTACACATCGGCAAAATCTGCTGCCGGTCGTCGCGTCTCGATCAGCACCATAGCCTCATCCAGGTCCCACCCCATCGACGCCAGGACTGCCAGCGTCATCATCGGAGCCCGATGCACTCCGGCAGCGCAATGGATGTACACCTTGTTCCCGTCCGTGTCCAGCGCTTGCTGCGCGAACTCGACTCCGCGCTCCAGCAGTTCCGCTGGCTTGGGAAGAAAATCGTCGTCGGTCGGATTCCATAACACCTGCACTCCAAACGGTTCCGCCAGCGATGTATCGTCAAACTCGATCTGCATGTCGATCACGTGAGTGATTCCGGCTTCGGCCACATCCGCCATGTTGCTCTCGTTCCAGATCCCGCCACCCACCGCGATCCGGTCCGTAATCCACGTCATATCCATGCAGCGTCCTGTGAAGGCAATCCGTGTTCGGGGACTAGTCTTTTGATTCTACGTCACCGTTGCGGTTTCCACCTTCGCCAGGACTCTCGTCTTCCAATCCCATCCTCTCGAGCAGGATCTTCGCCAGCGTATCGGGATCCTCATCGTCGGCATGGTTGCGTCCTGAAAACAGCCCCACGGCATCCCACAGGAACTTCAACGCTGTAATCTGCCCGCTTTCGGTCACCGATTGCACGACCCGCGCCGCCATTTCCACCGAACTGTCCAGGATCACGTTGGCGACCTGATTCTGGACTTTCTGGATCTCTTCCTTGGATTTCGCTTTCGGATCCGGGGCAGGAGCGCTTTTCTTTGTCCGCGCCTTTGCTCTTCCCATTCTTTTGCCCCCAATGGCAAAGGGGGCGGACTCAATCCGCCCCCTCTTGGCTCGACCTCTCAGATCTCGTTTTTCTCGCCTCTTATTTTCAGAATAGCAAATCGACTGGGGGAGTTCCGCCAACTTTCCCTGAAATATTTTCTGCCTAGTTACAACTACTTATCTTATCTTTTCGATTTCTTGCCTCTTGACAAACTTCCTCACTCTCTTTTTCCAAGGGTGCCCTGTCCAGAATTCCGACAGCCAGCAAAACTCGAGAAAGTTCGTCGACCGCCTCCGGAATGAATCGCTCCACGCTGCGCAGCGAACACCCGAGCAGACGCGCCACCTCCGGCGGGCTGTAGTCTTCCAGAACGTTCATAGCTAACAGCTGCTTCTGCAGCGGGTCCAGCTTCTCGATCGCCTGTTCCATGTCATGCACGAAGATCACCAGGTCTTCGAAATTCTTCATCGAGTACGATGTGACCCGCGAGCGGAAACATTCCCGCCCCAGCAGGGACGGCAGCCGCCCTACTTCCACGGACGCTCGCGCATATCGCTTCAGCAAAGCCACTGTTCTTTGGCGGTAAAACCATAGGTCAATTTCCGGATCTTCGCGCCACGACGTCTCCCTACTTGCCATCAGCCATACCGGAGTCGTTGTCATGCCCTCACCTCCATCTCCGCCACTCCCTGCAGCCAGTCAATCCGCACCGGAGCCGGCGCCTTACGCTCCGGAGGCCCATCAGTCCTGCGTTCCCGCAACAGGGCTGCCAGCCGCGCCCGGCATGGGGTACAGTAAATTCCCGTTTGCCCTTTGCGTCGCAGCCACAGTCCCCCACATCGTTCGCAATACTTCAGGTTCAAGGTAATCCCCTCATTCCTTCCCATGCTGATGAAGTCCATCCGTCCCTCCACGTGCTTTCGCAAAACCGATGCTGTTCGCTGCTGGTGTCGCCCGCGCAGAAACAAAAGGCCCCGGCGCCGATTGCTCGGCCCAGGGCTCGTTTCTCTTACGACGACCTGTCGGCTTATCTAATTCCCAGGAATGTGAATGGGCCGCGCACCCCGCGCGCCCCTGTGGGCTCTATTCCGAACGCGGCATGCGGCCTGGCTCGGGTTGCCGGAAATAGCCTTCTTCGTAGCCGGATTTCAATACCGTGCCGTTTTGCACCACGACACTGAGCCGTCCGGTGAAGTGCAGCGTTCGCAGCAGCCGTTCCATCGAGGCCGACAACACCTCGGCGGACCGCACTTTGCGGCGGAATTCTCCAAAATTGCTTTCTTCGTTTTCGTAGGATTGAGCTGCAATCATGACTTACGCCTTTCTTGCAGATGAGTTATATGATCTGGCGATCCTATAGCTCATCATGCCGTAAGTCAAGAATTCTATTTCCTTGTGGATGTTGACTTTGTCGTAATAATAGCATTTTGCTATAAGCGCGTGCTATACTCCGCCTATGAAATTCCGGACTCTGCAGGACAATCTCCGCAAGACCCTATGGCAGCGCATTGAAGATGGCGACCTCACCGGTCTCCGGCTGGCCGAGCAGACCGGCTTCAAGCAAGCGCATATCTCCAACTTCCTCAACCGCAAGCGCGGGCTGAGCCTGGAGGGTATGGACAAAGTCCTTTCCGTACAGCACATATCCGTGCTCGATCTTCTCGATCCCTCCGAGATCAACAAGCGCGCTTCGATCGTCGCCCCGAGTGAAGATGAATTCGACAGCGTCGTGGTCGCCGATTCCCAGATCGCCGCCCAGGAACCGCTCGTCATGAGCATGCATGTGAAGGAACTCCTCAAATTCAAGAAATCGTTTCTCCGCCGTCTGCGCGAAGCCATGGAAGGCGATCGTGACGGCTGGGAGCGTTTCGTGGTCATCAAGGTGGACGCCCGCGAGGGCATGAGCATGTATCCCCGCATGCTTCCCGGCGCCACCCTGCTTATCGACCGCCACTACAACTCCCTTACTCCGTATCGCAAGGGAGAGAACAACATGTACGCCGTCCGCAAGGACGAAACCTGCACCATCAAGTACGTGGAAACCGCCGGCAACAACCTGATCCTGCGCCCGCACAATCAGGCCTATCCCGTCGAAGTATTGTCGATGGAAGAGGGTAGGAAAGCCGGAGACTACATTGTCGGACGTGTATGCTACGTCGGAATTGAAACCTGAAGATTGCAGAAGGAAGAGGTCAGATTGCAGAAGTCAAGACCAGACGTAGGTTACTTCTGCATTCTGACTTCTGCATTCTGCAATTGAGTTCTCCCATTTCGCGTTATTCAGCAGTTCGGTCGGCGTCTTCAGGTCCTCCGACTTGAACGCCGATTTTTCCGGGAACTCGCCTCACGAACCCCGCGTACTTACGTCTGACTACCTTGTGGGAGCTGTGTGCCCACGGGTCCGGAGAATCGCGATGCGAACCATCACACTCGTCCTGCTAGCCATTGCTCTGCTGCCGGCGGCCGCGCTTGCCGACGACTGGTCCAAGACCTATGAGGTCGGCCAGAATCCGCAGCTTCGTGTTGACACTTCCGACGCCGACATCCGCCTCGACACCTGGGATCAGAACAAGATTGAGGCTCACGTCGCCACCCAGCACGACAAGATTGGCGAGGGTGGCGTCAAGATCATTGAACGTCAGAACGCAAACTCGGTCGAGATTGAGGTGCGCATGCCCGCCCGTCATTTCTCGATCGATTGGGGCCAGCACCGGGTGACGATCGACATTCGCATGCCGCGTGAAGGCAAAGTCAATCTGCGTACGGGCGACGGCCGCATTTCCGTCAATCACCTCAAAGGGGATATGGACTTCTACTCCGGCGATGGGCGGCTGGAAGCTGACGACGTTGACGGAACCGTCCGTGCCCGCACCGGCGACGGCTCCATGCGGGTCAGCGGCCGCTTCGATGCCGTCGATGTCAGTTCCGGTGACGGGCACGTTTCGCTCACTGCGCGTGCCGGTTCTCGTGTCCAGCAGCCCTGGGAATTGCGCACTGCTGATGGAAGTGTCGAGCTGGAGGTCCCCGCCGATCTTGCCGCTGATCTTGACCTTCACACTGGCGACGGTCACATCAGCTTGAACGTGCCGTTAACCGTCGAGGGCAAGTTCAACGGTCAGGATATTCACGGCAAGCTCAACGGCGGCGGCAACCGCGTGGTCGTTCACACCGGAGACGGTTCGATTACGGTAGATAAGTCCTGACCCGAAGTGGTAGGGTCAGTCTTCGCCCAAATTTTTTCGAGGCCCACATGTCTCTGAAGAACCTTGCATTAGTTTCGGCAGTACTGACCCTCACCCTTCTTCCTTCACTCTCAGCGCAAACCGCATCTCCCGACCAATTCGTGCTCGACCTCTCGGCCATGGATAAGTCGGTTGACCCATGCGTCGACTTCTACACCTACGCCTGTGGGGGCTGGATGAAAGCCAACCCCATCCCGCCCGACCAGTCGAGTTGGGGCACCTACGGCAAGCTGCAGGACGAGAATCTGGCGCAACTGCGTACGATCCTGGAAGAGGCCGCGAAGGCCAACGCCGGCAAGGGTTCTACCCAGCAAAAAATCGGCGATTACTACGCCTCCTGCATGGACGAAGCCGCCACCGACAAGCTTGGCGCCGCCCCCCTCACACCTGAACTGGAGCGGATCGCCAAACTGAAGGCGAAGCGCGACATCGCCGGCTACCTCGCGACCAGCCAGTACCCGACTCCGATCTTCGGCAGCGGCTCGCTCTTCACGTTCCGGTCGGACCAGGACTACAAGAACTCCGCGGAAGTGATTGCCGAGGCCGACCAGGGCGGACTCAGCCTGCCCGACCGCGATTACTACCTCAAAGACGACGATAAGTCGAAAGACTTGCGCAAGGCCTATGTTGCTCACGTCCAGAAGATGTTCGAACTGTTGGGCGACAAGCCGGAGCAAGCCGCGGCGGAAGCCGCTACCGTGATGCGGATCGAGACCGCGTTAGCCAAGGGCCACCTGACGCGGGTGGAGCGGCGCGATCCGCAACAGCTCTATCACCGCATGAGCGTTGCAGAACTGGCGAAGCTCTCGCCGTCATTCGATTGGCACGCCTATCTGATGAAGAGTGGACTGGGCACGGTCGAATCGCTCAACGTCCAGGTTCCGGACTACGCCCGCACCATGAGCGCGACGATCGATCAGGAAAGTCTTGCGGATTGGAAGACGTACCTGCGCTGGCACGCGCTCCACAACGCCGCCACCAATCTCTCGTCCGCGTTCGACAGGGAGAATTTCAATTTCTACGGCAAGACCCTGCGCGGTCAGGAAGAACTTCCGCCACGCTGGAAGCGCTGCACCAATGATGTCGACAGTGACCTTGGAGAAGCGCTGGGCAAGGCTTACGTGGACCGCTATTTCAGTCCGGAAGCCAAGCTGGCGGCAGTGAAGATGGTGAAGGAAATCGAGCGGGCCATGCAGAGCGAGATCCGTGCGCTGCCCTGGATGGGAGACGCGACCAAGCAGCAGGCGCTGACCAAACTGGAGTCGATCGCCAATAAAGTCGGCTATCCCGACCGCTGGCGTGACTACGCCGCACTTGCAATCGTTCGCGGCGACGAGATGGGAAATACCGAACGAGCCGCCTGGTTCGAGTTCCGGCGGCAGATGGCAAAGATCGGCAAACCCGTCGACAAGACGGAATGGACCATGACTCCGCCGACGGTGAACGCCTACTACGACCCCCAGAAAAATGACATCAATTTCCCCGCCGGCATTCTTCAGCCGCCGCTGTTCAGCGCGAAATCCGACGCGGCCCCCAACTATGGCAACACCGGCGGCACGATGGGCCACGAACTCACGCACGCGTTCGACGACGAAGGCAGCCAGTTCGACGCAGCCGGCAATTTGCGCAACTGGTGGACCGACGCCGACCGCAAGGCTTTTGAAGAGCGCGCCAAGTGCGTGGTCGACCAGTATTCCAGCTATACGATCATCGACGACATCAAGATCAACGGCAAGCTGACCAACGGGGAAGACATCGCTGACCTCGGCGGCACCTTGCTAGCCTATCTGGCATGGAAGGAAGACACCAAAGATCAGAAGCTCGGGCCTGTGGACGGCCTCACGCCCGAACAACGCTTCTTCATCGGCTACGGACAGAGTTGGTGCACCAACGAGCGCGACGAGTTCAAGCGCTTGCGCGCAACCGTCGACCCGCATTCCCCGGAAAAGTACCGCGCCAACGGCGTCGTCTCGAACATGCCGGAATTTCGCGAGGCCTTTCGCTGCAAAGCGGGCCAGCCTATGGTTCGGGAGAATGCCTGCCGGATCTGGTGAGGGAAGCCTGGCGGATGCTGACTTGAGACAAGTTGGGTTCCCGCTCCGTGAAGATGGTTCCCCAGGGGCTGAGTCCCCCGTGTTTCTTGCCCCGAGCGGCACCTTTTGACTTCGCTCCGAGCAGGCCTTGAAGGCGGCTCCGCCGAACTTATTTTTGGAAATCCTTGTGCTCAGTTGGAGATTGTTCGTCGAGCAACGTGCGCGCTTTCCCGGCCAGGCTCTTGAGTGAGAACGGCTTCTGCAGGACTTCGGATTGCTCTCCCAGACCCTCGGATTGGCGGACGGCGAAGTCCGGATATCCCGACATGAAGAGCACCTTCGCGCGTGGATGCAGCCTTTGAATGTGTGTGGCGAGTTCGCGCCCGCCCATATTGGGCATGACGATATCGGTCACCACAAGATCGATGGGCTTCTGTCGCGTCTCGGCGATCCGGAGCGCGGCTTCGCCATCCGGCGCGGCCAGCACGTCATAGCCCAGCCCGGCCAGGTACACGCTCGTCACTTCCCGAATCGCGACCTGATCCTCCACCAGCAGGATGGTTTCGCTCCCGTTCACCTGCGCGGGCGTTCGAGGATCACTCTCCTCCCCCGCCGCCACTTCAGCTTCGCACGCTGGCAGGTAGATCTTGAACGTGGTTCCTTTGTCGGGTTCGCTGTAAACCGAAATTGCACCGCCGCTCTGCTTGATGACCCCGTACACCATCGGCAGGCCGAGTCCGGTTCCCTTGCCCGGCGCTTTGGTCGTGAAGAAAGGTTCGAAGATTCGAGCCTGCGTCTCGGCATCCATGCCTGTGCCGGTATCGGTCACGCCAAGCATGACGTACTTTCCCGGCTGCACGGAACAATGCCGCCAGGCTTGCGCTTCGTCGAAGTGCGTGCTTCCTGCTTGAATGGTCAGCTTGCCCCCGTTGGGCATGGCATCGCGCGCGTTCACCGCCAGATTCACCAACGCCTGCTCGAGTTGGCTCTGGTCCACCTTGACTCGGGCCAGCCCCCGCTCGATCTCGATCTTGAGCTTGATGTTCTCCGTCAGCAGGCGAGCGAGCATCCTGGTTACGCCACGCAGCACAGCCGTAATATCCAGCACCCGCGGCTGCAACAGCTGCTTCCGGCTGAAGGCCAACAGCTGGCTGGTCAGCGAAGCCGCCCGGTTCACCGCATTATGGATTTCCACCGCGTCGGCATACATCGCATCCGTTGGTGTGAGCCGGTCGCGAATGCGGTCGATGTGCGCTTCAATCACCATCAGCAGATTGTTAAAATCGTGCGCCACGCCGCCGGCGAGCTGCCCTACCGCTTCCATCTTCTGCGCCTGCCGCAGCTGTTCTTCGAGACGCTTGTACTCGGTGATTTCATAGAGCACCCCCTGCATCACCGGAACCGGGCCTGGAGTTCCCTCCAGCAAAGTGGCTTCATCGTGAAACCAGAGAATCTTGCCGTCACGCGAGCGGATTCGATACTCGGCTTTGTAGGGCTCGCCTGTCTCCAGCAGGCGCTTTTCCGCTCCCATGGCTGTTTCACGGTCTTCCTCGTGCACCTGGTTCAGCCAAAGGCCCGGATTCGCCATCCATTCTTCCGTTGAAAATCCCAGCATGGATTCGATCTGAGGGCTTACGAATTGCCAACGCCCTTCGAAGCCTGCTTCCGCAATGTAGGTGATGGCCGGCAACCGTTCCACCAGCCGCCGGTAGCGCGTCTCCGCGGCCCGCAACTCGGACTTCGCCCGCTGATTTTCGATGGCGATTCCAGCCAGATGCGTGGCACGGTCGATCAATTGGAGGTGATAAGCGCTGGGTCCGCGCGACTCGCGGTAGTAGCACGCGAATGTTCCGAGTATTGCTCCACTGTGCGATGGAATCGGCATCGACCAGCATGCTCGCAGTCCGTGCGGCAGCGCCAGGTGCCGGTATTCTTCCCACAACGCGTCTTTCTCGATGTCGATCACGACCACCGGCTGCTGACGGTATGCCGCCGTCCCGCATGATCCCACCCGCGGCCCGATCCTGGTTCCATTAATTGCTCTTCGGTAGTCAACGGGAAGGCTTGGACCCGCACCATCATGCAACGTCGCTCCATCCGGCGACAGCAACAATATCGAGCACACCAGGTCTGGAGATTTCTCTTCGATTTTCAGGCAAAGCGTCTCCAGCACGTTCGACAGCGGCCGCTGCGCCATAATCGTCTCCAGCACTGCCTTGTCGAGCAAAGACAAAGCTTCGGAGATCTTTTGCGGATCAGCTTCCGTCATTCGTGCTGCCGTGGACATAGAGGGTCTATGGATCGGCGCCGGTTGGCACCAGGTCACCAGCGGATCACACTAGGGGGGTGACACTCATTATCGGCGTAGAAGGCGGCAGCCCGACAGTTACCAGAGTAACCACCACGCGAAGGAAATTGATCCGCCGTTCAATTTCGGGAACGCACGCAGACAGAGAGAGAGGAAAAGGAATGTCTCGCGAGAAAGGGTGTTCCGGCCCGGGTACAGGCTCAGCCAGCCACCGTCTGCCGGACAAATGCGGCAAACTGCCGCACATCATCTTCGGTGGTGTCGAACGAGCACATCCAGCGCACGACCGACTCTGCATCAATCCACGGGTAGAAAAAATACCGCTCCTGAATCCTCTGGATGGCCTCTCGCGGAATCTTCACGAACACGCCGTTCGCCTCCACCGGATAGAACACCGTGATCTGCGGAATCTTTCTCACCTCCGCTTCAAGCAACTTTGCCATCCGGTTCGCATGCTCGGCGTTGCGGCGCCACAAGTCGTTGGTCAACAGCGCTTCCATTTGGACTGCCATGAATCGCATCTTCGACGCCAGTTGCATCCCCTGCTTGCGCGTGAACAGGAACTCCCGCGCCAGGTTCGGACGGAAGAACACCACCGCCTCTACTCCCATTAACCCATTCTTCGTCCCGCCGAACGAGAGCACATCCACGCCCCGGTCGCGTGTTGCCTGGCGCAAGGTCTTTCCCTGCGCTGCTGCAGCATTCGAGATCCGCGCGCCGTCCATGTGCAGGAACATGTCGTGCTCATGCGCAAACCGAGCCAGCGCTTCAATCTCGGCGGACGTGTACAGAGTTCCCATCTCCGTGGCCTGCGTGATCGAAATCACCTTCGGTTGCACGTGATGCTGATCTCCGATTCCGTGGTATGCCTCGGCAACCGTCTCGACCGTCAACTTTCCTGTGGGAGCGCGCAGGGGAATGAGTTTGCATCCCGTGAAACGTTCTGGAGCTCCGCACTCGTCGGTGTAAATATGAGACAACTCGGGGCACAGCACCGCATGGTACGACCGCGTCAGGGCCTGCAGGCTCAGGGTGTTGGCGGCAGTACCGTTGAAGACGAAGAACACCTCCACATCGCCGCCAAACTCCTCGCGAAACTTCCGCACCGCCGACTCGGTATACGGATCGTCCCCATATCCGATGACATGCCCCTGATTGGCGCGAGCGATCGCTTCCATGACTTCGGGATGTACCGTGGCATTGTTGTCGCTGGCAAAGCTCCGGACGGGTTTCATATCGAAACAATCTAGCAGACCAAAAAGCCTCCCGCCGTGTTGCTCACTGACGGAAGCCCCGGGATGGTCTAGTATTTCTACGAGCCTCCGGCAGGAGCCGGATTTGGCCCTTTTCCTGGCGGACGACTCTTATGGATCTTCTCTCATTTCTACGTTCGTTTGCTCTTGTTCTCGTGGTCGGTTTTCTTGCTTTCTTTGCGGCATGCTCGAAGGACAAGCCCGCGCAGGGCGCTGGTTTTCAGGCCATGCCTGTCCAGGTGAAGACGGCTCGCCCGGCAAACGTCAACGACACCACCGAATACGTCGCAACCCTGAAATCTCGCGACACCGCCGTCATCATGCCGCAAGTGGAAGGCATCATTACGCAGATCTTTGTGCACTCCGGGGATCACGTCGCTGCCGATGCGCCTCTCCTGCAGATCGATCCTTCCAAGCAGCAGGCCACGGTCAAGAGCCAGGAGGATGCTCACGCAGCGCAACTGGCGCAAGTCAAGTGGGCGCAGCAGAATTACGACCGTGTCAGCGGCCTGGCCAATGCCGGCGTAGTCAGCCGCCAGGATCTCGATCAGGCCAGGGCTGCGCTCGACGCCGCTCGGTCGCAGCTCCAGGCGCTTGAGGCCCAGGTGCGCGAGCAGCAGGTGCAGCTTCACTACTATCAGGTCGTCGCCTCCCGGGCCGGCATCGTTGGCGACGTCCCGGTTCGTGTCGGCGACCGTGTCACTACGGGGACCCTTCTCACGACCATCGATCGTCCCGGCACGCTCGAAGCGTACGTCTATATTCCGATCGAGAAGAGTGCTCAGCTGAAGATGAACTTGCCGCTTGATCTCGTCGACTCTTCCGGCAAAGTACTCGCGTCGACCCGCGTCACGTTCATCTCTCCGCAAGTAGACAATACGACCCAGACCGTTCTCATCAAGGCTCAGGTTCCTAACAACAACGAGGCGCTGCGCAACGCACAGTTCATTCGCGCCCGTGTGGTCTGGGGAACCAATCAGAGACCGGTGGTGCCGGTCGTAGCCGTGTCTCGTATCGGTGGCCTCTATTTTGCGTTTGTCGCCGAACCCGACTCAAAAGGCGGATACGTCGTGCACCAGAAACCGCTCCAGGTGGGTCAGATTCTGGGCAATGACTACGTGATTCTCGACGGCATCAAGCCCGGTGACAAAGTGGTCGTCACCGGCACGCAGTTCCTGATTGACGGCGTTCCCGTGATCCCACAGGAAACCAGCAGTTAGTCGTTGGTCGCTAGTCGCTCGTCCGTGGCCAGCAGGAAGTCGGCAGCGTCCGGATCAACTAGCAACTAGCAACCAGCAACTAGCGACTGCCTTATATGGTTGACTTTTTTATTCACCGTCCGGTGTTTTCGACCGTCTGCGCGCTTCTCATCATCCTTGCAGGCGCAACCGTCATCCCTACGCTTCCGATCTCGCAATTCCCCAACCTGGCCCCGCCGCAAGTCACTGTCACCAGCGTGTATGTCGGCGCGAGCGCGCAAACGGTCGAGTCGGCCGTGACCACGCCCCTCGAACAGCAGATCAATGGTGCGGAGGGAATGAAGTACATCACTTCTTCCAGCAGCAACGATGGTCTTAGCCAGATCACGGCCACCTTCGACTTGAACCGCGATCCCGATCTCGCTTCTGTCGATATCCAGAACCGCGTCAACACCGCCCAAGGACGCCTTCCCAACGCGGTCAAGCAGATCGGCGTCACGGTGCAGAAGAGCTCGCAGAACTTCGTCTTCGGCGCCGCCGTCTTCTCGCCGGACAACCGCTATCCCACGCTCTTCATGAGCAACTATCTCGACGTGTACGTGCGCGACAGCCTCAAGCGCGTTCCCGGCGTGGCGGAAGTGTTCATCTTCGGCGAACGCAAGTATTCCATGCGCCTGTGGCTCGATCCCGAACGTATGGCCGGCCGCGGACTCACTGCCACGGACGTCGTCGCTGCGCTCGCCGAACAGAACGTGGAAGTCGCCGCCGGACAGGTTGGTTCCCAGCCTTCGCTTCCCGGACAGCAGTTTCAGATCAGTGTCCGCGCCATCGGCCGTCTCTCCGAGCCAACGCAGTTCGACAACATCATCCTCAAGAGCAATAACGACGGCACTCTCGTCCGCCTGCGCGACGTCGGCCACTCCGAACTCGGCGCTGAGGACTACGGCTCTATCCTGCAGTACAACGGGTTGGAGTCGGTCGGCTTGGGCATCACGCAGCTCTCCACCGCCAATGCCCTCGATGTCGACCGCCGTTGCATCGCCGAACTGGAACGCCTTTCCAAGCGATTCCCGCCCGGCATGAAGTACCAGCTCGCGTTCGACACCACCGACGCCGTCGGCGAGTCGATTCGTGACGTGATCGAAACCCTGGGCGCCGCCATCGTGCTCGTTGTCTTCGTGATTTTCATGTTTCTCGAGGACTGGCGCTCCACCATCATTCCCTCGGTCACGATCCCGGTTTCGCTGATCGGCACATTTGCGTTCGTCAAGCTGCTCGGTTTCTCGATCAACACACTCACGCTCTTCGGCATCACCCTCGCCACCGGCCTCGTCGTCGATGACGCCATCGTGGTCATCGAAAACATCGAGCGCCATCTTCAAGAAGGCGAACACGACCCGACCAAGGCCTCGTCCGATGCCATGAAAGAAGTTACCGGGGCCGTGATCGCCACTTCGCTGGTGCTCGTCGCTGTATTCGTGCCGGTCGCGTTCTTCCCCGGAACGACGGGAATTCTTTTCCGCCAGTTCGCGCTTACCATCGCGTTCTCGATCACGATTTCCGCTTTCAACGCGCTGACGCTTACACCGTCGCTCTCGGCGTTGCTCCTCGGCCGCGTCCACGGACAAAAGAACTGGATCTTCCGCCAGGTCGATCGCTTCCTGGCCGCGCTGACAAACGGTTACGTCCGTGCCCTGCGCGCATTCCTGCGTGTCGAAGCTCTCGCTCTGGTCCTGTTCGTCGCCGGCCTTGGCCTCGCCTATTTCGTCTTTCAGCGGGTGCCCAAGGGTTTCGTCCCCAATGAAGACCAGGGTTATCTCATGGTGATCATCCAGGCTCCGCAGGGAGCTTCGCTCGACTACACCAGGAAAATCTGCGAACGCGTCCACGCCATCACAAAGAGTTTCCCGGAGATCGAAGGGTCCTTTGCCGTTGCGGGATTCAGCTTCGGCGGCTCCGCTCCGAACCGTGGCCTCGCCTTCCTGACGCTTCGTCCCTACGCGCAGCGCCCGGGGATCGAGCACACTGCCTCGGCGATTGTGAATCGCCTGCGCGGCCCCTTCTTCGGAATTTCCGGCGCACTGGTCATCCCCGTAGAACCGCCTGCGGTGCAGGGCCTCGGTGCCTTCGGTGGATTCCAGTTTGAACTACAGGATCAGGCCAGCCACACGCTGCAGGAACTCGACAAGGCCACCCACGATCTGATCCGGCAAGGAACAGCCGGACAGAAGCTCACCGGCCTGTACACGAGCTATACCGCCAGCGATCCGCAGTTCGTCGTGACCATTGACCGCGAAAAGGCGAAGAGCCTGCACGTTCCGCTCAGCCAGATCACCGACACACTGTCGGTCTACATGGGCTCTGCCTACATCAACGATTTCGACTTCAACAACCGCTCTTACCGTGTTTACGTACAGGCCGACAAGCAGTTCCGCTCGCATCCGCAGGACATCAAGCAGTACTACGTGCGCTCCGACACCGGGGCCATGATTCCTCTCGATAACCTGCTCGCCATCAGCGAGACGGCTGCGCCACAGGTCATCAGCCACTACAACCTGTTTCGTTCCGCGGAAATCACCGGGTCCGCAGCGCCTGGGCTGAGTTCCGGCCAGGCGATCGACACGATGCAGGAACTCGCCAAGTCGCTGCCGCAGGGATTCACCTATGAATGGTCGGGCATCTCGCTCGAAGAACTGCAGGCCGGTACGACGACGCTGATCCTCTTCGGACTCGGCACCCTCGTCGTCTATCTCACGCTCTCCGCGCAGTATGAAAGCTTTGTGCTGCCGTTCATTATTCTGCTCGCCGTACCCATGGCCCTGCTCGGGGCGCTCGGTGCGCAATGGCTGCGCGGGCAGCAGAACGATGTCTACTGCCAGGTCGGACTCGTCATGCTCGTCGGACTGGCGTCGAAAAACGCCATTCTGATCGTCGAATTCGCGGAGCAGTTGCGCGAACGCGGCATGACCATCGTCGACGCCGCAGTCGAAGCTGCCCGCATCCGGCTGCGTCCGATTCTGATGACGTCGTTCGCTTTCATTCTTGGCGTTGTCCCGCTTGTGATTGCTACCGGCGCGGGAGAGCACGGCCGCCGCTCGGTCGGTACCACGGTCTTCGGCGGCATGATCATGAGCACCATCCTCAACTTGTTCTTCATCCCCGTGCTCTACTTGTTGGTTGAGGGGTTCCGTGAACGCCGCAGGGCTCGTGCAGGCACGAATGTCTGATCCATTCTTTTCGCAAAACGAGACGCATGTTGAAGCGGACACCCAGGGCTTATAAAAAGCAACTTTTCCTCGTCTTTTCGCGTCTCTAAGAGTGCTGAGAAGGATTCAGGCCCCGCCCGTCAACTGCCTGTGATGAGGTCATGACAATGAGAAAATTGATTCTGATTTTGATCTGTGGTTTTGCCTTTTCTTTGTTCGCTCAGGAGAACCGCGACACGCTCAGTCAGAAGGGCATCGACCGTATCGTTCGCGAAGTTCGTCACGAGCTGGTCATGCTCCCGTATTACGGCGTCTTCGACAACCTCGCCTACAAGGTCGACCCTGACGGCACCGTGACCCTGATGGGTCAGGTCGCCCGCCCCACGCTGAAATCGGACGCGGAAAACTCCGTGAAGCGCATTGAAGGCGTAGAGAAGGTCGTCAACAACATCGAGATCCTTCCCACCTCCATCAATGACGATCGTATCCGGCGCGCGACTTATCGCGCCATCTATGGAAACAGCGTCCTGAACACGTACCAGCTTCGCGCCGTTCCTCCAATCCACATCATCGTGAAGAACGGTCACGTCACGCTGGAAGGCGCCGTCGCCCGCCGGCAGGATAAGCAGATTGCCGGTGTGCAAGCCAACGGTGTCTCCGGCGTTTTCTCTGTCACCAACAACCTGCAGGTAGACGAAGAGGAAAAGAAAGACGACAAGAAGAAGTAATCACGACACTGCCACCGGACACACAGGATCAGAGGAGCGTGATGAGGCGCTCCTCTGCCCACCTGTCTTTCTGCAGACTGAGTCGCCTTACCGCCCTGCAATCTGACCTCTGACTTCTGCAATCCTTCACGCCACTTTCCTGCGACAATAGAGCCAGCATGGCGACCCGTTCCCTCCCCATGGTCGACGAAGCCGCGATCGCAACCGCAGTACGCCTTCTCCGGACCGGACGTCTGGTCGCATTTCCCACGGAGACGGTCTACGGACTCGGCGCGAACGCTCTTGACCCTGACGCTGTGGCCCGCATCTTTGCCATCAAAGGACGGCCCCGCAACAGTCCGTTGATCGTCCACGTCTCTTCCATTGAGATGGCGCAGTCCTTGGTCGCCGCTTGGCCTGCTTCTGCGGATCGCTTAGCCCGAAAATTCTGGCCCGGTCCTCTGACACTTGTGCTTGAAAAATCACGCGCGGGCGCCGCTCTGGTCCACACGGAGTGGAATTTGGCAGCTTCTCCGATCATTCCTTCGATCGTCACCGCCGGACTTCCGACAGTGGGCATTCGCATGCCTTCGCACCCGATAGCGCTCGCGCTCATCCGGGCTGCCGGAGTACCGGTGGCTGCTCCCAGCGCCAACCGGTTCACCCAACTTTCTCCGACGATTGCAGACCACGTACGCGCTGGCCTTGGAGAGGATGTGGACTACATCCTCGACGGCGGCCCTTGCCACGTAGGCATCGAGTCCACCGTGCTCTCTCTGGCCGGGCCAGAACCTCTGCTCCTCCGTCCGGGCGGCGTCTCGCGGCAGGATCTCGAATCGGAAATCGGGCCGGTCGTCGCAGTCGCCGATCTCCCGGACGGCGCTCATCCTTCCCCCGGAATGCACGCCCGCCACTACAGCCCGCGTACGTCGCTTCTGCTGGTGGCCAACGGCGATGTCCCCGAACACGGCGAAGGTATTTATCTCCAGCATCAGCACCTGCCGGCGCGTTTCGCCGTTGAAGTGATTGAGATGCCGCTCACCGTACCAGACTATGCCGCGGCGCTTTATGAGACTCTCCATCGCGCCGACAGCGCCGATCGCGACTGGATCGCCGTCGACCTCCCGCCCGACACGCCCGAATGGGAGGCGGTCCACGATCGCCTGCGCCGCGCCGCTTCAAAGTAGGTTGATGTGCAGCGCGATTCTCCCTGCCTAAATCTGATTTCCCGACGCTGTATAATCCGTGGTCTTCCGAGAAAATCTATGTCCAGATCCAAGACTTTCCTCGCCACCTTTTCTTTTTTCGTGCTCGCTGCCTTCTCGCCGGCTCAGCAACCTCAATATCCTGATTTTCCCAGCGAGATACCCGCTAGCGGCGCGCCTGTCACCTCGAGCTTCGACTACGCCAAGCGCGACGTCATGATCCCCATGCGCGACGGAGTCAAGCTCCATACCGTGATTCTTGTCCCGAAGGGAGCGAAGAACGCGCCGATCCTCCTCACGCGGACTCCGTATGGTGCCAACGATCTTGTCAGCCACAAGAACAGCCCACATCTCGGGCCTACGCTTTATGGATACGACAACGCAACTGACGTGATCGTCGAAGGCGCCTATATCCGCGTCGTGCAGGATGTCCGCGGCAAACACGGATCTGAGGGCGACTACATCATGAACCGCCCGCTGCACGGTCCACAGAATCCCACGCCTGTGGACCACTCCACCGACACCTACGACACCATCGACTGGCTGGTGAAGAACATTCCCGAAACGAACGGCAAGGTCGGAATCCTCGGCATCTCCTACGACGGCTTTCTGCCCTTGATGGCGCTGGTCAACCCGCACCCGGCGCTCAAAGTGTCTGTCCCGATGAACCCCATGGTCGACGGCTGGATGGGTGACGACTGGTTCCACAACGGCGCATTTCGCGAGCAAATGATGCCTTACATCTTCAATCAGGAAGCCGCGCGCGGATCCGACGACAATCTGAAGTGGTGGTCCGGCTATTTTGACGACTATGACTTCTACATGCAGGGCGGCTCAGCCGGCGAAATTGGCCGCAGCCATGGCCTGGAGCAGATGGGTTTCTGGCGCAAAATTCTCGAGCACCCCAGCTATGACGCCTTCTGGCGCGACCAGGCTGTCGACAAGGTTCTCGCCGCGCAGCCGCTGAAGATTCCGATCATGATCGTCGCTAGTCTCTGGGATCAGGAAGACATCTACGGCGCCATCGCCGCCTACAAAGCCATCAAGCCGAAAGACACGGCAAACGACAAAGTGTTCCTGGTGATGGGACCCTGGCACCATGGACAGGAAATTATTGACGGGCGCACTCTCGGCGCGCTGCGCTTCAACAGCAACACCGCTCTCTATTTCCGCCAGCAGATTCTGCGGCCATTCCTCGATCAGTACCTGAAGGACGGTGCTCCCAAGGCCGACCTCGCAGCGGTAAACGCGTTCGAGACCGGTACCAATATGTGGCGCCGCTTGCCTTCGTGGCCTGCAGGATGTCCAAGCGGCTGCGCCGTGAGACCAGCTCCGCTATATCTCAATGCTGGATTGAAATTGAGTTTCACTGCACCGAAGTCCGGCGACGCGCAATTTGAGGAATACGTTTCCGACCCCGCCAAACCCGTACCCTATAACGGACGTCCGAGTCAGCCGGTCGCGTACGGTGAAGGTATGACTTGGAAGCAGTGGCTGGTCAGCGATCAAAGAGAGGTATCCGGCCGCCCGGATGTGCTGGCCTTTACCTCCGATGTCCTGACCGCACCCGTCAAGATCAGTGGCCAGCCCATCGCCAATCTTGTCGCTTCGACCAGCGGCACAGACTCCGACTGGGTTGTGAAATTGATCGACCTCTATCCCGACGAAGTCGCCGATCAGCCCGAGATGGGCGGCTACCAGCTCATGGTCTCCGCCGACATCTTCCGCGGACGCTACCGCGAGAGCCTCGAAACGCCCAAGGCAATCGCGTCGAATCAGCCGCTGCTCTACCGCTTCGCTCTGCCCACCGCGAATCACGTCTTTCTGCCCGGCCACCGCATCATGGTGCAGGTGCAATCAAGCTGGTTCCCCCTCTACGACCGTAATCCGCAGACATTCGTCCCAAGCATCTTCTGGGCCAAGCCCGACGACTACCGGAAAGCAACGCAGCGCGTGTACCACACCGCAGGCGAAGCGAGCTTCGTTGAGTTGCCACTGGTGACAACGCCATGATGCGACGTTCCGGGGCCCATCGTCCCCCGACGGACACCGAAGCATCCCATGCCCGTAAGCTCGATGAGGAGCAATCCATGCTGAGATTCGACGTAAACCGCCGCGAATTTCTGCGCATCGCCGCTGGCGCCGGTGCCGCTCTCGCCATGCCGGCCCAAGGATATGCCGCCGCGTCTACCAAAATGATCGGCATCCAGGTTGGCGCAGTCTCGTTTGTCGATGAAGGGACCGAGAGAGTTCTCGACGTGCTTCAGGAACGCGCTTGCGTGAACACGCTGTTTCTGGCGGTTTTCACCTACGGTCGAGGGATCGCTGGCAGGCAGATCCCAGGCCAGCCCTTGCCGGATCACGGCAAGCAGGAGTACGACCTCAATTTTCACGGCGGAAACTTTGCTACGCCTCATCCGCAGTACTACAAGAACACAGTTCTCAAGGACACGCGCGCTCCCGACCACGGCACTCTCGACATCCTGGCCGAAGTCATCCCCGCCGCCAAGAAGCGCGGCATGAGAGTCATCTGCTGGCTTGAGGACGTCTTTCGCACCGACCTGCCGAACATCGAGAAACTGCAGGAGCGCGACCTGCACGCACGGAATGCAGAAACGCTCTGTGTCAACAATCCCGACTACCGGAATTTCTTGACCGGTCTTGTTGAGGACTACTCCCGTTCCTACGACATCGACGGAATTATGTGGGGATCGGAACGCCAGGGCGCGTTGTGCGACAGCCTGGGATTGACCCATGACATGCCGCCGGTAGACCCGGGACAGGTAACGTGCTTCTGCCAATTCTGCCGGAACAAGGCCAAGGAAGGCGGCATTAACGCGGACCGCACCCGGCAAGGATTTCTGGAACTCGAGAAGTTCGTCCGCTCAGCACGCGCCGGGCACCGTCCCGTCGATGGATACTTCGTCCAATTCTGGCGTCTGCTCTTGCGCTACCCGGAACTCGCCGCCTGGGAAATGCTCTGGACCGACAGCCTTCGCGAAACCTATGCTGCCATTTACAAAACAGTGAAAACCGCCAAACCGGAGCTTCCCGTCGGCTGGCATATCTGGCACAACAACTCTTTTAATCCGATTTACCGCGCCGAGCAGGACCTGCACGAACTCTCGAACTATTCGGATTTCATCAAGGTCGTGATGTACAACAACTGTGGCGGCGAGCGCATGGCGCTTTATGCCGACAATGTCGGCTCGACCCTTTACGCCGATCTCTCCCGGCAGGCTCTGCTCGATTTCAACTACGCCGTGATGGGCTTCAGGGAAGGTGATTACGACCAGATCCCGCAAACCGGACTCTCTCCCGATTACGTCTTCCGTGAGACCAAACGCGCGCTCGAAGGCGTTGCCGGCACCCGGACTCTGATCTGGCCTGGCATTGATATCGACATCCCTACCGAGTCCCAGAACAGTAAGTCCACGCCGCAAAGTGTAAAGGCGGCGGTCACCGCCGCGTTCCACGCGGGCGCGCCCGGCGTGATCCTCTCTCGCAAGTATTCCGAAATGAGACTGGCGGATCTGAGTGGGGCGGGCGATGCGGTTCGTGAACTAAAACTCGGTAGCTGACAACGATTCGCTCGTGCGGCCGCGACTTCAAACAAATCGTTGATTTTCGCGCTTTGTGGTCATGGTGCTGCCCCCCTGCCTGCCCTCCGGATCGCGTCCCCATCCGGGACGCATCGCCGGCATTTCTGTACGTGGTCGAGGGCCTTCTCCAGTGGCCACTGCAGCTTCCGGTGGAGATAGGCAACCGCCACCGTCGGCGACCTATTTACACCCGCCGTGCAATGCAGATACACAACATCGCCGCCGACGATGAGGCGCTCGACCTCATCCACGCACGCGGGCAACTTTCGGATCAGCTCCAGCTTGTCAAAATCCATCACTGGCGCGGAGACGAACTTCATCCCGCAGGCTTCCGCCAGGCTGCGTTCATTTTCCCCACCGTCGGTCTCGTCTTCTTCCGTTTGCAGACTGACGACAGCAGTTACTTTCGCCCTCTTCAATTGCCGGAAATCATCTTCATCGAGAGGAACGGGGCCTAATACCAGCTGTGTCGTGACACGTCCAAACTTCATTGAAGCAACCCGCGTAAAATGGGGACGCTCTTGGTCCCCGGCAACTGATTCTTCACTTCTGCAGTCTTCAATCTGCCTTCTGCAATGAACTAGCTCCCTGCCGTTCTCACCCGTATCGTGTGTGGCACGGCCCGCAGTTGTTTCGTCAGCTTTTCGTCGCAAGGACGATTGATGTCATAGATCGCATAGCCGATCGTCCCGCGCGTATCCAGCACCTGCCGCTCGATATTGATCCCCTGGTCCGCCAGAATGTCGTTGATCGCCCGCAGAATGCCCGGCACGTTGTGATGGATGTGCATCAGCCGGTGCGATCCCGGCTCGTAGTCCAAATGGCAATGCGGCAGGTTCACGCTGAGCAGCGAATTGCCGCTCGCGACATAGTCCACCATGCGCGCCGAGACGAATTGCCCTATGTTCTGCTGTGCTTCTTCCGTGCTCCCGCCGACATGTGGCGTCAAAATCACGTTCGGCAGCCCCTGCAACGCGCTCTTGAATTCTCCGCCCGTCTCCGGTTCCTGTGGGAACACGTCAACCGCCGCGCCAGCCACCTTGCCGCTCTTCAGGTGCTTCGCCAGTGCGTCATGATCGATCACGAACCCGCGGCTCAGATTGACCAGGCATGCGCCGTCTTTCATCCGTTGGAATTCTTCCTCGCCGAACAGGTCTCGGTTCTGCGCCTTGCCGTCCACGTGCAGGGTGATGACGTCGGCCGTCTGCAGCAGTTCGCGGAAACTCACCGGCCGCGCGTTCCCGCGCGCCAGCACATGCGCGATGTCGTTGAAGACCACGCGCATGCCCATCGCTTCGGCAAGGTCAGAAACCTGCGATCCGATCTTGCCGTACCCGACGATTCCCAGTGTCAGGCCTCGCACCTCATGCGACCCGGCCGACGATTTATTCCACGTCCCGCGATGCATCAGCGTGCTCAATTCAAACACGCGCCGCACCAGCAGGATGATTTCTCCCATCGCCAGTTCTGCGACCGACCGGCTGTTCGAGTGCGGATCGTTGAACACCGCAATGCCGCGATCGCTGCACGCGTTACGGTCAATCTTGTCCACGCCAATGCAGAACGCGCCCACCGACACCAGTTCCGGCGCGGCCTCCAGCACAGCCGGCGTAATCCGCGTCTTCGACCGCACGCCCAGAATCGAACACCCGCGCACCTTGGCAACCAGTTCCTTCTCGTCCAGCGCGCCTTTCAGTGCTTCGACCTGATAGCCCCCTTCCGTAAATTGCGTCACGGCGACGCCGCTGATGTTCTCCAGTAATAGAACCTTCAAGAATCCTCCCGATGGCTCGTCTCAAAACCTGTAGCCAAGAATTATAAAGGCCAAACCGTCCGGCTCTCGTTGCCATCGGATTGGTCGTTGCTCCCTGCCGACGGAGCCCCAATCCCGCTGGAAATGTTACAAATATAGAGATGGGGAACGGCCTTTCATTCGTCTGTCGCATCTGAATCTTTCCGGACTACTCTGACATCCCTTATTCTTTGGAGGAACTGAATGGCGCACGAACTACCCCCGTTGCCGTATGACTACACGGCCCTCGAACCGACGATCGACGAAAAAACGATGCACCTGCATCACGACATGCACCACGCTGCCTACGTCAAGAACCTGAACGCGGCCCTCGATAAGCATCCCGAACTGCACGCCAAGAAAGCCGAAGATCTCATCCGCGACCTCAACGCCGTCCCTGAAGACATTCGCGGCGCGGTCCGCAACAACGGCGGAGGTCACGTCAACCACACCATGTTCTGGCAGATCATGAAGCCCAAAGGCGGAGGCGACCCAATCGGCCCCATTGCCGACGTGATCAAGAAAACCTTCGGCGACTTCAAAACCTTTCAGGAAAAATTCAACGCCGCCGGCGTCGGCCAGTTCGGCAGCGGATGGGTCTGGCTTGCGGGCGATTCCAAGGGCGAAGTCAAAATCATCTCCACCCCTAACCAGGACAGCCCCCTTTCCCAGGGCCTCTATCCGATTTTCGGCAACGACGTCTGGGAGCACGCCTATTACCTGAAATACAACAACCGTCGTCCCGAATATCTGCAGGCCTGGTGGAACGTCGTCAACTGGGACGAAATTAACAAGCGCTACGCTGCCAGCAGAAAGTAGCTGAAGCCTGTGTGGGGCGGACATTCCTGTCCGCCCTGTTGCACTCCGGGAATACAATCTTGGTAAAGATGTATTCACCGTCTGCGGGGAGGCCGTTATGCGCAATCCCACGCTGGTTTTGCTTCTGCTCTTTGCCGCCGTCTTGGCTGTGACCCAGGCCACCAAGCCCGCACCTAAAACCGCCTATCATCCGGTTCCCGTCGCCGACGCTCGCCAGCCCAATCCGGTCAAGCCGACGCCTGAGTCCCTTGAGTCCGGCAAGAAGATCTACAGCTACGAGTGCGCCAGCTGCCATGGCGCCACCGGCGATGGCAAGACCGCTGTCGCGCAGGACTTGAAACTCCCCGACCTCAGCGATCCGGCTGCACTCAAAGACCGCACCGACGGCGAAGTTTTCTACGTGATCAAGACTGGACGCGGCGACATGCCCGCCGAGGGCAATCGCGTCAAGACCGAGCAGCTCTGGGACCTGGTGAACTACACGCGCTCGCTAGCGAAGCCGAAGACAACGGAAGCGAAGCCGGCAAACTGACGGTTCTCAGTTCTCAGAAGAACTGGGCTCTTGCTGCCCCCATCCAGCCAGCGCCTCGTGATGAAAAGTCCTTACCATTGCTGAGAGCTTGCAGCTGAGAGCTACTTCTGCAATCAGCCTTCTGCAATCTGCAATTCAATACACTCCCAAATCTTTCGCCGACACGAACGCGCCCGAATAGTACTTCCGCACCTGCTCCACCAGTTCCTCTTCCGGCCTCTCTCCCATCACCTGGTGAACCAGCACCAGCAGCTTCGGACGCGCCCGTCGCGCAATCTCTCCCAGCTCCTCTGGTGACGTGTGGAACTCCTTGAAATACTGTTGCTTGGTTTTATTCTCGACGATCTTCTTCCGCAACGGATTGAACACTTCATGCAGCAGCACGTCGCAACCATCGCACGCTTTCACGACTTCGTCCGTCGGAGCGGTGTCGCCCGAGATCACAATCCGCCGGTCCTTGGTGTCGAACCGATATCCATATGCGTACTTCCATGCGCCATGCCTCACCGGGAAGGCCGACACCGTGACATTCGCGTCGCGATAGATTTCGCGTAGCGCGGACACTCCTGTCCGCGTGTCACCGGCAAGCCGAATCTCGTGCACGTTCACCTTGTAACCGGTCGTGTTCGCCTCTTCCAGCCCGCCCAGCCTCAGCTTCACGTCCTCCGCCCAGGCTTTCCCGATGTGCTCGGTCATCTTCTTCAACCCCGGCGGACCATACGCCTCCAGCGGCTCCGCCCGATCGAGCACCCACGGTGAAAAGATCAGGTCCGGATATCCGAGTGTGTGATCGGAGTGCAGATGCGTGATGAACACGATCTTCAATTTGTCGACTGCCAGCGCCTGGATGCCGTTCTTCTCGGCTGCCGCAGCTCGGCGCACCACTCCCGGACCACAATCCACCAGGTACGCCGCGCCGTTCACGACGATGGCAATCGCCGGGCCCGACCGCTCGGGATCCGCAAGCGGCGTTCCCGTCCCCAGCACCACGACCTGTGTGCCCGCCGAACTTTGCTGCGCTCGCGCCCACAAGGCAGCCAGCGTCAACGCCACCAGCAGCACACTTCTGCAATGCTTCGTGAGGACCATCGCCTGGAAATCCTCCATCTCGGAGTATCATGTGTGGCCACCATGGACGCCGTCAATCCTGCCGGAGAAATGCTCCGCATCGCCGAACACTATCGCCGGATGACGGCCGAAGAACTGTTACAGCTGGCGCGGGAAAGTTTCGGTCTGGCCGACTATGCCCTGCAGGCGCTGGGCAGCGAGATGCGCAGCCGCGGCCTGAAACTCGAACCCGAGGCTGGCTCCGCCGCCCCTGCACCCGCAAACCTGCCTGCCGTATCAGGAAAGGAACCATCCGCGGAGATCGAGCCGCCCAGCGCTTCCGTCGAAGACGACCCCTACGCCGAAGAACGTAAGCTGGTCGAACTCTGCAAGGTCTGGGGCCTGCGCGATGCCCGTCAGGTTCAATACCTCCTCGACCGCGCCGGGATCCCATTTTTCATGGGACCGGAGAAAGCCACCAACGTCGACGCCGTGACGTCGAATCTGGCGGCCGGCGTGAGCGTGCAGGTCATGCAGGTCGGCTGGACGTGGGCCGGACAGGCCTTGCAGAGTTACGAACCATTCGACCAGCCGCCACCGGAACCGGAAGAGTTAAAGGAATGGGAAGAGCTTCCGGTGCGCTGCCCCAGATGCGAATCGGCGGAAATCGTTTTCGAGACCCTCACCGGCGGATCGTCCGGCCCGCGCACACGATTTCGCTGGACCTGTGACCAGTGTGGCCACATCTGGGAGGATGACGGGTTCGTGAAGAAGTAAGGCCCTTACTCTGCCTTCTCTAGCGTGGCCGCCAGGTGTGCCTCGCTGCCCGCGTCAGTGGTGATCTCCCGCGACCACTCCTTGTATCCCGACATCTTGACGCTGATGGTGTGTTTGCCCGGCTTCATCTTCAGCGTTACCGGACTATTCCCATAGAACGAACCATCGACGTACACCTCGGCTGCATCTGGAGTGCTCGTCACGCTGACCGTACCAGTCGCGTCCGTGGGGGCTGCAACCGCCGGCGCCGCGCTCGTCGCGGTCGCAGCAGCAGTCTCCGCCGCCGGAGCTGTCTCTTTCGTTGCTGGTTTCTCTGCCGGACTCGCCGCAGCTGTCTTCTCGGCCGGCTTTGTCCCTTCCGATTCCTTCGTCACTGACGTCGTCACGCCCACTGGAATGAATCCACGTTCTTTTTCGCCAACCGACACCGGAACGCCGGTCACGCCCTGCAGGGCCACGAGCATCGCCCGGTAATTGTCCTTGTCGCCCTGTAGCAGGATGCCCGCATTCTTTGTGTCGGGCGTCGCGTACTGAATACCGATGTAGTGCAGCCGCGTCTTGTGGAACAGTCCAAACAGCGCCACCGGAGCGACCAGGATCGCCAAAGCCACCATCGTGCCCACGCGTCGGTGTGCTTCCTGCCCATAACTCAGTGACATCACCGACTTCGGCGCGATCACCAGTTTCTGACCGTCTTTGAATTCCAGCGTGATTGCGTCCGACGTCACAATCATCTTGTTGTTCCAGTCCTTCGGATCAACCTTCGACGCCACTGAACCGCCGTTGTAACGCACTCGCGTGAACGTGTTGCCCTGCCCGTAGGCCAGCAGAGAGAAGGAAAGAAACATGGCAAGACTCTTTGTGAAGACATGGCGCATAGGTAAGCCCTTTCTGGAGATGTTAGTGTCGCGATCTTAGCGGCTCTCTCGATCTATAAACCGTGACCTCGATCACAAGTCGCGGTGCTTCCCCGGTTACTGTCTGGATGATCTACTCCCTGGTAAACATACCGAGACCAAGGCAGGCAGCTCTCACTGTGCCTTCTCCAGCTCCGCGGACACGTTGATATTCCCGCTCATGATCTTCATCTTCCGCTGCCAGGTCTGGTATCCGGCTTTCTTGATCGCGATCTCATGTTCGCCCGCCGCTACTTCCACCACTGAAGGCGTGTTCCCGACGAAGCTGCCGTCAATCTCAATGTCCGCGCCCTGCGGGTTGGAAGAGACGGAAATCCGGTTCACGGCTGGAGCTTCCGCTACTGCCGAAGCGGGAGTTGCCGTCGGAGCCGCCGCAGGCGCGGCTTCCGGAGCGCGCAGCCGGGCTGCGGACCTGGGCCAATCTTTCACGATCGCCTCGCACGCGTCTTTCACGGCATTGCCCAGCGACGCCGTCGAGTGGCTCACGATCGAGTCGCCGTCTTTATTGAACACGGCCACTTTGTTGTCGCGGCGGATGATGCCCTTTCCGCCCTCGTGATCGAGCAGCACGATGTAGTCGGCCTTCTCTTTCTTGTTGTTCACGATTGCCTGTGGGCACCGCTCACCAAACGTCTTGATGATTTCCGCCGTCTGCGGACGCGCGCCGCCGCGTGTGCCTCCCCCGAAACCTTCGCTCGTGCCCCCGCCGCCGCCGCTGATTTCCCAGGACTGGCTGTCGGTGACGAAAACGCGCGGTTTCTCGTCGGCCGGATTGATCGCTTGGGCCGCCGCGAGACTGGTAATCCCTAGCACGAAGATCGGCGCGCATACGCGGAATTTCATAAATCCTCCTGGAGCAAACTTCCATAAATCGCACCTGCAAAACGAAAGGGTCACGGACACCCCGTGACCCCTCGGTCCAAACCATTATCTATAAGTTGGCGCTAAGTCTGTATAGAGTACTTTGGTGACCCGAGTAAGCGTTGGGCGCCAGCCTCATGTTTCGAGGGCCGCACCGGACCAGGAAATACCTGCTACTCGATCGCGAATATGGCTTCGGGATCGACTCCCTGTTTTGCGATCTGGTCCCGCACATGCACTTTCAACCGATAGACACCCGGTGCCAGCTCACTGGCGGAGAGCGTCTTTTCGAGCGTTAACTGACCGCCCGGCCTCGTGTCCGCGGGTTGCGTCGCGTGCAGGACCGTCTTCTGCGTCCCCTCCTGCACAACATCGAACTCGACGTTCGCATCCGACCGGCCGCTCTTCTCGTCCACTGCCAGGTTGTAGATCTGCATCCAGACGTTGAGCTTCTCTCCGCGCCTGAAAACTGCAGCCTTCGACATCATGTCGGGAACCCGTGGCCGCACCAGCGTGTCCCCGATCACAAACGGACCGTGGCCCATGTCTTTTGCCGGTACACGTTCCATCTTGTCGGCAAGAATCACCGACGACGCAGACAACTCTTCATCGAAGTTCGGCACTTCCAGGCTCTGGCGCCATGTGCCGACATGGTCGCTGTGCAGGTCCTTGACGACGATTTCCAGCAGGTACCGTCCCGGCGCCAGCGGCAGCGATTTGCCGTAGACCGAGGACTTGTCCAGCATGTTCGGCAGAAAGCCCTGGGGCACATCCATCTGCACGGTGTCTTCAAACGTCTGGGCAATCCGTCCGCCGATCGTCGTCACTTGCCCATAGATATTGACCTGTCCACGCGCGACTCCATTCTCGTTCGTGTAGGTCATGTCCTGGTTCTTGATCTGGAGCGTGACGGGAACAAGCGTGATGTTGCTGGTTGCTTTCACGTAGTTGGCGACCACCTCAAACGGCATGGTGTGATAGTTGATCCTGGTGTTGACGATTTCCTGTAATTCCCTGAACTTCGGCGGCCGGTTCAAGCGAGCGAAGCGATCGAGGTCGTCAAATATCTTGCTGTTGTCTTTCGAGAACTTCTGCAGCCGTTGCTGTCCCGATGGAACATGCGCCAGCGCATCCTTCTCGTTGGGATCCATCGTCATGTGATAGTCGCCGCACATGCACGTGTCCACGAACTCGATCACGATGTCCGACCCGATATCTTCAAGGTAGCGGTAGCGCCAGGTCTCGAAGGGATAGGTTGTCGTCGAGCCTCCACCCTGGCTTGCCGGGTATTCATACTGGCCGCCCGAGGGATGGGCTTCGATCTCGTCCGGCGGCCCATACACGATGTAGATCCGCCCACGGTCGGTCTTCGCGCCCGGGATCCCGGCGCTGAACCGCTCGTTGGCATACACGACGCGCCGAAAGTATTCATCGCGGAATTCGTTTTCCACCGTGTCGGGCGTGGGATCGCGATGCTGCCAGAAGATCTCGACGAAGTGTTCCCGCTCTTCGTCGTTACTCAGCAATTGGAAGGCTTGCCGCTCCTCGTCAGTGATGATCCACTGCACCTCTTCCGGCCAGTGTTTGTATGCCGATTCCACCTTCGACATCGCGTCCTTGCCGGACCTTTTCTTTTTCGACGGCAGGGGCCGCTTCAGCGGATCGTCCTGCTGGGCTGCGGGAGATGCCGGGGGCGGGGAAGTCGACTTCTCGCGGGCAGATTGATCCTGCGCTGGATGAGCACTGGGGGTAGATGTTGTTTGGGACAGCGGCATCTCCGTTGGTGTGATCGGAGGGAGCGTGGAAGTCGGAGAGAAACTCAGGACAAACAGCACGGATGCGGCAGACGCAAGACCGGAACCGAACATAGCAGCTCCTCTTACGGATTTTGGAAGAACGGCAGAACGAGCAGGCCCGATGGTGGGATGCCGAAGGCGGGGCGTGGGGATATCCGGTTGAAAATGGGGTTTGAGGAGGAGCCGATCTTGCACGCAGCCCACGGGTCAAGGTTTTCCTGACACCCGACACCTGGTTTTGGTGGAAGAGCCGGGCTTCAGCCCGGCGTTCAGGCGGTAATCGAAACGGGCTTTAGCCCCGGCGGCATTGGGTCGAGCACAAATCTTCCACTCCCGGACGAATACGGATAATCCTCGGCTTTGGCCACCAATCCCGCCCGTACCGGATTCATCCAGATGTATTCGCGATGCCGCTCAAAATCGACGTCATCGTGAACTCGATGATTCGTGAAACTTGCCTGCCACACTGGCAGGTCCGACTTTAGCCGATACGAGAACCCTCCCTTGATCAGCTGCACCGCCCGTTCCAGCGAGATTTCATACGCTGGCGTGATCAGCACATGAAAGTGATCGGGCATCACCACGAATTCGTGGAGCAGGTATTTGCACTGGCCGCGACAGTGAAGTAGCACGTCCACGAACAGATCCGCAGCTTCGTCGCGCTGGAAGAGGGTTCTCCGTTGCGCGGTCACAGCGGTGATGAAGAACGTGCGGTCCATTTCGCGCATCGTAGTTCGATAGCGCGGATGAAGATGTGAGGGGTATCACGTCAAGAATGTTCAATTATTTTCTCAGGTCTTGGTGGAAGAGCTGGCCTTGAGCGCTCATTTCGGATGTGGTGTTGGTGGAAGAGCCGGGCTTGAGCCCGGCGTCAAACGATCGACATTTGAGGAGAGCTTCAGCCGACGACAACACCAGGGCCTAAAGGCCTAAATATGAGGCGAACGGGACGCGGCCCTGAAGGGCCGCTCTTCCACGGTGGCGCAAACGTTTGTGAGGGGTATTGATGTGAGGGTTTTGGTGGAAGAGCGGCGCTTTAGCGCCGCGTTAAGAGTCAAAATTAAGATGGGGGCTTCAGCCCCGGTATCCGTAACGCGGCCCTGAAAGGGCCGCCCTTCCACAGTGGCACGAACGTTCGGGATGGTTTTGGTGGAAGAGCCGGGCTTCAGCCCGGCGTGCCCCCCCTCGCGGTACGTCAATGTTCTAGCCTAGCTAACTACGTTCTTCTACGACACCACTTTGGTGGCTCTTATGAGCACCCGCTCGTGCTTCCGCAGCTCATGCAGCGGTAGCAGCTTCCGTTGCGCGTCATGATCGAGCCGCAGAAGCTGCATGAGGGAGCGTCTCCGAGATCGACGATGCCGGACAAGGCGTCAGCGGCATGAATGCTGCCGGTAGTTAGTCGTTGGTCGTTGGTCGTTCGGGATTCCGTGGAGGAGGCCAAGTCCGAGCTCACCTCGGGCGCTCCGAGCGACTTCGGTCGCAGGTTCTCGAACAGCAACTGCTGCTGTCCGCTCAGGAAGCGCAGCTGCAGCCAGCGGAAGATGTAGTCCATGATCGACTTGGCGAAGCCGATGT
>DATIWL010000171.1:0-18803 GCA_035519435.1 Terriglobales bacterium
ATGAAGCGGCGAAAGCGGCGGTTAAGACCCGCCAGTTCGGCAACCAGGAAGTTCAGGACGAGTAGGGTCGCGGCCGCGACGGCTCCGCCGGCCAGAGACGTATCGGGACCGGTCATCGCGTTCTGCACCGAGTTGGAGAGAAGCAGGAGCAGGGTGAGGTCGAACGGGGTCATCTGGCCGACTTCCCTCTTGCCGCTGAGCCGAATGCCGATCAGCACCAAGAGGTAGATGACGCCCGTCCGCAGGGCGATTTCCAGCAGCGTATGCGCGCTGGGCAGAAGCATCGGGCTATTGTTGTGGCGTTGCCGTCACCGGGATCGGAGCGTTTTTGGGCGTGCTCAGATATCCCGTGACCTTGTTCTTGTCGACACTCCAGACCACCAGCTCATACAACATATGCTCGCGACCGGTGTAGAACTGCACCGGCTCGCTGGAATTCTTGTCCTTCTTTTCGATGGTGCGGTCGTCGGCGGTGACGCTCAGCGTGTACTTGCCTTTCTTGGGATCGGTCTTCTTCAACTGCAGGGCGACAGTCGAAAACGCCTGCGGCTGCGCTCCCTTCAGCAGTGTGAATTCATAGTACTGACGGTCACCCCTGTGCTTGAGGGCTTCAAGATCGGCGCGGGTGTTGGCGATGAGTCCGCTTTGAATGCCGAGGTCGCCACGGGTGCTTTCCAGTTTGGCGATCGTCGCTTCCAAGGAGGCTTTGGTCGCGCCGAGATCAGTCTTCACTCCGCCGACGTCGGTTTTGACACTGCCAACTTCGCCCGCGACGGCGCTGATCTGCTTGTTGGTTTCCTCGGTAATCTTGGCCGCCGAAGCGCGCTGCTGGCGCAGCAGTTCTTCGGATTTGGCCGCCAGTTCCTTCTTGGTCAATCCAATCTGCTGAGCCAATGCTTCGGAATCGGCTTCAGACGTCTGCATGCGCTTGGAAAGTTCCGCAACCTGTTTCTGGCTGGCCGTCTGGTCCTGCGTGATCTTGTCGAGTTTGCCGCGCTGGTCATAGATGAAGTATCCCGACGCTGCGGCATAGGCAATGGCCAGCACGATCAAAATCCATTTGCCGGCGTTGCTATGGGACTCGGAATGGTAAACCGGTGCTTCGTCGCCTTCAGGCATACGCGAGTATCTCCAATTGAGAGTGGACTATACCTGTTTATTGTTCGGAAGAAGCGAGGCGGTGTCAATTGCGTTGCAGGTTCACGAAGACACCCCGGTGACGTGCGCGGCAGGACCTTTGGTGATCGATTTTCCATTCTGGACCCAGGTTGACACAACCCAGACAAGCCGGAATGACCACACTTGCCGAGACCTTCCGGCTGCTTGGTCTAGAATCGCTCCGTGAAAGATTACGACGCGATTATCGTCGGCGCAGGAATCATTGGGCTGTCTCTGGCTATCGCGTTACGCAAGCGCAGCCTTGGAGTACTGCTGTTGGAGAAGGGAGAACCGGGCCGCGAAGCGTCCTGGGCCGCGGGCGGGATGCTGGCAGATTGCGGGCTGGAGATCCCGCTACCCCTGCGCGAGTTAGCCACTGCGAGCGCCCGCATGTATCCGGAGTTCGTGCATGAATTGCAGGATGAGTCCGGTCTCAAGATTGACCTGCGGGCGGAAGGGACACTGCTCTTCCTTGACGACGCTTGTGGGCAAGCGCTCAAGTCCGCCGAAGAGATCGCGGCGCTGGAACCTCAGTTGGCTGCGAATGGGCGCAAGGCTCTGTTCTTGCCGGAACGCTGCGTGGATCCACGGGATTTGACGCTGGCGGCAGTTGCGGCCGCTCGGCACTGGAGTGTGGATTTCTCTTCCGGAGATCAGGTGTTGTCGGTAGAGATTGTGGACGGAAAAGCTTGCGGTGTTCGTACGAACAAGACACGGTTCGTCGCAGGAACGGTGATCAACTGCGCCGGGGCATGGGCTGGGCAGATTGAGCCTTATCACTTCCCCACTCGTCCGGTGAAGGGGCAAATGCTGTGTGTCGCCATGCCACAGAACGAGTTCTTGCGGCACGTGGTGCGCACTCCGGACGTGTACCTGATCCCACGCAGCGATGGCCGACTACTGATTGGCGCAACGCAGGAAGAAACAGGCTTCGACAAACAGGCAGTGCCAGAGGCGTTGCAGAAACTTCGCCGGGCGGCCCTCGACCTATGCCCCAGACTGACCGAAGCTCGGACCCTGGAAGCCTGGGCGGGCCTGAGACCGGGAACACCCGATAATCTGCCGATTCTGGGCGAGACAGCAACACCCGGCTACTTCGTGGCCACCGGCCACTTCAGGGATGGCATTCTGCTCGCGCCCGTTACGGCCAAGGTCATGGCAGAACTCGTGGCCGGCGGGAGTCCCTCATTTGACCTATCTCCATTTTCATCACTACGATTCCACGATTCATCAGCTCAGCTGGAACTTTTGTAGCCTGTTGTGCGTTCTTCATCCGTGCCTCAAAGACAGGAGGAATTTTGAAACTACGCATAGAACGCGTCAGTAAGCAGTATGGCCGCGGGCCGTGGGCGCTGCGCGAATTCAGCCTGGAACTAGCACCGGGGGTGCTTGGGCTGCTCGGACCGAACGGCGCCGGAAAAACGACGCTGATGAGCATCCTCGCCACGATCACGCGGGCAACCGAAGGCCGGGTGTTGTGGAACGAAAGCGAAGCAGCCAGAAATCCCGACGAGTTGCGTTCAGTGCTCGGGTATCTGCCGCAGGATTTTGGAGTCTATCCCAACCTCAATGCGGTGGAGTTTCTGGAGTATCTGGCCGCAGTGAAAGGACTGGATGCGGCTGCGTCGCGCAAGCGCATCGACGAGTTGCTCAACCTCGTGAATCTGGCCGATGTGTGCAAGCGCCCGCTGGGCGGATATTCCGGCGGCATGAAACAGCGCGTCGGCATCGCACAGGCACTGCTGAACGATCCGAAACTGCTCATTGTGGACGAGCCAACTGCCGGGCTTGATCCCGAAGAAAGGGTACGCTTCAGAAATCTGCTTTCGGAGCTTTCGGGCGAGCGCATCGTGATTCTATCGACTCACATCGTCTCCGATGTGGAAGCGACGGCGACTGAAATCGCGATGATTTCGCAGGGGCGGTTAGTGGCACACGCTTCGCCGGAAGAACTCCTGCAGCGGGTGGAAGGCCGTGTGTGGGAATGGGTACTACCGAGTGCGGAACTGAACGCCGCCCGCCAGAAGCATCTCATCAGCAATACAACGCGGCGCAGTGACGGTGTTCACGCACGCGTGCTTGGTGAGAATCCGCCCAATGGAGCACACCCCGTTGCGCCGACGTTGGAAGATGCCTACCTGTATTGCCTGTCTCAGCACCGCACGGCGGTGGTGGCGGCATGAGCGCGTCGCGCGTGCTCTACCAGATGGCACGGGCGGATTTCCTTGAGCGCGTGCGCCGTTACAGTTTTCTTCTGACGCTCGCTTTCGCCATCTATCTGGGATATGCAACCTTCGCAGGACATATCCTGCTCCGCCTGGACGACTATCGCGGCATTTACAACTCGGCATGGCTCGGCGGATTGATGGCCCTGGTCAGCAGCATGTTTCTCAGCCTGGTCGGGTTCTACATCGTCAAGAACTCGATTCAGCGAGATCAGGACACACGCGTCGGCCGCATCCTTGCAACCACGCCGATGACGAAGACCTTCTATACGATGGCCAAGACCGCCAGCAACTTTGCGGTGCTGGCATCGATGGTTGCTGTCATGGCCGGGGCAACGGTGGTCATGCAGTTCATACAGGCCGAAGATCGCCACATCGATTTATGGGCGCTACTCGGTCCGCTCATTTTGCTTAGCCTTCCCTGCATGGCGTTCACAGCGGCGCTTGCCGTGCTGTTCGAGACGTTGCCCCTCTTGCGCAGTGGCATGGGAAACGTTATTTACTTCTTTTTGTGGTCGTTTCTGCTCGTTGGCCCCGTTTCTGTTGTTGAAAAGAATCGTCCCATCCCACCCAGCGCATATCTGATGGACTTTGGCGGCATCGTCTCGACGATGGGCCAGATGCAAAGTGCGGTGCGCCAGCTCGACGCTGATTACAAGGGTGGATCGTCGCTGACAGTCGGCAACCACGAGCCTGCTCCACCGAAGAGGTTCGTCTGGCAGGGAATCGCCTGGAACCAACCGATCTTGTTAGGACGCGTCGTTTGGATCAGCTTTAGCCTGCTGCTGGTTTTGATCGCGGCCGTGTTCTTTCATCGCTTTGACCCGGCGCGGGAATGGCGCCTTCGCAAAGCAACTGCAGCCCCTTCGGCAGCGGAAGAATCGGCGACGACAGTCGAACACGGCAGTCGTGCTGAGCCGGCAACCATCCATTTGACGCCGATGGCTCAGGCTCGCCCCAGGTATTCCCTTGCAGCCTTGGTGATGGCCGAACTGCGGATCATGCTCAAGGGAAAACGCTGGTGGTGGTACGCGGTCGCGGGAGGCCTTTCGATCGCATGCCTGGCTTCGCCGCTGGAGAACGCCCGTGGCGGCGTGTTGGTAGCAGCATGGATCTGGCCCATCCTGGTATGGTCGTCGATGGGTGCACGCGAACGGCGCAATGAAACGGAGTCGCTGATCTTCTCGTCTGCGCGTGCTCTGCCACGCCAGCTTCCGGCGGTATGGATCGCGGGCGTCGTAGTTGCACTGTTGACGGGCGGCGGGGTGGGAATAAGGCTGCTGCTGCGCGGCGACTTCGCCGGCGCGGAGGCGTTCCTAGCAGGGGCATTCTTTGTCCCGAGCCTGGCGCTGGCTCTCGGCGTCTGGAGCGGAAGCAGCAAGCCGTTTGAGGCGATCTACACCGCCTGGTGGTATGTCGGACCGGCGCATCACACGCCGGGCATCGACTTCATGGGAGTGAGTGCGGCATCGAGCGAGCCGGTCGTGTTTGCGATGGCAGCGGTGGCGCTAGTAGCGGTCGCGTATTGGGGACGTCGCGTACGGATGGGATACGCGTAAAAGCAACCCTCCAGGGTTGGCCAGCGAGCACCGCGCCCATCATCTCCAAGCGGTATACTGGAGCGTTTTGTGGAACGATCTGAAGTTCCCGCATGCGAAAGGACCAACCTATGGCTTCCCCGGCAGTTGATTTTGCCCGCAATAATCAGCAGCGTTTTCTGGGCGAGTTGAAAGATCTGCTCCGCATCCCCAGCATCAGCACCCTGGAAGAACACAAGAGTGACGTGCAGAAGGCGGCGGAATTTGTCGCCAGCGAGCTTCGTCGGATCGGGATGGAGAACGTCGAGATCATTCCCACCAAGGGCCACCCGCTTCTTTACGCCGACTGGCTGCATGCCCCCGGCAAGCCAAGCGCTTTGATGTATGCGCACTACGACGTTCAGCCGCCCGATCCGGTGGACGAGTGGCATACTCCGCCGTTCGAACCGACCGAGCGCAATAACAACATCTATGCCCGTGGCGCCGTTGATGACAAAGGCCAGCTCTGGCTGGAAGTCAAGGCGTTGGAATCCCTCATGCAGGGCCACGGCGGCAAGCTGCCCATCAGCGTGAAGGTGATCTTCGAAGGCGAGGAAGAAGTGGGCGGCGAGTCGATCGCCGAATATGTCCGCAAGCAGAAGGCAAAGCTGAAAGCTGACTTTGCGCTGGTTTGCGATACCGAATTGTTTGCTCCGGATCTGCCAACTCTGTGCGTCGGCCTGCGTGGGCTGGTCTACACAGAGATTGAGGCGGTTGGGGCAAAGACCGATCTGCATTCCGGGATGTACGGCGGGGCTGCGCCGAATCCGCTGTTCGCGCTCATTGAGATCATCGGCAAGCTGAAGGACGCGAAAGGCAAAGTGCTGATCCCCGGCTTCTACAGCAAAGTCAAGGCGCCGAGCAAAGACGAACTGAAGGCCTGGAAACGGCTGCCGTTCAACGAGGAGCACTATCGCAAGACAGAAGTCGGATCGAAAGTGCTGACGGGCGAGCCCGGATATTCGGTGCTCTATCGCACTTGGGCGCGTCCAACACTCGAAGTGCACGGCATGCCCGGTGGGTTTACAGCTCCCGGCGCGAAGACGGTGATTCCGGCCAAGGCCTCGGCGAAAGTCTCGATGCGTCTCGTTCCGAACCAAGACCCGGATGACATCCTGAAACGCTATACGGCCTTCGTCAAGAAGCTCACGCCCAAGGGCATCGATCTGAAAATCAAGGTGTGGAGCAAGGGGCCGGCCTGCGTGGTGGGAACGGACAACGAGTACATCAAGGCCGGGACCCAGGCGCTGCACGACATCTTCAAGAAAGACACGGTGTTCATCCGTTCCGGCGGGTCGATTCCGATCGTGACCGACTTCCAGGACGTGCTGAAAATTCCGTCAGTGATGATGGGCTTTGGCTTGCCTGACGACAACTTGCATGCGCCCAACGAGAAGTTCCATATCCCGAACTTCTACCGCGGGATTGAGACGATCTGCTTGTTCTTCGAGAAGCTGGGCGGGTAACTTGTCAGCCGCGAAGCGGCGAAAGCGTGCAGCCCACGGCGCAAGCCGTGGGTTGCCGTTTGGATGCAGATTCAGCCCCGACGGGGCGAAGAATCTCTAATCAGCGCTGGAGGCCGTCCGTACGGCCGACAAGAAATCGCTACGCACGATCCTGAATTCTCCAACCGAACTTCTTGGCCATCATGCGCACATAGCGTTTCTCGGCGCGAAGATCTGCTTGTGGATTTGCCTTGAAAGTCTTCCTTGGCCGATCGACTGACTTTGCTTCGCAGATCCTGATCTGAATCCGATCGCCAACCTTGACTGGCTTGTGAATCGCCCACCGGACGTGCTCCTTTGTCAGGCTGACAAGACCACCCACCTCCAGACAGGTATCGGCTCTGCCTTTCCTTGAAACCCAAGTTAATATAGTCGTGAGAACACCGTCTTCGCCGACCCCCGCCAGACAGACTTTTCGATTATTCAGATGTACTTTGAAAGCAAGCATGGGAATCTCATTTTATGGCTGTCAAAACCGTATGCACTACCGGCCGGAACCGATCGGTCTTCACCGTCGTGCCGCGATCCTACCCGGTACTCGGCCAATTGCGTGCCTTCAGGTAAAATAGCCAATCGAGGATTACTTCGTGCGTAAACGCGTGTTGGCCCTGTCGTCGTTGTTTCTGTTGGTTACAGCCCTTTCTGCGCCGTGGCTTCAGTCCGACGATCAGGGCGTTCCGCATTTCAACGCCGCTCCTCCGGCGAAAGGCGTAAAGCTTGACCCGATTTTGACTAGGGACCAACTGTGGGGAGAGAATGCCCAGTTCCCCTACCAGACACACGCGTATGAACTGGCGGCGAAGATCCCGAATGTGATCTACCAGATGCCTTGCTACTGCTACTGCGATCGCGGCATGGGACACAACAGCCTGCACAGCTGCTTTTCGGGCACGCATGGCGCGCAGTGTGGGACCTGTCTGAAAGAGCTTTACTACACCTACCAGATGCACAAGCAAGGCAAGACTCCGAAGCAGATTCGCGCCGGCATCATGGGCGGCGAATGGAAGCAGTTGGATCTGCAATCAACGGCCGGCATTAATTAAATACGTACTTCTACTCTTCTAACGAGGGCGGTGGAATGGCACCTAAAGCGACGGGAAAGAAACAAGCGGCCGAAGATCCGCAACACACGCAAGCCGTGCAGAACTACGAGGCGGGAATCAAGGCACTCCAGGAACACAAGTTCGAGAAGGCGAAGGGGTACTTCCAGAAGACGTTGGCGGGCCCGAACAAGTCGCTCTCCGACCGGGCAGCGGTGCACATTCAGACCTGCGACCAGCATCTGGAGAAGCCGGCGCTGCAGTTCAAGACAGTCGAGGAACATTTCGATTTCGCGGTTTCGCTGATCAACACCGGCGACTACGTGTCCGCGCGCGAACATCTGGAGAAACTCCTGAAACAGCAGCCGAAAACGGATTATGTTCTCTACGGCCTGGCGGCGCTGGACTGCCTGACCGGGCACGTCGAGGACGCCCTCAAAACACTCGACGAGGCCATCCGCGCAAATCCGGCTTTGCGCTTCCAGGCTCGGAACGATTCCGATTTCCAGAACCTGGCGGAGGATCCGCGTTTCACGGAATTGCTCTATCCGGATCCGGGTGCAGATGCAGCTGTTCCGCAAGAGGAAATGAACACCTACTAGACCGGCTGATGTTCTTTGAGGGTGCTGCATGGCCCGCCAGCAGCGCGCGAATACGTCTGACAGCACACAATCCGGCCCGCGCGATCTTCGTGTCGTTGCGATCGGCGGCGGCACGGGGCTCTCCACCCTGCTCAAGGGGCTGAAGCGCTACGTGCTGACGCCTGCTCTCGCTGCTTCCGGGCAGACTGCGATCCGCGAACTCAACGGCGTGGTCACCGTGAGCGACGACGGCGGCTCCAGCGGACGGCTGCGCAAAGAACTCAACATGCTGCCCCCAGGCGATATCCGCAACTGCATCGTCGCCCTATCCGAGGACGAAGCGCTGCTGTCGCGCCTGTTTCAGCATCGCTTCCAGAAGGGTTCGGGGCTTGAGGGCCATAGTTTCGGGAACCTGTTCCTCGCCGCCTTGACGTCGATCACCGGAGACTTCGCGGAGGCGGTACGGCTTTCATCAGAGATTCTCCTCACCCGGGGGCACATCTATCCCGCGACCTCTTCCAATGTCGAGTTGGAGGCTGCCATGGAGGACGGCTCGCGCGTACGCGGCGAGACGAAGATCACCGCCAGCAAAGGCAAGATCAAGGAACTGTTCCTCGTCCCGCAGGACGTCGAGCCTCTGCCACAAACCCTGGAAGCGATTGCAGCAGCGGACCTGATCACCATCGGTCCCGGCTCACTCTTCACCAGCCTGATTCCTAACCTTCTGGTACGTGGCATCGCCAAGGCAGTGCGAGAATCGGCATCCATTAAAGTATTTGTCTGCAATCTAATGACACAGGCAAATGAAAGTCTTGGATTAACTGCTGCGGACCACATTCGCGCTCTGAACACACATGCGGGCGGCCAGTTATTCGATTACGCGCTGATCAATCAGAACGAAGCGCCGCCTGAGATGAAAGCGAAGTACGCATTGGAAGGCGCATCGCAGATTGTGGCCGATCTGGACGCGATTGAGGCATTGGGGGTATGTCCGATTCAGGGCGACTATCTGGACGAGGGCGAGGTCGCCCGTCATGCCACCGATCGCGTGGCGCGCGATCTGATGGCGCTCATGGCCCAAGCCCCGGACCGGCATCCGGCGCGTCGGTAGCCCAGGAATTCGCGGTTGGTAGTCGGAGTTTGGAGATCAACAACAGCGGGCCTGCCTTGCGGCCGACTACAATTCCGTTGGCTGCGGCCCACGAGTGTTCCGGTATATTGACTCAGAATGGCGAAATTATCCCGCACCAATAATGTATCTTCCCTGGCTTCTCCGCCGCGCGTGGCGATTGCCATCATGGCCGCTGGAAAAGGAACGCGGCTGAAATCAAAACACCCGAAAGTCCTGCATGAAGTCGGCGGGAAGCCGATTCTGGCACACGTAATTGGGACCGCGACCAAAGTCGTGCCTGCCCGGGACGTCTTCGTCATCATTGGGCACGAAGCGGATCGCGTCCGCCATGCCGTGGGCGAAACTGGCGTGCAGTTCGTCCTCCAAACGGAACAACGCGGGACCGGTCATGCGCTGATGGTGGCCCGCGAAGCGCTCGCTCCCTACGATCAGGTTATCGTCCTCTCCGGCGACGCTCCGCTCATCACAGGCGAGACGATTCAGAATCTCAGCGCCTTTCACGCCGCCCAGAAGGCTACGATGACACTTCTCAGCGCTGTGCTCGACAACCCGTACGGCTATGGGAGGGTAATCCGAAAAAGCCCGAAGGGTGCCCACGTGCGGGCAATCGTGGAGGAAAAGTCGGCAAATGCGAATCAGAAGAAAATCCGCGAGATCAACTCCGGGTTCTACGTGTTCTCCGTCGCCGCGCTCTATCAGCACATCAGCGAACTGACGACCAAGAACGTGCACGGCGAGTACTACCTCACCGATATGGCTGAGGTTTTCGCTCGCGCTCGGAAAAGAGTACTTGCCCTAAGAACGCTCGATCCCGGCGAGGTCTTGGGCACGAATACCCGTGCCGAACTGGTAGACCTTGACGCCGCCCTTCGGATGGCAAAGTGCCGCCAACTCATGACTGAGGGTGTGACGATCTACTATCCACAAACCTGCGTGATCGACAGTGATGTGGAGATAGGCGCCGATACAGTGATTGAGCCCTTCGTCCAGTTGCTGGGCAAAACCAGAATTGGCACCGACTGCCGCATCCGCTCCTACAGCGTCATCAAGAACACCACCATTGGAGACAGCGTGAATGTGCTCCCCGGATGCGTGATGGACGACTCCCGCATTGCCAACCACGCCGTCGTCGGCCCGTACTCACGACTGCGTCCCGGCAGCGACGTCGGCGAAGGAGCGCACGTCGGCAATTTCGTGGAGACGAAGAAGACGCGGCTGGGCAAGGGTTCCAAAGCCAATCATCTGACCTATCTGGGCGATTCTGAGATCGGCGAGGGCGTCAACGTGGGCGCAGGCACGATCACCTGTAACTACGACGGTGTTCACAAGTACAAGACGGTCATCGAGGATGGGGTATTTGTCGGCAGCGATTCAATCCTGGTCGCGCCCATCAAGATTGGGAAAGATTCCTACATCGCTGCAGCGTCTTGCATCACTGAGGACGTTCCCGCCGACTCCCTTGCCCTCGGACGAGCTCGGCAAATAGTCAAGGAAGGCTGGGCGAAGGAAAAGAGAGAAAGTCAAAAGTCAGAAGGCAAACTGCACAAGTGATCGGAGCCGCGAGTTTCGAGCCGCGAGTAAAATCTGCGCTCAAAGAAACAACGATTTGCTCGTGGCCCGAAGCTCCCAGCTGGTTTTCACTTCCGCAATCTGACTTCTGCCTTCTGCAATTTAATCCGACTGTACCGCTTCCGCTTGCATCTCCGCGTGGCGGTCGCCGCGCTGAATCAACACAATCGCGCCCAGAATCACCGCCGTCGCTGCGACAATTCGGACGCTCATTGCTTCGGACGCCCATAACCATCCGACCAGCACCGCGACCAGCGGATTCACAAAGGTATGAGTCGCCACCACCGTCGGCGAGCAATGCTGCAGGAGCCACGTATAGGCAGTGAACGCCACCACCGAACCAAAGCTGATCAGGAACCCCAGTCCCAGCAGTGACCGCAGCGAGACAGCGCTCCAGTGAACGGCCGAAAATTCGCCGCTCGCCGCGGCCGCGATCAGCAGCATCACGGCCCCGCAGACAAGCGGGACCGCGGCACGTCCCATGGCGTCGCGCGGCAGGCGAAGACGCGGCCCGACGCAGACCCCGACGGCCCACGATGCCGCTCCCGCCAGTACGGCCAGCACGGCCCACGTTAAAGAGCTTCCTGTCAGGAGATCCTGTGCCGTCAGGATGAGCACTCCGGCCAGGCCCATCAGCAGGCCCATGCCGTTCAGCCAGTTAATCCGCTGCTGACCCATGGCCGTTCCGAGCAGCAGAATCCAGACTGGCTCACTCGCTACCAGCAACGCCGCCAGGCCTGATGACACGTATTTTTCCGCCCAGTGCAGGCTGCCGTGGCCGACGAGAAAAAAGAGCGCCCCCAGGATCATTCCGGCCGTCCAGTGCTCACGACGAGGCCGGAAGCCGCGCGACCAGGCAATCGCCAGCAGGATTAGGCCCGCCGTGGTGTGGCGGATCCCGGCGGTCACCAGCGGTGGAATCGTCTCGACAGCGTACCGAATCGCGAGATAAGTCGTTCCCCAAATGAAATAGATTGCGAAGAACGAGAGCGTCATGAGGAGGCGCGAGGGCCGCGTTTGCGGAAGCGCCAAATCCGGATTCAGCGACGTTGCCGACATAACCTTCTATCCCTATGTATACCGGTTATAGTAGCCGGACGCATCTAACCTGTCAATATGGCACTAAGCGGTTAGAGTAGAATATTGGATGACAGGAGCATTGTGGAGTTTCAAATTATCGCCGGGGAACTGTGCCTGGATTTTATTAATACGCTCGATAACCGTCCTTCCCCTGAACGTCACACAGAACTGCTGTCAACGTATGGGAATCTCGCCGACTGGGCCTTTCAGGCCGGGGCAATCGGTCCGGCACAAAAAGGCGCTCTGCTGGCGGCGGCCGCCCGGCGTCCCCATGCCGCGGTTGCGGCGCTGCGCAAAGCGATCGAACTTCGCGAATGCCTCTACCGGATCATCAGCCACGGCCTGAGGAACCAGCGGCCAGACCCATCCGATGTCAAAGTCTTCAACGGATTTTTGGGTGAGGCTCTTGGCCGCTTGCAGCTGCAACTCAGGCGCGGTGGATATCGCCTGCAATTCCCCGGGGTATCCGGTCCGCGCCTCGATTCCCTGCTCTGGCCGATTGCCAAGTCGGCGAGCAATCTGCTCACCTCTGGCGACCTGAGTTATGTCCATGAGTGCGACTCGCCTTCTTGCCGCTGGATGTTCGTGGACCGCAGCAAGAATCACAGCCGCCGCTGGTGCGACATGAAGGTGTGCGGAAACCGCCTCAAAGCGCGGCGGTTCTATCACAGGCAGCACACCTCCTGAGAAGTCTACAAAGAAAAAGTCCCGGAGCAGGCTCCGGGACTCAGTTGTGAGTGACTGTTCTTAGCGTGATACCGCCATAAACAACTGCGAATGAAGCAGCGACTGGAACTTCTGGTCGTCAGTCTTGAAGTGCACTTGCAGGTTCGAGCTGTCGGAATCGACGGTCATGGCGTCAATGGCGGTCTTTTCGACCGGAGAAGCGTTCAGCTTCTTGTAGAGCATGCCGGCCTTGACCAGCGAGGAGAGCGTAGCCGCCGTCATCGAGTCGGACGTGACGACGTTCAGGTCGAAGTTCACGCCATTCTGGAAATTCATCGTATAGCGCGAAGCAAGCAACCGCTTCTTGACCGTGTCGTAATCGGCAACCTTGGAAGCATCGCCCAGGGCAGACCGCAGCATGGCCTGAGTTCCCTGCTGGTCGAGAATGCTCCACACGGGGGCGGAGTCGACTGCCGCCATCTGGTCGTTCATGGTGGAATTCGAGTCCAGCGTCGGACGCTTCCCGTCGCGGGTATCTAGCGCGCTTTGCAGCGAGGCCTGCGTCCCAAAGGCGAGCGTGTATTCGTCGAGAAACGTCATGACCAGGCCGTTGTTCATCGGATAGATCACGGCCGTGCCGTATTTCGTCCCGGTGATCTTCTTGAGCTTCATTCTCTTCACGACGGCCTTCGCCGAGAATGACCCCTGCGCCACGCTCACAACCTGGATCCCCTGCTTGCCGGAACGGAACGAGGCGAAGGTGAGCTGGTCGAGGTCCCGGTCCGCGTCGATGCCGATGCCCTTGAGCGCGGCTTCGAATTCCTTCAGGTTGTCGGGCAGCACCTGCGCCTTCAGAGCCTGCGCGGTGGGCGAATCTTTCAAGGCACGGTAATCGACACTGATGATCTGCTGAATTTCAGCCGGCACCATCGAACGGGCCGAAGTGCCCATGGGCATCGAATAGGCGGCGGTGGCGCACAGCAACAAGATGGCGAAAAACCAGTTCTTCATACACATCCTCTAAAGAGTCTGCATCATTGGATGCCGACGGTCACTTGTGTGTTGATGGTCTGCACCCATTTTAATGCCGAACCCGCTGACAAGATTGGTACTAAAGTGCATAGCCGGGTTCTGACGGTAGAACGGGGCGAAAGCGGGAGCTTGCGCGCTCGCAAGCGATCTCACACCTTCAGTGTCATTGCTTTCTTTCGCGTTTCTGCTACGAACCCGTCATCCTTCAGCGACTCCAGGTTGATCTCTACGTTGGCCAGCGCCCCGGTCAGGGCGGCCTTGGCCAGAGCGACCGCCGTAGTCAGGTCCGACTTCATGTTGGGATTGGTGATCGGTGCGAGTTTCTCCGCGATCTGGGCAACTTCGGTCACGCGTTCGGCCACTCCCAGCGGAACGCTCGTGGCTTGCTTCAGGGCGGCTGTGATCGCGGCCTCGCCATTGGACGCCTCTTTCGCCGCTTTGTAAGCCTTCACGACCATGGTGTAGGAGTCGGCGTCGGCATCGATGGCTGCCTTGAGTTCTTCGCGGAGCTGGCCCAGGTGGGCGATCGCCTCGCTGAGCTGCGCCTCATATTGCACGTACGCCTTCTTGCCGCGTGACATGGACGCGACCATGTTGGCGAGACCCGCGGCCATGGCGCCGCTGGCGGCGGCCGCGCTCCCTCCGCCAGGAGTCGCGGTTGGTGCGGCGAGTTGTTCGATGAAAGGTTCGATTCCGGCACGCAGGCCACCGACGGCCATCTTTCCTCCCGTGACCGCGGCGAGGCGATTCTCCAGGATCAAGGTTGAATCGAAGTTCTCAACCTGCAGGAACCATTCCGCTGCCTGTTCGAGAGCCTTCTTGGGAATCAGGCCCACAATCTCGCTCGACACCGGAGCCACCCCGTAGCGCGCGGCTTCGCGCTTCACGTATTCGAAGACACGGTGGATCGGCGTCTGTTCGAAATCGGTGAGGTTCATCGAGACCTGCGCCATCCCGCGCACCAGAAATCCGGCGCCCTTCACAAAGCGCAATCCGCCGCTCGAGAAGCGCACGGCCTTCGCTATTTTCTTTGCAATCTCAACGTCGGGTGTATTCAGAAATACGTTGTAGGCAATGAGGAACTTCCGCGCGCCGACTACGGTCGCGCCGGCAGTCGGGTGCACGCAGGGCTTGCCAAAGTCGGGCTTACGGGCGGGATTGGTGGCAATCTCGTCGCGGATGCCTTCGAACTGCCCGCGCCGGATGTTCTCGAGGTTCTGGCGCTCCGGTATCGCTGCGGCGGCTTCGTAAAGGTAGACCGGAATCTGGTAGCGCTTCGCGATCTCTGCGCCAACGTGCTTCGCCATGGCAACGCAATCTTCGATCGTCACGCCTTCAATCGGGATGAAGGGAACGACATCAGCCGCTCCCATACGCGGGTGTGCGCCTTGATGCTTCGTCAGGTCGATCAATTCCGAGGCTTTCCCCACCCCGCGGATGGCGGCCTCTTGAATCGGTTCGCGCTCCCCTACAAGAGTGATCACACACCGGTTGTGATCGGCGTCCATTTCACGGTCGAGGAGATAAACGCCGGGTATCTTCATCGCGTCGACGATGGCATCGACTTTCGCTTTATCGCGGCCTTCGGAAAAATTGGGCACGCATTCCACAAGAGTGCTGGGCATACGAGGGAAGGATAATGGCGCAAGGCTGGTACCGCAACTGACTGCGCCCTTGCATTCGCCCCTGACAACGGCCGGCCGGCGAAACCTGTTAGAATCCGGATTCCCTTTGCGGCCGATGATCGGCGACGACCGCGGAGTGATGCTGCCGTCCGTGCCTGCTTCCAGGAAAACAACGATTGGAGTATTCGATTCCGGCGTAGGAGGACTTACGGTCCTGCGCGCTCTCGTCGACCGCATTCCCGTTGCCGACTATCTCTACTTTGGTGATACCGCACGTCTTCCTTACGGCTCCAAGTCCGCTGCAACGGTTGCGCACTATGCGACGGGGGCAGCACACTACCTGCAGGATCGCGGCGCCGAGATGCTGGTCATCGCCTGCAACAGCGCGACGGCGCTGGCATTCGACGAAATTAAGGCAGCTTCGCGAGTCCCCGTGATTGGGGTCGTCGATCCCGGCGCTTCAGCGGCGGCGGCCGCCAGTCGCCAGAAGAAAGTTGTCGTACTCGGAACCGAGGCCACCGTGACCAGCCATGCGTATCGCCGGGCCCTCGAAGCCAGAGGAGTCGCGGTTCGCGAGAAGGCATGCCCGCTTTTTGTGCCCCTGGTGGAAGAAGGGTGGGTGGAACATCCGGTTACCGAGCAGGTGGCAAAGATCTATTTATCGGAAGCTTTTGCCGCCGATTCCCAGGACGCCGATGTTCTCGTCCTCGGCTGCACCCACTACCCCCTGATTAAGCCGCTGCTGCGGCGTGTGGCGCCTGCACACGTGACCATTGTGGACTCGGCCGAATCGACGGCGCAGGCCGTCGCCGAGCATCTGCAAATTCAGCCCTCAGGCCAACGTTCTCAGTCGAAAGAGACTCCCCTCCTCAGGTTCTTTGCAACCGATTCCGTGGAGAAATTCAGAAAGATGGGGACGCGCTTCCTGCGTTTGCCGGTCGAGGACGTAATCCACGTCGACCTGAAAGAGTAACGCCGGCTCTGGGGCCGGCGTTCAGTAGCGTTCGCTATTGGATTCCGCTTTTAGTACAACCGGAACTGCACTTCGACGTTGATCTGCACAGCCACGGGCTTGCCGTCTTTCATCGCCGGCTCGAAGCGCCAGGTCTTCACCGCCTCAATCGCCTTCTCATCGAGCCCTAAGCCGAGCGTGCGGGCGACCTTGATATCGCGCGGCCTGCCGTCGGGACCGACGATCAGCCAGAGAACGCAGACGCCCTGATACTTCGCCTTGCGCGCTTCTTCGGAGTACTCCGGATCCGGCTGGAAAATCACCCGTGGCGCTGATACGCCACCTCCGACTCGGAACACGCCGCCGCCAGTGCCGCCGCCGCGACCCTCACCAAAGCCGGGACCGGTGCCCACTCCCACGCCGCCGCCTGATCCCGATCCAATCCCTCCGCCCGATCCGATTCCATTCGAGGGCGGACCAGGGATGTGCGATAGCGGATCGCCCAGGTTAGGCATGTTGGGCTGCGTCAGGTGAACTTCCGGCGGAATCACAACCGTCGCCTCCATCGGCAACTTCGGCTTCTCGTTGCGAACCACCACCGCCGGCGGAGTGAACTGCTGCATCGACTGCTTCGGCAAACGCCCCTGCGACGCCTGTAGCTTGTCACGGTCGCCGCCGCCGCCGCCACCGCCGGAAATTGTCTTCGAAGGCTGCAGCGCGGGAATGTTGTCGGGCGCAATCAACTCCACCGTCTGTTTGGGAGCGATCACTTCGTTCACGACCCGGCGCGCTAACAGTGTGCCGGCAATGATCAGAGACAGCCCGATGATATGAACGACAGTCGATCCAGCCGCCCCCATCCCCTTGTAGTTGTAGAAACCCCAGATGTCTTTGACGGGAACAGGCTTCGAGGTCAGCACGAGCGGCGGAAGTTTCTTGGGAAAGAAGAACTCGTCAAGCCCTCGGAATAGGCGCTTGTAGAGCGGTTCGTCCAGAACCTCGTCTTTCAAGAGCAAATTGAGTTCAGGCTCGGGTAGAAGATTCTGCTCTTCTGTTTTCCGCGTGGTTTCTATGGCACTCATGTTGTCCAAGGATTCGCCCAACTGCACAGTTCAGGGAGTTAACCGTTATTGTCAGGGCCAGCCCACGCTGACCTGTGACTGCACAGTCCGCCGTGAAGCACGCAGCGGCAACCCTTTGTCTTCCATTCCCTTAGATGCGCGAATTCTTCGATCTGACAAAAATTGTACACGCTTTTTCTCAAACCGATACAGTACTTTTTGAACTCAGTCGCCTCCAAGGCCTCTCCAATAGACGTGTCCTTCTGCGCTCCCTATAATGAAAAGATTCAATCATTTGGAGAACGCTGCTCGTGCCGATGGAGCTCAAATCAAGTATCAACCTGCCCCGAACTGACTTCCCCATGAAGGCAAATCTGCCTCAAAACGAGCCCAAAATCCTGGCTCGCTGGGAGGACCGGAAGATCTACGACCGCATCCGGGAAGCGCGCAAGGGGGCGCCGGTTTATGTCCTCCATGACGGCCCCCCGTACACCAGTGGGCCGATCCACCTCGGCACGGCCATGAATAAGTGCCTCAAGGACTTCATCGTCAAGTCCAAGACCATGTCCGGCTTCGACGCCCCCTACGTGCCGGGCTGGGACTGCCACGGGCTGCCCATCGAAATCAAGGTCGATAAGGAACTCGGCGGACGCAAGCTGCAGATGCCGGCCTCAGCGGTGCGCGCCGAGTGCCGCAAGTACGCGCAGAAGTACCTCGATCTGCAACGGCAGCAGTTCAAGCGCATTGGCGTTTTCGGGCGATTCGAACGCCCCTACGCAACCATGACGCCGCAGTACGAGTCAGTCGTGCTCAGCACTTTTTATTCGTTTTACGAAAACGACTTCGTCTACAAAGGCCTGCGTGCCGTGTACTGGTGCATGCACGACGAGACGGCGCTCGCCGAAGCCGAAGTCGAGTACGAAAATCACACGAGTTCGACGGTCTGGGTGAAGTATGGGTTGCTTGACGACCCGGCTAAGATCGATCCGGCTCTCGCGGGCAAGAAAGTTTCGACGATCATCTGGACCACCACCCCCTGGACGTTGCCTGCCTCCATGGCAGTTGCGTTCCATCCGGATGAGGAATACGTCGGGATCGAGTCAGGCGGCGAGGTTTACATCGTTGCGGCGAAGCTGGCGCAGGACACTGCTGCAAAGTGCGGCTTGGCTGGTCCGAAGGAACTCGCGCACTTCCCCGGCCGGAAACTGGAGCGGCTGAACTTCCAGCATCCTTTCCTCGATCGCAAGGTTCTTGGCGTGCTGGCTGACTACGTCACCATGGACACCGGGACCGGCGTGGTCCACACGGCACCCTCGCATGGCGCCGAAGACTTTGCGACCGGTGTGAAGTACGGACTCGATGCCACAAGCAACGTCGATGAGAAAGGCATTCTGCGGAACGGATTGCCGGAGTATGACGGCAAGCGCGTGTGGGACGCGAATCAGCCCATCATCGACCTGCTGAAGAAGCGCGGCGTGCTGCTGCACACGGAGAAGACCGAGCACCAGTATCCACACTGCTGGCGGTGCCACAATCCGGTGATCTTCCGCGCCACCGAGCAGTGGTTCATTTCGATGGAAACGCCGATGCCCGGCGGCAA